>NZ_JBSFLI010000045.1:0-48067 GCF_053598955.1 Streptomyces sp. NPDC001056 | reverse complement strand
GCGGCGCAGGAAGTAGCCGGTGGCGAACTGGTGGTAGGACGGCGTGTCGAAGTTCGCGTCGGTGACCGGGTAGAACAGCACCTGCTGGACCAGCGCGGGACCGCCGCGCTCCTTGGCCATCAGGGTGAGGGCGGCACTCATGTTGCCGCCGACCGAGTCCCCGGCCACCGCCATCCGCGAGCCGTCCAGATCCTTGGTCGCGCCCTGCTCCACCACCCACTGGGCGACGGTGTAGTTCTGCTCGATGGCGACCGGGTAGCGGGCCTCGGGGGAGAGGTCGTACTCCGGGAAGACCACCGCGGCCTGCGCCCCGATGGCGAGTTCGCGCACCAGGCGGTCGTGGGTGTGGGCGTTGCCGAACACCCAGCCGGCGCCGTGCAGATAGAGGATGACCGGGAGGCTGCCGGAGGAGCCGGGGGGCCGGACGATCCGCGCCCGTACGCTGCCCGTGGGGCCGCCCGAGACGGTGATCCACTCCTCGTCGACCGCCGGTTTCCCGATGTCCCCGGACTGCACCTCGTCGACCGCCTTACGGCCTTCCGCGGGCGGCAGGTCGAACAGGAACGGCGGTTTCGCGGTCGCCGCCGCGAACTCGGCCGCCGCGGGCTCCAGTACCGGTTGCGGGGGCGCTACGGCATCGGACATCGGTTCTCCTCGGCATCTTCGGGCCGTCGGGCCGGCGGGCGGACGGCCGACGTTCCCACAGTGCACGGTTTCTCCCGGTGCCGCACGTGGAGCGCCCGCGGGGTTCCCGCCCGCCCGGACGGGACCGTCCCCGGTGCGGGAAAAGGGCGTGAAGCGGTGGCGATCGGCGCGAGAGAGTGTGCGCATGGAGTTCCTCTGCCACCACCGCGACCGCTCCGACTCCCTCGCGCTCCGCATGGAGTTGCTGGAGGAGCACTGGTCGTACATGGACCGGTACGACAAGGAGATGATCGCCCGCGGCCCGACGCTCGCGGCCGACGGCGAGGTGCCCACCGGCAGCGTGCACATCCTGGATCTGCCGGATCCCGCCGCGGCCCGCGCGTTCGCCTTCGACGAGCCCGGCTACCAGGCGGGCGTGTACCGGGACGTGCTGCTGCGGCGCTGGCGCAATCTGCTCGGGCGCACCATGTGGGACTTTCCCGGCGGACGCACCGGCGGCAACCGCTACCTGGTCCTCGGGCTCGGCGCGGGCGAGCCCGCCGACCTCACGGTTCCGGCCGGGCGCGGCGACGACCTGATCGCCTACGGCCCTCTGCTCTCCGACGACGCCGCCCTCTGGCTGGGCACGGCGGCCCTGCTCCGGGCCCCCGGCCCGGCCGCCGCCCGCGCCCTGCTGACCCGGGACCGCTACGCCGAAATCGAGGTCCACGCCTGGCGGTTCGGGGGCCGCGGCTAGCGGCCCCCGGCGCGCGTGGCGCTCGGACGCCGTCCGTCATGCGTCGGCCGGCGCGCATTCCAGCCGGCGGCGGGACCGCAGCCGGCCGACGAGCAGAGCGGTCACCGCCGCCAGCACGATGAGCGGCATCTGGTTGTACGCGTCGCGTCCGAGCAGCAGCACCGCCAGGACGCAGCTGGTGAGGGGCTGCCCGGTGACCACGGTCGCCGCCGCCGTGATGCCCAGCGCGAACGCGGGCGCGGCGCCGAGTCCCGGCAGGCCCGCGCAGGCCAGCCCGGTCGCCACGCCGATCAGCACGGCCGGGAAGATCGGGCCGCCGCGCAGGCTGCCCAGGCTGATGCCCCAGGCGAGCGCCTTGCACAGGACCAGCGCCACCAGCGCGAGCACGGACCACCCGCGCGGGTCCTCGGCCATCTGCCCGAGCGTCGTCTGTCCGGACAGCGCCGCCTCCTCGGGCGAGCGGCCGGTCAGCAGGGCGTACGCCGTCAGACAGACTCCGACGGCCATGGCGCAGGCCGACGTGCGGATCGCCGTGGCGCGCGTGGAGGTCCACCGGTGGGTGCGCTCGCCGAACTGGTGGGCCGTCGAGACGAGTACGGCGACCAGCGCGGCGGCCGGCAGCCCCCACAGGAAGTCGCCCGCGTCCGGGAGGGTGTCCTGCGGCACCGTCGGCAGCGCGAGGGCGCCGGTCGACAGGCCGGTCCAGTGGCCGAACCCGGTGAACACGAGCGCGCCCGCCCCGCTCGCGGTCAGACAGGGCAGCAACAGCACGGCGAGCCGGGGCCCGGAGAGTCCGACGGCCTCCACGACCATGATGGCCGCCACCACCGGACCGCCCAGAATGGTGGAGATCGCCGCCGTGGAACCCGCGGTGGCCACGACCTTCGCCGAGGCGGGATCCGCCGGATGCCGTCGCAGCGCCCGCACACCGAGCAGCGCGAGCGCGGACCCGACCGCCATCAGCGGCGCCTCCGGGCCGAGGGTCACGCCCAGTGGCAGGGTGAGTACGGCGGCCAGCGCCACGCCCGGCAGGGCGCGCGGTCCGATGGGGTCCCCGCCGAGACCGTGCACCGGGACATGCCCGCCCGCGCCGGGCAGCCGGGTGACGATCGGGGCGAGGATCAGTCCGGCCAGCGTCAGCGCGGGCAGCGGCCACCACCAGGGGGCGCGCCCGAGGCCGAGGGTGTGTGGCAGTTCCTGCCACACCAGGTTCTGGATCCAGTGCTGGAGGCCGACGAAGAAGAAACTGGCGAGCGCGATGGGCACGCCGAGCCCCAGCGACAGCGGAAGCAGCCGGAGATAGCCGCGGCTCAGCAGCAGCCGCGCCGGGTCGTCGGCCGCGGGGGACTGCCCGACCGTGCCGCTCACGCCCGCTCCACCTCCACCGCCCACGGCGCCCTCGGGTGGCGTTCGGCAACGCACCGGGCGGGCTTCAGTAAACGACCGCCCGCCGCGCCCCGCATCTCGGGAGGCGCCTGACCAGCCCAGGAACGAGGCGTCCCGGCTCAGCCCAGCGCCAGCCGCATGAGCGTCAGATCCAGCCGGCGGCCGAACTTGAGGCCGGCCTCCCGCACCGTCCCGGCGTGCTCGAAGCCGAAGCGCTCATGGAGCCGGATCGACGCGGCGTTGCCCGCCTCGATACCGGCGATCACGAGGTGGTGGCCCGCCTCGCGCGCCGCCGCGATGAGCGCGTCGAGCAGCGCGGAGCCGATGCCGAGCCCGTGCCGGCCCTCGCGGACGTAGACCGAGTCCTCCACCGTGTGCCGGTAGCCCTCCAGCTCCCGCCAGGGCGCGAACGTGGCGAACCCGGCCACCTCGCCGTCGGCCTCGGCCACGAACGCCGAACCGCGCTCCAGGTGCCTCGCCAGCCATGCCTCGGCCTCGGCGGGCGACTGCGGGGTCTCGGTCCACAGGGCCGTCGAGTGCTCGATCGCGTGGTTGCGGATCGCGCGCACCGCCTCCGCGTCACCGGCGCACGCCGGGCGCACCGTCGCCACACGATCTCTCTCATATATTGGAAGCATGTCCAACATAGTAGATCCCCTGGTCGGTCGGATCGCGGCCCGCATCCGCGCCGAGCGGGAACGGCGCGGCTGGACCCTGGCCCAGCTGGCGGAGGCGTCCGGCGTCTCCCGCGCCATGATCAACCGGATCGAGCGCGGTGAGAGCAGCCCCACCGCCGTGGTGCTCGGCAAGCTGTCCGCCGCCTTCCAGCTGAGCATCGCCTCCCTGCTCGCCCTCGCGGAAGGCGCCCGGCCGGAGCGGGCTCAGGACACGGACGGGGAAGCGGGCGTGTGCCGTCGTACCGAGACGCCCGAATGGCGGGACCCCGCCACCGGCTACCGGCGCCGCCAGATCACCGGCCCGCGCTTCCCCGCGGAGGTCGCCGAGATCCGGCTGCCCGCGGGCGCCCGGGTGCCGTACCCGGCCGCGGCCTTCGCCTTCGTACGCCAGGTCGTCTGGGTCCTCGACGGGCGGCTGAGCTTCCACGACGGTGACGACATCCACGAACTCGGCCCGGGGGACACCCTCGAACTCGGCGATCCCGCCCCGCGCGTCTTCGCCAACACCACCGACACCGAATGCCGTTACGCCGTGATCCTCGCCCGGGGCGCGCGGCCCTGATCCGGCCGGTCAGTCCTCGCCGTGCTGGCGGCGGATCCGGGCGGCCACCTCGTTCTGCTCCGTCTCCCACCAGGGCCGTACCCGCACGGCCTCGGCCCCGTCGGACGCGCCGTCGGTGCGGCCGATAGCGGGCGCCGGGGACACCACCGGCGTGAGGTCACGGTCCAGACGCCGGTCGAGCGCCGCGGCCTGGACGCGTTCGGCGCGCGCCCACTGCACGAGGATCGCCAGCAGGAAAGGCAGTGCGACCAGTTCGGCGATGCTGAGCATGGCGCCGCCGCCGATCTGCTGGTCCCGCTGGACGTCCGGCGACCAGGCCGGCGCGTGGTGCAGGTACCAGGCCCCGGCGATCAGCGTGCCGTGCGTCATCACCACGAGGCCGGGCACCGCGTCGATGACGCCGTCCAGGAACACCAGTGCCGCACGCACCGGGTGGCTGCACCACGTGGGCAGCGCCTCCTCACGCGTGAGCACCGGTACGACGAACAGAGAACCGGCCGCCAGCAGGTGCAGGTACATCAGCTCGTGCAGCCAGCCGACGCGCAGGGCCGTGGCGAAGTACGGCGTGAAATAGACCGTCAGCTCGGTCCCCAGCACCAGGGCCGTACTGACCAGGGGGAAGGTGAGCAGTCGTACGATCCGGCCGGTCATCACCTTCTGCACCCGCCCGGCCCCTCCGCCGGGCAGCGCCTCGACGGCGAGCCGCAGCGGATCGCCCAGGGCCAGGCCGAGCGGGGTGATGAGGTCCAGCAGGACGTTCTGCACCGCGGCCGGCCAGAACAGCACATGGTCGTAGACCGCGAGGCTCGACATGGTGGCCACCGCGAGCCCGCCGAGGCCCAGCAGCGTGAACGCGAGGGTCCGGCCCGGCGACCACGTGCCGCCCGCCCGGCGCACCCGGAGCACACCCCAGCCGTACAGACCGCCCAGCAGGGCGATCAGGATCAGCGCGGGCACATCGACCTGCCACGATGTCAGCGCTCGCGCGGGTGTCAGCTCCGGCAGGCTCCCGACCGCTACGACGGCCGTCGCGTGACCAGACATGGAAAAGCTGCCTCCACCTGCCTATAGGGAGCACACCGGACGACAGGTGACAGTAGCCGCCGACGGCGCGGGACCCGGCGGCAGGGTCCCGCGAGGCGTCCTTCAGTGGGCCACTCGGCCGACCGTGCTGAAGCGGGCCGCGCGGCGCCGCAGGTGGCGGCGGCCGACCGCGGCGCGCGGGCCGGCCTCGCCGGGCCGGGTCCGGTAGAAGAGGCGCTTGGCCACCTCCACCAGGACGAGGTAGCACACCACCATCCCGGCCAGCGCGGCGAAGTAGCCGAGGGGAAGCCGCTGGAAGCCGAGCGTGGGGGCGAGCGGGGTGATCGGCAGTACGGCTGCCACGACGACCACGGCCAGCGTGGTCAGCACCAGCGGCAGGCTCGCCCGGCTGCGCCAGAACGGGCTGCGCCGGGTGCGGATCGCGAAGATGACCAGCGTCTGGGTGGCGAGGGACTCCACGAACCAGCCGGTGCGGAACTGCGCGGGCCCGGCGTGGAAGACCCACAGCATCACCCCGAAGGTGACGAAGTCGAACACCGAGCTGATCGGGCCGAAGCACAGCATGAACCGGCGGATGAACGCGAGGTCCCAGTGCGCCGGGCGGCGGACCTGCTCCTCGTCCACCTCGTCGGTGGGAATGGCCAGTTGGCTGGTGTCGTACAGCAGGTTGTTCAGCAGGATCTGCGAGGGCAGCATCGGCAGGAAGCTCAGGAAGAGGGAGGCACCGGCGGCGCTGAACATGTTGCCGAAGTTGCTGGACGTCCCCATCAGCACGTACTTGATCGTGTTGGCGAAGATGCGCCGCCCCTCGGCTACCCCGTTCGCGAGGACGCCGAGGCTCTTCTCCAGCAGGATGATGTCCGCCGCGTCCTTGGCGACATCGGTGGCCGAGTCCACGGAGATACCCACGTCGGCGGCGTGCAGGGCGAGCGCGTCGTTGACGCCGTCACCCAGGAAGGCGACATCGCTGCCGGTCTCCCGCTGCAACCGGACGATCCGCGCCTTCTGCTCCGGACTCACCCGCGCGAACACGGTCGTCCGGGCGATGGCGGCGGTCAGGTCGGCGTCGTCCAGGCCGTCAAGCTCCGTGCCGGTGAGCGCGGTGACCTCGCCGAGCCCCAGGTCGTGGCAGACCTTCACGGCCACCGCGGCATTGTCCCCGGTCACGATCTTCACGCCGATCCCGAGCGCGGCCAGCCGTTCGAGCGCCTCCGCGGCGTCCGGCTTCGGCGGGTCCAGGAAGACCAGCAGCCCGGCGAGCCGCAGCCCCCGCTCGTCCTCGGCGGTGGGTGCCGCGGCGGTCGGCAGGGGACGCGTGGCGACAGCCACCACCCGGTTGCCCGCCGCGAACTCCGCCTCCAGCCGCCGACGCGCCTCCTCCGGCACCTGCCCGCAGCGCTCCAGCACGGCCTCCGGGGCACCCTTGGTCACCAGCAGCGCGGCGCCCGAGGCGTCGGTGACGGTCACGGAGACCAGCCGCCGCTCATGGTCGAACGGCAGCAGCCCCGTCTTGGTGCACCCGGCCACCGCCGCGCGCTGGGCGTCGGCCGCGGGGGAGGCCCACAGCGCCGCGTCCAGCGGGTTGCCGCCGA
Organism: Streptomyces sp. NPDC001056; assembly: GCF_053598955.1. NCBI lineage: Bacteria > Bacillati > Actinomycetota > Actinomycetes > Kitasatosporales > Streptomycetaceae > Streptomyces > Streptomyces sp. NPDC001056. The sequence continues at coordinate 41,425 of NZ_JBSFLI010000045.1, read as the reverse complement.
CCGCCCGGCCCTGGTCGAACTCCGTCTCCGTGCACAGCAGCCCCCAGCGCAGCACGTCCTGCGCCGAGTCGTCGCCCAGCGGCACCGGCCGCATGAACTCGATGCGCCCCAGCGTCAGCGTGCCGGTCTTGTCGGTGAACAGGACGTCCACGTCCCCGAGGTCCTCGATGCACACCAACCGCTTGACCAGCACCTTGAGCTTGCTCAGCCGCCGCGAACCGGCCGCGAGGCTGGTGGAGACCACCGCCGGGAGCAGCTGGGGCGTGATGCCGACCGCGATCGCGAGGGAGAACAGCAGGGCGTCGATGAGCGGTTTGTGCAGCACCACGTTGATCACGAAGATCGTCGTGGTCAGCGCGCCCGCGACGTACACCAGAAACATGGAGAAACGCCGCAGTCCCACCTGGAACTCGGTCTCCAGCTGGTGCTCGCCGAGCCCGGCCGCGATCGCCCCGAACTCGGTGCGCGCGCCCGTCGCGACCACCACCCCCCGCCCGCTGCCCGCGTGCACCACGCTGCCCATCAGCGCACACCCGGTCAGCTCCGCGAGCGCGGACCCGGCGGGCACGGCCGCCGTGTCCTTGGCGACCGGCAGGGACTCGCCGGTCAGCGCCGACTCGTCGCAGTTCAGCTCGGTCACCGACAGCAGCCGCAGATCCGCGGGCACCACGTCGCCGAGCCGCAGGTCCACCACGTCGCCCGGGACCAGACGGGTGACGTCGACCTCCCGCGGACGGCCGTCGCGCAGCACCAGCACCTGGTGCCGGATACGGGCGTGCAGGGATTCGGCGGTCTTCTCCGCCCGGTACTCGTTGACGAAGCCGAGGCCGACCGAGAGGGCGACGATCACCGCGATGATCACCGCGTCGTTGCGTTCGCCGACGAAGTACGACACGACCGCGGCGGCCAGCAGCAGGCCGAGCAGCGGGGAGCGCACCTGGTGCCACAGGACCAGCAGACCGCGCGCCCGGTGCGAGCGGACCGCGTTCGGCCCCCAGCGCACCAGCCGCCGCTCCGCCTCCTCCTCGGCCAGCCCGGTCTCGGCCACGCCCAGCTCGCGCAGCACCTGCTCGCCGGGTCGTGCCGCCGCCGCGGCGATCCCGCTCGCGGCACCGGGGCCGGCGTCGACGGTCGTGGTCACCATGCCCGGCCCCTGATGACGACACTGGTGCGGTGCTGCATGACGAGGAAGCTCCTGCCCGAGAGGACGTCGGCCTCACCGGCCGCTCGGTCACCAGTCTCCGCGTCCGCCCCGAGATCGCCACGGGGCCGTTCGGGCCATCCCGGCCGACTCAACGTCCTGCGGTGCGGGGCCGGGCCGCGGCAGGATGGGGCGATGCCGACCACGCCAGGGAAAGCGGACCGGATGGACCGGATAGAACTGACCGAGGACGAACTGCGGGAGATCACGGGCTACGCGGCCGACTGCGCGAGCAGGGCACTCGCCCTCTTCGAACAGAGCGTCGCCGCCGACGCGCGCCCCCGCGAGGCCGTCGACGCGGCCCGCGCCTTCGCCGGCGGCGGCCGGCGCACCCAGGCGCTGCGTCGCTGCGCCTTCGCGGCGTTCCGCGCGGCGCGGGAGGCCGGCTCACCGGTCGCCGCCGACGCCGCCCGCGCCGCGAGCCACGCGGCGGGCGCCGCGTTCCTCCACCCCCTCGCCGACGCCCACCAGGTCAAACACATCCTCGGCGCGGCGGCACACGCGGCCCGGGCGGCGGAGCTGGCGGCCGCCGAGGACCCGGCGGTCGCCGCCGCCGCCCTCGCGTGGGCGCGCGGTCACGCCCCCGCCGCGGTCACCGCCGTACTCGGCCGACTGCCCCCCGCACCTCCCGGAGGGGGCCGCGTGGGCGGATACATCCGGGAACTGGACAGCGCGCTGCGGGCCTGAGACGGACGCGCCGCGCCGGACGACGGCCGCCGTCCGGCCTCTCGGCCCAGGGGGCGGCGGGTCGCCTCGGCGCCGGGCGACGGGTGCCGTCGGCGTGCTGCCCAGGGCGTGGCGGGCCACCTCGGAGTCCGCCGGCGGTCGCTCGCCGGGCCCTTCGGCCCAGGGGCGTGGAGGGCCGGGTGGCCGGCGCTACTCGGGCTCGGGACACGGGGCCGGGCGGGCGCCTCGGACCAGGCGGCAGGCTTCCGCCACCGGCTCGCCGGGCCCTGAGCACGGCGGGCCGTCTCACGGCCGGACGGTGATCGCTCCGGGCCTCGGCCCAGGACCTGCCTCGGGCCCGGCCGGCGGACGCCACTCGGTCTCGTGGACCACCGGTGGGGCGGTGGCCGGTCCGTCCTCGCCTCGTGATCGCTGACGGGGGCCGTCTCGGGGGTGGGGCCTCGCGTCTCGCCGCGTGACGGGTCGAGGCGGTCGGCGCTACGCGGCTTCGTGGGTCGGGCGGAGGGAGTCCCGGGGCGGTCGTTCAGCCCGCCTCGCGGTGCAGGACGCGACGTGCCGCCTCGGCTTCCGCGGCCGGTGGGGACAGCTCGTCCAGGGTGTCCAGTTCGTCGTCCGCCTCCAGCTCCCGCTCCCAGGCCGCCGCCAGCTGCTCCTGCTCGGCGCGCGGCTTCGCGCCGATGGTCTCCCGCTGATCGGGGTCCAGGGCCGCCATGAATCGTCCGACCGTGTCCGTCGGCATGCCGTGCTCCTTGTCGCGAGAACTGCCACTCTCAGCCCAGCATGGCCAATCGGACGTGCGTCCGCCTCTCGGCGGTCAGGCGGTCAGCTCCGTTTGCGCCGGTGCCAGGGTCGCGAGGTCATGCCGGATGAACCACTCGGTGCCCATCAGCCGCCGCCGCTCCGGTGCGGACAGGCCGGCGAGCAGTCCCGGAACGGCCCCGCGCTCCACCTCGGAGCGGTGCGCCAGGACGGCGGCGGTCTTCCGCTCCAGCCAGGGCCCGACATCGACCGTCGCCGTGATCAGCTCGTCCGGCACGCTGTACGCCGTCCTGCGCGTGCCGACCACCTCGCGCAGCACCGCGACGGCCGAGTCCGGGTGGGTGGCCAGGTACAGCGCGCGCGGCTGCCAGGGGGCGCCGGCGTCCGGACGGAACCGCGGGAGCCCGGCCGCACGGGCCGCGAGCACGGTCACCCGATGGGTGTGCACATGGTCCGGATGCCCCGTCAGCCCTCCGTAGGCATCGTGGGTCACGACGATCTCCGGGCGGAACTCACGGATGTGCGCCACCAGCCGGCTCACGGCCTCGTCCAGCGGCGCGTCGCAGAACCGTGCGCGGCCCGGCGCCGACCACGGCACCCGCGCGTCGGCGTACCCGAGCAGCCGGGGCTCGCCGGCGCCGAGGATGCGCAGCGCGTCGGCCAACTCCGCGGCGCGGCCGGTGCCTTCCGCCCAGGTCGACGTGACGACCCCGGTACGGGCGCCCGCGTCCGCGTGCCGGGCCAGCACCCCGCCCGCCGACAGCGACTCGTCGTCCGGGTGGGCGAACACCGCGAGCAGACTCGGCACGTGCATGGACGGGACCACCTTCGCCGGGGGATCTGGGGAATGGCTCACACGGGACGCGCGTACGCCGTACGCGCACCTCCGAAGGGGCGGCGCACGGTCAGACTGCCCACCTCGAACGACATCTCGCTCGTCCCGGGCTCCGGTGGCGGATGATATCGCCCGGCGCACACCGAGAGGGCGACGATGAGATGGGCCCGCCAGGCCTGCCCCACGCCCCGGTGGTCCGCGAACACCGAGGCCCCGTTCAGCGACCAGATCACGCAGCGGGGCCCGAACTCGGTGCGCAGGTCCACCCAGGCGCCGGGACGGATCGCGTCGTCGTGGAGGTAACAACTGGCGCTGCGCACGCGGTTGGTGAACTCCAGATGGTCGGGGTTGTCCACGTGGTACTCGAAAACGTCCACGCCCTGACCCCCGTCCCGCCAGGTCCGGATGGCCGGCCAGGCGCCGGTCTCCCGGGGCAGCCGCACCCGGGCCTCCAGCACATCGCCCGGCTGTACGGTGAACCCCTCCTGACTGCCCTCGGTGGTCAACAGCCCCGTGTCCCAACGGCCGTCCGCCCGCGGGGTGGCCCGGAAGACACCCGAGCGGCAGTGGCCGGGGTCGGGTACCAGCCGGTCCAGCCTGTCCTCGTCCGGATGGGCCGGGCCGCCGCCCGGAAACGCCCGCGAGCGGCCCGCGACCCACTGGGACGTGGAGGCGAAGTCCGCCGTGAACACCACGTCGGGAGCGGCCGGGAAACGCGGGGCGCCCGGTAACGGGCCGCCCCGCGGCGGTTCGTCCATGTTCCTCTCCATGACCGGATGTCTCACCGCCTGGGGGCCGGTCATGCGTGCGGGCCGTGACTGTTGGCCGGATGTACCCGTCCGGGTGAGGGCCGGTCGGCCGTCCCGGAGGGGGCTGAATCCCGTTGGCGTGCAGGCCTATTGTTCCGACGTCTCGTCCTGCTCGGCCGGCCCCTGCGGGCCGCGCCCCCGGGGCTGCTGTGGCTCCGGGCGCACCGGCGGGGGCGGGACCGGGCGGTCCTGCGGCGCGTCGGCGGTCACGGTGACCGGGTCGCCGTAGTGGAGGAACGTCACCGGGTCGCCCTCCGCCAGCCGGTAGCGCACCCGTGTCGGGGCGATGTCCACCGTCAGCCGGCGCCCGCGCAACTGCACCGTGAACCTCACCCGGGACAGCGCCTCGGGCAGGCGCGGCGCGAAGCCGAGCACGTCCGGCCGTTCGTCCTCGCCGAGATGCCAGCGCAGGCCACCGAAGCCGCCGACGAGGGCGATCCACGTCCCGGCGAGGGAGGCGATGTGCAGCCCGTCGCGGGTGTTGTGCTCCAGGTCGTCCAGGTCCATCAGCGCGGCCTCGCCGAGATAGGCGTACGCCAGCCTGAGGTGCCCGGTCTCGGCGGCGAGCACCGCCTGGCAGCATGCCGACAGGGAGGAGTCGCGCACCGTCAGCGCCTCGTAGTAGGCGAAGTTGCGCGCCTTCTCCTCCTCGGTGAACGCGTACGGGCACTCCATCATCGCCAGCACCAGGTCGGCCTGCTTCACCACCTGCTTGCGATACAGGTCGAAGTAGGGGTAGTTGAGCAGGAGCGGGTAGTTCTCGGGCGGCGTCGACTCGAAGTCCCAGCGCTGGAAGTGCGTGAACCCGGCGGACTGTTCGTGCACGCCGAGGGTCTCGTTGTAGGGGATCGCCATCCGGGCCGCGGCGTCCCGCCAGGCCGCGGCCTCCTCGTCGTCCACGCCGAGTTCGTCGGCCCGCTCCGGATGGCGGGTGGCCATGTCCGCTGCGGCCAGCAGGTTCTGCCGGGCCATCAGGTTGGTGTACAGGTTGTCCCGGGCGATGGCGCTGTACTCGTCGGGACCGGTGACCCCGTCGATGTGGAAGACGCCCTCCGGGTCGTGATGGCCGACGGAGCGCCACAGCCGGGCGGTGTCCACCAGGAGGTCGAGCCCGACCCCGCGCTCGAAGTCCTCGTCGCCGGTCGCCGCGATGTACCGGACCGTGGCCAGCGCGATGTCCGCGTTGATGTGGAAGGCGGCGGTCCCGGCCGGCCAGTAGGCGGAGCACTCCGCGCCGTCGATCGTCCGCCATGGGAACACCGCTCCCTGGAGGCCCAGTTGACGGGCACGCTCGCGGGCCGCCGGCAGGGTGCTGTGCCGCCAGCACAGCGCCGACGCCACGGTCTCGGGCGCGGTGAACGTCAGCACCGGCATCACGTACGACTCGGTGTCCCAGAAGGAGTGCCCGTCGTACCCGGTCCCGGTCAGCCCCTTCGCCGCGATCGCCCGGTTCTCGCCGCGGGCCGCCGCCTGCAACACGTGGAAGAGGGCGAACCGCACCGCCTGCTGGATCTGCGCGTCCCCCTCCACCTCGACGTCCGCGCCCGCCCAGAACCGGTCCAGATACGCCCGCTGCTCCGCGACCAGACCGTCCCAGCCGGTGCTGACGGCGACCGCCACCGCCCCGTCCACCTGGTCGTGCATGCTCGGTAGCGAACGCTCACCGGACCAGCCGTAGGCCACGAACTTGACCAGCCGCAGCGGCTGTCCGGGCGCCAGGTCCGCGGTCACCGTCAGCCGGCTGACGTCGGGCTCGCACTGGGCCGACCAGCGGGTGCCGTCGGGACCCTCCACCAGATGGTCGGCCGCCGCGCCCACCCGCAGCCCGCTGCGGTCCGTGTGGTGCACGAGGCGCAGCCGGGTCTCCTCGGCGTAGTGCTCCTCCGCCGTCAGCGGGGACCCGGTCGCGGCGGCGACGCGGGGATCGCCCTCGACATGCGGGAGTTGCTCGTTGGCGACCAGTTCGGACTGGATGGCGATCGAGGCCGGTCCGTCCTCCGGCTCCACCTCGTAGACGACCGCGGCCACCGCGCGCTGGGTGAAGGACACCAGCCGCCGTGAGGTGATGCGCACCGTGCGGCCGCCGGGTGAGGTCCAGCGGGCGGTGCGGCTGAGCACACCGGTACGGAAGTCCAGCACCCGCTCGTGGGACAGGACCCGGCCGTAGCGCATGTCGTACGGGTGGTCGTCCACCAGCAGCCGGATGACCTTGCCGTCGGTGACGTTGATCGCCGTCTGGCCGGACTCGGGATAGCCGTAACCGGCCTCCGCGTAGGGCAGTGGGTGCCGCTCGTGGACGCCGTTGAGATAGGCGCCCGGCAGTCCGTGCGGCTCGCCCTCGTCCAGGTTGCCGCGCCAGCCGACGTGCCCGTTGGACAGCGCGAACACCGACTCGCTCTGCGCGAGCACGTCCAGGTTCAGCTCGGTCTCGCGCAGCGACCAGGGCTCGACGGTGTAACTGGGATGGGTGATCACGGCGACTCCAGAAGCTCCGCCAGGTCGCGTACCACCACGTCGGCGCCGTGCGCCCGCAGCTGCTCCGCCTGCCCCACCCGGTCCACCCCCACGACCAGCCCGAACCTCCCCGCCCGCCCGGCCTCGACACCGGCGAGCGCGTCCTCGAACACGGCGGCCGCACCGGGCTCCGTGTCCAGTCCCCGGGCCGCCTCCAGATAGGTGTCCGGAGCGGGTTTGCCGCGCAACCGCCGTTCGCGTGTCACCACCCCGTCGATCCGCTCGTCGAACAGGTCCGCGATACCGGCCGCGGCGAGCACGTCCCGGGCGTTGGCGCTGGACGACACCACCGCACACGCCAGACCCGCCTCGCGGGCCTCGTGCAGGAAGCGGACCGAGCCCTCGTACGGCTCCACGCCGTCCTCCCGGATCCGGCGCAGCACCAGCTCGTTCTTGCGGGTGCCCAGCGCGTTCACGGTCTCGGCGTCCGGCGGATCGTCCGGGGACCCCTCGGGCAGCCGCACCCCACGCGCCGCGAGGAAGGTGCGCACCCCGTCCTCCCTCGGCCGGCCGTCCACGTACTCGTCGTAGTCCCGCACCGCGTCGAAGGGCACGAACTCCCTCCCCTCCCGCCGCGCGCGCTCGCGCAGATAGGCGTCGAACATCTCCTTCCAGGCCGCCGCGTGCACCTTGGCGGTCTGGGTGAGGACCCCGTCGAGGTCGAACAGACAGGCGCGTACGTGTGCGGGAAGCCGGGGCATACTCCGAGGTTAGGTTCCCCGGCGACCGGCGGCGAGGCGACAGCGCCCGGCAGGACGGAAGGCACCCGGCCGGTCGAGGAGCGAACGGGGACGCGGGCCCCGGCGCTCGCCGCCGGTGACGCGGATGAGATGTTCCGCAGCGCTTGGGAGGGACCGCGGCCCCCGGTGGCGCCCTGGTCTCCGCCGACGGAGGACCGAGGACGGGGCACGCTGGCGGAGAGGGCAGGATTCGAACCTGCGTGGACCCCTGAAGGTCCGACCTTGAGGCGAGCTCGTCGGTCCCCGATCAACCGCTCCGGGCACCTCTCCTTGTTCCCGGTCCGGGATGGTGCCCCGTTCCGTTCACAAGAAGAGGATGGCAGCGGCCCCTGACGGGGTGCTGATGTGTCCCTGACGCGTCAGCCGCGGGGGCAGGACGTGTCCGTGGCCGGCAGGCGGCCGGTAGCGAGGTAGGCGTTCACCGCGTCGTCCACGCACGCGCTGCCGAAGACGCCGAACACCGCGTGCTGGTCGGCGTCGTGCAGGGTTATCAGCCGGGAGCTGGGCCAGGCACGGTGGACCGCCTGGGCGCCGGGGTACACCGTGCGCGGGTCGCCGGTGGCGTTGACCAGCAGGGCCGGGAGGTCGGCGCGTATCCGGGTGGGCCGCTCACGGGGGGCGTCCCAGAACGCGCACGCGTTGATGTCGTTCGTGACGGGGGCGAACAGCCGGTCATCGGTCCCGGCCTGCCGCAGATCGCGCCAGTAGGTCTCCGGATCGCGGGGCGCGGCCTCGTCGCCGCACAGGACCGCCGTCTGCGCGCTGCCGTACGTGGAGTCGTGCCCCGTCAGCAGGAACCGGAGGGACTCCGCCAGCCACGGGGACGGGGACACCGGGTGCCCCTCGGCGGCGAGCCGCAGGTCCCGCACTCCCTGGGCGAAGTCGCCGAAGGCCAGGGAATTGTCCTGGGAGAGGCCGTTGAAGACGAGGGTGGGGACGATCTGTTCGTCCACCCGGTACCCGCCCACCCGCAGGGGAGCGTGCTCGGCGGCCGACTGGATCCGCTCCACCGTCGCGAGGACCGCGCTCCCGGTGCGGCCCAGGCCGTAGTCCTGGTCGTGCGCGGCGGCCCAGTCCGCCCAGTCGCGCAGGGCGTGCTTCCCCGCGGCCTCCGTGCCCCGCAGCAGTCGGGGACCGTAGCGGGCGGGATCGATCACGCCGTCCAGCACCACCCGGTCGGTGCGGCCGGGGAACATCGTGGTGTACACCTCGCCGAGGTAACTGCCGTACGAGTAGCCGAGATAGGAGATCCGCCGCTCGCCCAGGGCCGCCCGGACCACGTCCATGTCGCGGGCGCTGTTGCGGGTGCTCGCGTACGGCACCAGGTCGCCCGCGTGGGCACGGCAGCGTCGGGCGAGGTCGGCGGAGAAGGACACCATGCGGTCGAAGCCGGCGCGGTCCTTGCCCGCCCCGCGGATCATGCTGCCGGTCGGCCACTGGCAGTCCAGCACAGAGCTGCGGCCCACGAAGCGTGGGTCCACCCCCACCACGTCGTACCGCCCGCCGACGTCCTTCATGGCCTTGCGCACCCATGGCGGATCACCGATCGTCTGCCCGCCGGGACCGCCGCTGTTGAGCAGCAGCGCGCCGACGCGGTGCGCGGAGTCCGTGGCCCGGATCCGGGAGACGGCGACGGTGATCGTACGGCCGCCGGGCCGTGTGTAGTCCAGCGGCACGGTGACGTCGGCGCATCGGGCGCCCGCCTGTTCGAGTTCCTTGCCGGTCTCGTCGTCGGGGCCGAGCAGGCAGCTCTTCCAGGTGAGGTGCTGGTGGTGATAGCGGGCCAGGGGATCGGCGGGGGCGGCGGGGGATGCCGGGGCGGCCCCCAGGGTGAGCGCCCCCGCCAGGCACAGCGCGGCCATTGGGCCGGTCCGCGTCACGCGACGGCGTAAGCGGCGCCCGCGCCTGTCGCCTTCGAAGGAGGTGGTCATGCGGTTGTCCTTTCGGCAGGGGAGCCTTCCTCGCAGAAGGCCTTGTCGACGACGTCGAGGAAGTCCAGCTCGGCCTGGAGCGTGGCCGGTGTCTCGTTCAGGGCCACGGCGACACTGCGCCCACCGGGCCCGACGGCCACCAGGGCCCGGTGCCCGCCCGGCACCGTCCCCGCATGGCCCCACCAGGCCCCGCCACAGGGGAGCGGCGTCGTGATCAGCCCGAGCCCGTAGCGCGCGCCGGGCCAGATCCGGTCGGGGTCGGCGGGCACCGTCCGCCGCATCTCAGCGAGTTGCGCCGGGGGCAGCAGGCGGCCGCCGAACAGCGCGGTGGCGAACCGCGTCAGGTCGTCCGGCGTGGACACCAGAGCGCCACCGACGTCCCCGAAGGTCATGTTCCAGTCGGTGCCGTCGACCCGGTGGCCCCCGGCGTCGGTGAAGTAGCTCCGGGAATGGGGTCCTTGGACACGGGAGTCATCACCGGGCCAGTAGGTGTCGCGCAGCCCGAGCGGTGCGATGACGCGGCGGGTGATCTCCGCCTCGGGGGAGTGCCCGGTGACGGCCTGGACGATCAGCCCGGCCACCACGTAGTTGGTGGTCGCGTAGTGCCAGCTCTGCTCCGGGTGCGGCAAACGGAGCGCGCGGGCTATGAGTTCGCGCGGCTCGAAGTGGCGGTGGCGCAGCGCCTCGGGGTGTTCCCATTCGGGCGCTTCGAGGTAGTCGGGCAGGCCGCTGGTGTGCTGGAGGAGCCGGCGGACGGTGATCCGCCGGCCGTCGTATCCGTGCCCGTGGATCAGGCCGGGCAGATAGCGCTCGACCGGTGCGTCCAGCGACAGCCGGTGCTCGGCGGCGAGTTGCAGGACCACGGTGGCGGTGAAGGTCTTGGTGACGCTGCCGACGCGCAGCCGGTCCGTGGCGTTCATGGGGCGGCCGGTGCGCAGGTCGGCCAGCCCGTCCGTCACCGTCCAGCGCGCGCAACCGGCCTTTGTGGGGGGTCCGTCGGCGAGCACCGCGACACCGGCGATCCGGTCCTGGGTGACCAGGCGGTGCACGGACCCGCGCACGGCCTCGTGCGTGCCGCACGCCCGGGACGCGTCCGGTGGCCGGGCGGCCGACGGCGGCGCGGCGAGCAGCACGGCGGCGAGGGCGCCGGCGGCGAGCGCCGCACATCCGCGAAGAGCGGGTGAGAGTAAAGGAATTGCCATGCGCACCACGGTAGAGACCGCCCGCGGCGCGATCACTCCGGCAGGCAGCAGGACCTGTACGGGGGCAGGCAGCGTCCCACCCCGGATCCAGCGACAGCACCGCCCCGACCATCTCCTCGCCCACGAACGCGACCGGTGACGCCCCCGGCGCGAACGTCGACCGCCCGACCGTGTGCCGTGCCCACTCGGCGTACGACTTCCGCCGCTGCTGCCACTCGTCGAACGCGTCCTCCGTGAGCCGGTACGCCGCCTCCTCGTCGCCCGCGCGAAACGCCCGTACCGTGACGCCCGCGGGCGGCCCCGGCACCTCCGGCTCGTCCGGCAGCGCCATCTCCAGCAGCCACTCGGTGACCAGCCCGGCGTACCCGCCCGACCGCAGCAGCGCCGTCGCCGCGAGATCGCTGTCGGAGATCGTCTGGGCGAGCCGGTCGCCACCCGACTCCCGGGCCCGCGCCTCGGTCCAGGCGAGGAGGGACGCGCCGAGCCCCCGCCCCCGGTGCGCGGGGTGCACATGGACGGTGGCCCGCCGACCCCGCACCCAGCCCCACGCCGCCGGGTCCCCGCCACGGTCCTGGACCAGCACCGTGTCACCCGCCGACTCACCGCCGGCGAAGCCCAGATCGGCCGCGATGCGATCGGCGCCGGTCGTCGCCCGGCCGTGCAACGCGCACTCGCACGCGCCGACCAGACGGTGCACCACACCGGTGTCGGAAGCGGTGGCGGGGCGGACCCGATAGCCGGCCGGCCACCCTGCGGAGAAAGAATCAGCCATGGATGAACCCTGCACCGGGACTCCCCGCCGGAAACAGAGAAGGCCCCCGGCCGGCGGTCACGCCGGCCGGGGGCCCCTGCACGCGGCCGGGGTGCGTCAGCCGTCGTTCTCCGACGACGGGAGGTACGCGCCCGGAACCTCGTTCGGTGCGTAGAGCTTCTTCTCACCGGGGTACGGCTTGGCCCAGTTGTGCGTCTCGTACCACGTGTAGTGGTTCATCTGCGCCGGGTTGGCGTAGTCGGGCACCGCGTTCGGCCCGGTCAGCCGCTGCTTGGACTTCCAGGTGTCCCACTGCGCCGCGAGCGCCTTCTCGGCCGCCGGCACCTTGGCCGCGGGTACCGCGGCGGCCTTCGGGTCCTGCGGCGCCGGGGTGTCCACGCCGCACGACGGCGGGGTGCTCAGGCCGTCGGTCAGCGAGGTCCGGTTGGGCAGCGCGGTGAACGGCGTGTAGTCCGGGTGACCGGTGAACGCCCCGGTCATCGGGGTGGCCGCGCTGTCCTTCTGGTTCATCGGGTGGATCCCGAGGATCTGCTCGATGGTGCGGATCATCGTGATCTGCGAGTAGTAGTGGCTGTCGACCGTGCCGTGCTGGGCCCACGGGCTGATGATCTGGATGGGGGCACGGTGGCCGTCGACGTGGTCGAGACCCGCCTGGGAGTCGTCCTCGACGACGAAGATCGCCGAGTCCTTCCAGTACTTGCTGTGCGAGATCCGGTCCACGATCCTGCCGGTGGCGAGGTCGTTGTCCGCGACCTGGGCGGCGGCGCTCGCCGGACCGCCCGTGTGGTCGCTGGAGAGCCAGAACATGTTCAGGTTCGCCGGACCGTTCTTCTCGAAGTCCTGCTTCCAGATCTGGTACCGGTAGACGTCCGGCACGCTGGTGTCGAACTTCGCGAAGCCGTGCACCGACACGTCGTTGAGCGACGGGATCGGCGAGGACGAGTTCAGCGTGTAGGCGGTGTCCTGCCCGGTCGCGTCCATGTTCTTGGCATCGCAGTACAGGTTCTGCCAGCTCGCGCCCGACGGCTTGGTCAGGAACTGCTGGAACTCGCCGAAGTCGCGCACCGACCTGCCCGCCGCCTGCGCACCGGTCCACAGGAACCCGGTCCGCTGGTGGCCGAGGGCGTCGTCCTCGGTGTCGTAACTGCGCGCGTACTCACCGGCGGAGGACTCGGTGTACTCCGGGTTGTCCGCCTGCATCAGCCAGTTGTGGCCCTCGGCGGAGTTGGTGCCGATGTCGTACGTGTTGTCGTACAGGCCGAACTGCTCGGCCATCGCGTGCTGGTTGGGCGTGACGTTCTCGCCGAACTCCGTCAGCGACGGGTCGCCGTTGCCCTGCGGCATGTCGCCGAGCACCTGGTCGTAGGTGCGGTTCTCCTTGACGATCAGGAAGACGTGCTTGATCGTCGAAGGGTCGCCGAGGCGCGCCGGGACCGGCACCGGCCTGGCCCTGCTCGCGCCCTTGGCCATCCTCACCGAGCCGTCGGTCCAGCCGTTCTGCTTGAAGACCTTGGACGTCTGGTCCCGGATGACGCTGTCGTCGGGCAGCGTGAAGCGCTGCACGCTCGACGTGGTGTCGTGCGTGCCGTGCCCGGCCCTGGTGGTGGGACGCAGCGCGTCGATACCGCGGGTGTTGGACACCACCACCTGGTCGCCGACGCTCGCGATCTCCGCCGGGAAGTAGTCCGTCGGCAGCAGACCGACGTAACTCACCGGCTCCTGCGGGCTGGTGTAGCGGTAGACGGCGACCGCGTTGGCACGGCCGAGCGTCACCAGCAGGTGCCCGTCGTCGGTGAGGGTCACCGCGTCCGGCTCGTAGCCCACCGATGCCTCGGGCCACGGCTGGGTGGAGATCGTCTGGACGACCTTGTCGTTGGCCGTGCTGATGACCGACACGCTGTTGGTCGCCGTGTTGGTGACGAACACCGCGCCCTTCCCGGCGTACAGCGCGGTCGGGTGCAGACCGACGTCGATGCTGCTCGCGGCGTCGGACGGGTGCGCCAGGTCGATGACGCTGACCGTGCCCGTGGTGGTGGCGCCGGTCTTCGGGTCGGCCGGGACCTGGGTGCCGTACGAGTTGATGGTGGTGTCGTCGGCCTCGGCCGGGCGCCCGCCCTCGTTGCTCACGTACAGCTTGTCGCCGACCTGCACCAGGCCACGCGGGGCGTTGCCCACGGGCCAGCTCCGCGTGATGCTCCCGGTCGCCGTGTCGATGGCGACCACCCGGTTCTGGCCGTTGACCGCCGCGTACACGGTGGAGCCGTCGGCCGAGAACACCGCGGCGCCGACGAGCGCGTGCTTGCCGCCGTCCACCGGGATCTTGATGTACGCCGGGTCGGCGACCGTGCCGTCCGCGTTCACGGTGAAGCGGGTGTAGCCGTCGGTCTGACCGAGCCACAGCTGCTTGCCGTCGGGGGAGTAGGTCGGTCCCTCCTGGCCGACATCGTTGCCCTTGATGCGCGGGCTGGACGACGCGGCGTTGCCGACGACCTGCTGCACCTTCCAGCCGTTCAGGTCCACGACGGCCAGCGCGCTGCCGCCGTCGGCGACGGAGGCGGCGAGGTGGGTGCCGTCCGGGCTGACCGTGGACGACATGATCTTGCCGTTGTTCACGACCAGGTGCTCGCCGTAGGGGGCGATGTACTGGTCGCTGGAGATGACCTGGCCGTTGCGCGTGGTCTGGCCGACCTGCTGGGTACCGAACTGATGGGTCTGGGCGAAGGCGGCACCGGCCGCGATGAGCGCGAGCGCGGAGGTCCCAGCGGTCACCAGGGGTATCCGGCGGCCGAAGCGCCCGGACAGCAAGCCCGAACGCTCTTTCTGGACACGCCTGCGGCGGCGTGTTACCTGCATGGGTTATCCCTTCGAGGTGGGAAGCAGCTCGACGTTGCCGTCGAACTGCCACAGCGGGTTCGGTGCGTCCCCGGTGGGGGTGCGCACCAGGAAGTAGCCGTTCACTTCCTTCGGGCCGTCGCCGTCGGCGACGAACCGCCCGTCCGAGGTGACGTCGAGCTGGTAGACGGCCGTACCGGTGGCCTCGACGCCGGGGAGATGCCAGGACACGACGCAGCGCCAGTCGTTGCCCGGACCCTGGACGGCGACCTTGTCGCTGCCCTTGTCGCACGCGGCCGTGGCCCTCAACTGCGCCTCGGTGACGTGGGGTCGGTGGAGCTGCTCGGTCTGCATCCGGTACAGGTGGGCGAAGGCGGTGGCGAGCGAGCGCTGGACCTTGTCCTGCTCGATGCCGGAGCCCGACACCCCGGTCGCCGGCGCGATCACGGCGGCCGACACGGCGACCAGGCCCACGAGCGGCAGCAGTCCCGCCGCCACCGCGCGCCGGCCCGAGCCGTCGTAGCTCGAATCGGTGAAGTCGCGCCGCAGGAAGAGCACATAGGCCAGCACGGTCGCGGTGAGCGCCCACGCGAGGCTCACCGCGACGCCGATGAGTAGCGGACCGACCTGCTCGGGGCTGGTGAACAGGCCGTTCCAGGCGATGAAGGCGTAGCCCGGTAGCGCGAGGCGCACGACGAGGGGCAGCGGCAGCATCTGCGCGAGCTGCATCGCGAGCGCCACGACCGCGGGGAGGAGAAGGCCCATGGGGGAGCGGCCCAGCGTCACGGAGCCGAGCAGTCCGATCCCGGCGAGCGCCAGCGTCGGCGCGAGGACGGCGACCCAGGCGAGCAGGACCCTGACGGCGGCGTCCGACGGCGTGAGCAGATGGCCGTCGAGGCCGACCAGCGGGTGGTCGCCGACCGCGAGCAGACCGCCGACCGCGCTGGAACAGGCCAGCCCGGCCACGAGCAGCAGGATGACGGTGAGGCTGGCCAGGGTCTTGGCCACGAAGATCCGCCGGGCCGACCGTACGACCACGAGCAGATGGCGCCAGGTGCCGAGCCGGTCCTCGGCCGCGAACACGTCACCGGCGACGACCGAGGTCAGCAGCGGCAGCGCCCAGGTGCCCGCGAAACCGAGCACCACCAGCGGCCCGGCCCAGCCGGTGGCGTGCATCCAGCGCCCGAACAGGGTGTCCGAGGGCAGGGTGCTCTGCGCGCTCACGCCGACGACGAACACCGCCGGCACGATCCAGCAGGCGAGCACCAGCAGCCGGATCCGCCACTGGGACACCAGCTTGACCAGCTCGAAGCGGTAGCCGCGCGGCACGGAGACCGGGCGGGCGGGGGCGGGGTGCTCCGCGGTGGGCGTGACGGTCATCGGCCGGCCTCCTGCGGTTCCCGCCGCTCGTTCCGCTCGTGCTGGTCCCGCTGGTCCTGTTGTTCCTGCCGCTCGGTGAGGGCGAGGAAGGCGGCTTCCAACGGCGAGACGACCGGCGCCAGCTCGCGCACCGCGATGTCCGACCGCACGACGCTGGAGACGAGCCGGTCGAGCGCGGGCACCAACGCCCGTACGACCAGCACCTCGTCGCCGTACCGCGTCCCGCCGTCCGCCACGACCCGCACGCCGTCCGTCCCGGCGGCCAGCCGCCGCGCGGCCTCGGGGTCGGAGGTGAGCAAGCGGTACTCCAACTCGCTGTTCTCAGAAGCGAGTTCGGTGAGCGGGCCGGAGAAGACGACCCGTCCGGTGGCGAGGATGGTGACCTCGGAGCACAGCGCCTCGACGTCGTCCATCCGGTGGCTGGACAGCACGACGCTCGTGCCGTCCGCCGCGAGCCGGTTCAGGACGCGGTGCACATGCCGCTTGCCCGACGGGTCGAGGCCGTTGGCGGGTTCGTCCAGGACGAGCAGCCGGGGCCGGGTGAGCAGGGCGGCGGCGAGCCCGAGCCGCTGCCGCATGCCGAGCGAGAAGCCGCGCACCCGGTCGTCGGCGACATCGCGCAGACCGACCTCGGCGAGCACCTCCTCGATCCCCGCCGTCCGCGCGTCGCGCCCGCGCAGCGAGGCCAGCGCGGCCAGGTTCCGCCGGGCGGTCAATGACGGGTACAGGCCCGGACCGTCGACAAAACCGGCCACTCCGTCAACGGCCGAAAGCGCACGCCCGACCGGCGCTCCGAGGATCTCCAGAGCGCCGTCGTCGGCGACGGCGAGCCCGAGCAGCAGGCCGAGCAACGTTGTCTTCCCGGCCCCGTTCGGCCCGACCAGTCCGTGGATCTGACCCCGGGTCACGTCGAGATCGACCCCGTCGAGCGCGACCACATCGCCGAAGCACTTCGTGATCCCGCGCGCCCGCACCGCGAGCACTGCGTCCATGAACTCCTCCTCCAAGACCGCAAGGACCGTAGGCGTGCGCCGAAGAACCCTGGCAGGGAGGAGAGTTGAACGTTCCGGGAACGAGGGACAACAGCCGTTCGACACGCCACGCCCCCCGCGCGCGACCCGGACCGGGCCGCGCGGCACCCCCCACCCCCGCCCGCGCGTGCGCGCACGGCGCCCCCGTGTCCAACGGACGGAGCGCCGCCGCGGTCACCCTAGAGCGCGTCCCACCCGGCCGGACGGCAGTACCGCGATGCCCGGCCAGCGTGGAGTGCGGTCCGGGCACACAGGATGGCCGGGTACCCTGCTCCCCCCGCCCCACCGGTCCTCGGATTGCCGAAGCATGACCGGACGCCGGCGTACAGGTGGCGTCGACCAGGCCCTACACTCACTTGGTAGCTGCAAGCAACGGAATGTGAGTGATGATCGGCACAGAGAGCCGGAGGGGCAAGGGGAGCGCCGTACGTCCGGGCGCCGTACGTCCGGGCGCCGCGCGCACCGACGACGTACCGCCCGCCGGTGCGCCGCGCACCGCGACGGCGATCGCCGAACCGGTGGCCGCCGCGACGGCGGGCGCGCGGACGGCCGACGCCGCGACCGTGATCGCGCAGGCCGGGAGTGCCGAGGCCGCGGCGTCGGGCCTCGGAGCCGAGATGGTGCGCCTCATGCGGCTCTTCGCCGCCTGGACGCAGCGCGCCGGCTTCGAGTGCGGGGCCGCCGACCGTGTGCTCCTCGCCCGGCTGGTGACCTGCGGCCGGCGTCGCGCGACCGATCTGGCGGCGGACGTCTTCCTCGACCTGTCGACGGTCAGCCGGCAGGTGCGCTCGCTGGTGGACCGGGGGCTGGTGGAGCGCCACCCGGACCCGGAGGACCGCCGGGGCTCGCTGCTCAGCGCGACCGAGGCCGGGCGCGCCGCGTACCAGAGCGCCGTACGCCGCCGCGAGGCGGAGCTGACCCGCCTCCTGGAGCCGTGGCCGGCCGGGGACCGCACCCTTCTCACCCGTCTGCTGAAGCGCCTCAACGACGACCTGGTGGACAGCACGTACACGAGCCTCGGGACCGGGCAGCACCCGGCGGGCGAGGCGAGGCAAGGAGATCCGCACGCATGACCACGTCCGCGTCCCCGGCCCGCGGGGGAACCCCAGCGATATCCGCGTCGCCACCACCGCCGGCCGGCCGGCTGACGCACCGCCAGATCATGACGATCCTCAGCGGCCTCATGCTGGGCATGTTCCTCGCGGCCCTCGACCAGACCATCGTCAGCACCTCGATCCGCACCATCGCGGACGATCTGCACGGACTCAGCGCTCAGGCGTGGGTCACCACCGCCTACCTGATCACGTCGACCATCAGCACCCCGCTGTACGGCAAGCTGTCCGACCTCTACGGCCGCAAGCCCTTCTTCCTCGCGGCCATCACGATCTTCGTCATCGGCTCGGCGGCCTGTTCCTTCGCCACCTCGATGAACGAGCTGTCGGCCTTCCGCGCCTTCCAGGGCATCGGCGCCGGCGGTCTGATGTCGCTGGCCCTGGCGATCATCGGTGACATCGTGCCGCCCCGCGAGCGTGCCCGGTACCAGGGCTACATGCTCGCCATGTTCGGCTCCTCCAGCGTCCTCGGCCCGTTGATCGGCGGCTTCCTGGCCGGCCGCAGCAGCATCCTGGCCATCGCGGGCTGGCGCTGGGTGTTCCTGGTCAACGTGCCGATCGGCATCATCGCGCTGTTCGTCGTCGCCAAGGTGCTGAACATCCCGCACACCCGGCGCGAGCACCGCATCGACTGGTGGGGCGCGCTCACCATCGCCGTCGGCGTGGTGCCGCTGCTGCTCGTGGCCGAGCAGGGCCAGAGCTGGGGCTGGACCTCCACCAGGTCGTACGTCTGCTACGCCATCGGCGTGGTCGGCCTGGTGGCCTGGGTCTTCGTGGAGCGGGCCATGGGCGACGAGGCGCTGATCCCGATGCGCCTGTTCCGCAGCTCGGTGTTCAGCAAGATGAGCCTGATGTCCGTGCTCATCGGTATGGGCATGTTCGGCGGGATGATGATGGTCCCGCTGTACCTCCAGATCGTGAAGGGCGTCAGCCCCACCAAATCCGGTCTGCTGATGCTGCCGCTGATGGTCGGCATGATCGCCGGCACCATGGTGGTCGGCCGCATCATCTCCAAGACCGGCAAGTACAAGATCTTCCCGATCGTCGGCACGATCCTGCTGATCGCCGCCATGCTGCTGTTCCACTACCGGGTCCAGTGGGACAGCCCGCTGCCGGAGACCATGGCCTACATGGCGCTGTTCGGCCTCGGCCTCAGCGGCTGCATGCAGATCCTGACCCTGGCCGTGCAGAACTCCGTCGAACCCAGGGACATGGGCGTCGCCACCGCGTCGGCCACCTTCTTCCGGCAGATGGGCGGCACCGCCGGAACGGCGATCTTCCTGTCCGTGCTCTTCAGCACCGTCGGCGACAAGATCAGCTCCGCGTTCCGGGCGGCGGTCCGGACGTCCGCGTTCCAGGCGGCCCTGCACGACCCGGCCGTGCAGGCCGACCCGGCGAACGCGCCCGTGCTGAAGATGCTCAAGAACCCCGCCGCGAGCGGCGGCGGCTCGGGCGTGCTGGACGACTCCTCCTTCATCCAGCGGCTCGACCCGCGTCTGGCCCAGCCCTTCAAGGAGGGCTTCACCGACGCCATGCACGTGGTGTTCCTGTGCGCCGCCGCCATCATGGTCCTCGGCTTCCTGGTCGCGGTGTGGACCAAGGAGGTGCCGTTGCGCAAGGTCTCCGGCCTGGAGGCACGGGCCGCGGAGGCGAACGGCACGCAGGCGGAGGGCGCCGAGGCGGACGACGCCCAGGCGAGCGGCGCCCTGGCGGACGACGTCCAGGCGAGCGGCGCCCTGGCGGACGACGTCCAGGCGAGTGGCGCCCCGGCGGACGACGTCCGGACGCCGGAGCCCGCCGCCGCGCCGGTCGCGGACGTCCCCGCGGCCGCCGAGTCCGTGACCTCCGCCGCCCGGCAGGTCGTCAGCGGCCGGGTGCTGGACGGTTCCGGTGCCCCGGTCGCGCAGGCGGCGATCACCCTGATCGACGTACGCGGCCGGCAGCTGGACCGCGCGGTCAGCGGCACGGACGGCGGCTACACGCTGTCGGTGCCCGGTACCGGCACCTATGTCCTGATCGGCGCCGCGGGTGCTCACCAGCCGCAGGCCGTCACGGTGCTGGTGGGCGACGAGCCGGTCGTCTGCGACCTGGTGCTCGGCGGCAGCGGCGCCGCGCTCGCCGGGTCCGTGCGGGACGCGGCCGAGGGCAACCCGCTGCCGGGTGCCCTGCTGGTCGCGACCGACCTGCGCGGTGAGGTCGTGTCCTCCGCGACCTCCGGCGCCGACGGCGGCTTCTCGCTCGTGGACCTGGCCCCGGGCAGCTACACGCTCGCCGTGAACGCGCCGGGCCACCGTCCGACGGCCGTCGCGGTCGAGGTCACCACGGGTACGGCCGAGCCCTGCGAGATCCGTCTCGAACCCGGTGCCCGGCTGCACGGTGTCATCAGCGCCGTCACCGGCGCCCCGCTCGGCGACGCCAAGGTGACGCTGCTGGACGCGGCCGGAAACGTGCTCGGCACGGTGACCACCGGCCCCGACGGCGCCTACGCGTTCACCGACCTCGACCTCGGCGAGTACACCGTCATCGCCGGCGGGTACGCCCCGGTCGCCACCTCCGTACGCCTGGACGCCGGCGCCACCACGGACTTCGACCTCGAACTGTCCCACGAGGACACCGGCCGATAACGAGTCCGGCGCGCCCCCGGGCGCGTCCGCGTCAGGGCCCGCGATCCACCGGATCGCGGGCCCTGACGTCTTTGCGCGGGTCCCACCGGAAGCGCACCCGGCGTCCCCCGGCCGACCGCACGGGTCCGGCCTCGCGCAGCACGCGCACGTGGTACCCGATGGTGCCCCTGCTCGTCCTGCTCGCCCTCACACGCCGGCCGACGGCATCCTCGGCGAACCGGCCGCCGCCGACGCCGCGCATGACGGCGCGGTTGTGGTGAGAGGTCGTCTGCGGCCAACGAGCCCCGGTCTCCTACCGGTTGATGTCCGACGTCACCAATCGATGTGCGCGGTGATCCAGTCGGCCAGGGCTTGTTCGTCGTCGGCGGGCGGCAGGGCGGGGGCGCAGGAGAGCGGGGAGGAGGACAACTGGAGGTGGGTGAGGTAGCCGTAGGGGCCCTCGTCGGCCGACGGTCCGAGGACCAGGGCGTGGGTGGGGGTGCGCCAGACGCGGTGGGTCAGCGCGGGGCCGGGACCCACGGTGTGCGCGGACACGAGGGTCCGTTCGGGGGCCGAGCCGAGCACCTCGGTCACCGCCCCCGCCGCCTGCTTGAGCACGGACTCGCAGTCCTGATCGGTGGCGGGCCGCAGGCCGCTCCAGCCGGGCACCCGCTCCCACCCCTCCATATACCCGTTCAGCCAGGTTCCGTTGACCATTTTCTCGTCGTCCGGGTCCACGGGATACATCTGTCCGAAGACGAGGAAGGTCCGCGCCTCCAGCTCCCCGAACGGGCTGTAGTCCTCGCTGCACAGCACATGCCCGTGCCCGGTGCGGAACGACTCGCAGACCAGGTCCTCCCGGTCCCAGCCGCGCCGCCGCAGTTCCTCCTCGACGGCGTCGTGGTCCTCGCCGACGGGCGCCTCGAACGGCAGGGCGACCAGCTCCGCGACGGCCTCGGGGGTCAACGGCCGGTGGGCGAGGGCATGTACGGGTATCGGCATGCCGAGCACCTTAGGACGCCGGCCGGTCGGCCGTGGGAGGCGGGTAACCTCAGCCCGGGGTTCGTCGCTTGACTTAGAGGGCACTCCAATCCGTAGCGTTCCGGGCATGAGTACTGCACAGCACAAGATCGGGTCCGGATTCGGCGCCGCCACCACCGCGGACGAGGTTCTGCGGGGCATCGACCTCGGCGGCAAACTGGCTCTGGTCACCGGTGGTTACTCGGGTATCGGCCTGGAGACCACGCGCTCGCTCGTCAAGGCCGGTGCCACGGTCGTCGTGCCGGCGCGCCGTCCGGAGACCGCCGAGCGGGCGCTGGCCGGGCTGCCCGGTGTCGAGGTGGACGAGATGGACCTCGGGGACCTGGAAAGCGTACGGGGGTTCGCGGAGCGGTTCCTCGACTCCGGGCGGAGCCTCGACATCGTGATCGACAGCGCCGGGATCATGGCGTGCCCGGAGACGCGGGTGGGCGACGGCTGGGAGGCGCAGTTCGCCACCAACCACCTCGGCCACTTCGCCCTCGTCAACCGGCTGTGGCCCGCGATCGCCCCGGGCGGCGCCCGGGTCGTCTCCGTGTCCTCGCGCGGCCACCACGCCGCCGGCATCCGCTGGGACGACATCCACTGGCGGCAGGGCTACGACAAGTGGGAGGCCTACGGCCAGGCCAAGACCGCCAACGTCCTGTTCGCCGTCCAACTCGACAAGCTCGGCCGCGACACCGGCGTCCGTGCCTTCGCCCTGCACCCCGGAGGCATCATCACCCCGCTTCAGCGGCACCTGGCCAAGGAGGAGATGATCGAGCGCGGCTGGATCGACGAGGACGGCACCGTGCTCCACCCCGAGGCCTTCAAGACCCCGCAGCAGGGCGCGGCCACCCAGGTGTGGGCGGCGACCTCTCCGCAGCTCGACGGGCTCGGCGGCCTCTACCTGGAGGACTGCGAGGTCGCCGAAACCGCTCCGGAGAGCGGTGACCGCGTCGGCGTCAGGGAATGGGCGATCGACCCGGAGCAGGCGGCCCGGCTGTGGGCACTGTCGGCGGAGCTGACGGGCGTGGACGCGTTCGCGTCCTGACCGGCAGGGGCCGTCCGGTGCCTCGCGCGCCGACCCGCGCGGTCCGCGGGCCCGCCCTCGTCACCCGTCCCATGCTGGTCGGCGGTGTGGAACGTAGGCGGCGGCCGGCCGTAGGCGAACTCGGCACCGGGGTGGGAAGGGCCGTCGAGGACGTCGGCCGGACCGCGGGGCGCACGGTGAAGAAGGCGGGAGACACCGCCGCTGAATCGGTCGGCGCCGAGGGGAACCGGTCGACGTGGTGGGGAAGGCGGCCGACCGCGGCGCCGCCGGGTGAACGGCACGGTCGGCCAAGAGGGGCCGCGAGCAGAAGCGGCGAAGCCGAACGGACCCGGCCCGCCCGGCCGTTCTCGCGACCGCGACGGCGGTGGCGGCGAGGACGAGCCGTCGGCCCGTCCTCGCCGCCGGTAGGTCACCCGTCGCGCGCGGCTCCGAGGAATCCCCGGAACCGGACGTCTCGTTCGAGGCGACGGTCCGCGGTGGCCGTCTGCGCTTCGAGGAGGACACCCGGACGTCCGTCGGCTTCCTCGGCGACGGACGTCCGGGTGTCCTCCTCCCACGGCGAGCGGACCGACCTCCCCGACCGGGTCGCCCCTGGCCGGGAGTACCGCGACATCGCCGTCGACTACCGTCTCGTCACCCGTCCGACCCGCGGGACAGAGGGGGACCGGTAGCCGGGGACGACGGCCCGACGGGTGGCTACCACCGGTACCAGCGCCCTCGGCGGCCGCCGCTGCCCGCGGGCCGGACGAGGAAGCCCAGCAGCCACAGGACCAGCACGATCACCGCGATCCACCACAGTGCCTTCAGCGCGAAGCCCGCACCGAACAGGATCAGGGCCAGAAGAAGAACCAGAAGCAGGGGAACCATCGTTATCAACCTCCTGGCCACCGAATGCCCTTGCTCCGTCCCGGCAAGCACGTAAAACGCACGTTACTTACACGCGTTAAGGGGAAGAGCATGCCTTCGATGGGCTTGCTCCTCGGCGCCGTCGCCGCGTCGCCCGTGCGGCCTCGATATCTGCTCGGGCCGCGCAGGCGCACGTCGGCCAAGGTGTCCGCCTGCCAGCGGGCGAACCGGCGTTCACGGCCGTCGGCCGGGCCCTCGTCGTCCGCCCCCTTCACGCGGTGGCATCCGTCCTTCCGGAGTGCCCCCTCAGCCCCACGTCACCCGGCGACCGCGCGAAACGGCGCGGTCAGCCGCGGGAGGGGTCGGCGGCCTCGGCGGCCTCGGCCGCCCGGCAGGCCGCGCAGACGATCTGGGCCCGGCGGCCGTAGCGGCGGGTGAGCCCCTGACAGCGCGGGCAGTAGCCGACCTCGTCCGGCAGACAGCCCAGCAGGTGTGCGGCGGCGGTCCGGTCCGTGGCGGGGTCGATGCGCCGCGGCATCTCCTCCATGGACGCGAATGTACGTCCGATACCCCGGGACGGCAGCTCGGCCCCGAGCCTCCTGGAGTTCACGGCCGGGCAGGCGCGGGGGTTCGGTGGGGCTCGTCCCGCCCTGGCGTAGAAGTTCCGCAGCCGGTCGCCGAGGGAGCGCCGACATCGGCCGCCCGGGGCTCAGCCGGTCCCGTACGCGCTGGCCGACGATCCCCCGGATCGCGTCGAGCAGGTGGCTCGCCGAACGCTCGTCTCGGTCACCTGGTCACCCGGTCATCGTTCCGGTCCCCGGAGATCGTCCGGGAGCAGGGAGAACAGGACCAGATCGACGCGCCCGTCATGGACGAAGCCCGCGTTGCGCAGGACGCCCTCGCGGTGGAAGCCGGCTTTGAGGGCCGTCCTCCGGGAGGCGGCGTTGGCGGTGGCGGCGCGGAGTTCGAGGCGTTCGAAATGCTGGTCGTCCAGGAGCCGGCGGGCCAGGGCGCGGGTCGCCTCGGTGGCGACACCGTTGCCGCGGGCCCAGGGGGAGACCCAGTAGCCGACCTCGCTCACCCGGGCCCGCCAGTCGGTCTTCTTGAGGCCGACGGTGCCCAGTAGCCGCTCGGTGCGGGCGTCGGTGACGGCGAAGTGGATGTCGTCACCGGACTCGCGCAGGGCATGGGAGACGGAGGTGCACCAGGCGGTGGCGTCGTCCGACGTGTAGGGCCGGGGGAGGGGGAGCCATCGCTGGGTGAGCGCGTCGGCGCAACTCGCCTGTGTGTCCTCGACGTCGGCGTCGGTGAACGGTCGCAGGACCAGGCGGTCCGTGTGCAGTACTGTCTCGGGGAACATCGGTCCGTCCGTCCGCGGAAGATCACTCGGCCGTGCCGAACCTCACAGGGCCATCGCGTGATCGGGCGGCCGCGTCAGTGCTCGCCGGCTCCGGTGCCGTGCGTCCCCGTCGTGCCGCCCGCGTGCACCGTGAACGCCGCCGTACGCACCTTTCCCTCGTGCTGGAAGTCGAAGAAGAGGCGGTACGCGCCCGCGGTGGGCGTCGTCACCATGAAGGAGACCTTCGGGCCCGGGGCGGTCGTGCCGTCGCCCGGTTCGCCCGTCGGGTGGACGTGGAGGTAGGCGAGGTCGCCGGAGCGCAGGGCGACGAGGTGGCCGTAGGCGCCGAGGTAGGGCTGGAGGTTTCGGACCGGGTGGCCGTCCTTGGTCACGGTGAGGTTCAGGGTGGAGGGCTCGCCGGCGACGGGGGTGCCGTCGAGACGCACCTCGTAGCCGTCCACCTTCGCTGTCGTGCTGTGCGCGGGCGGCGCCGTCGGCTCGTACCGGCCCGCGACCGCGAGGTCGGCGCCCAGCGTGAGCGACTCCCCGCCCTTGGGGGTGAAGTCGGCGAAGACGCGGTAGCCGCCCGCGCGCGGGAGATCCACGGACGTGCTCCAGGTGCCGTCGGCGGCACGCGCCGGATGCAGATGGCGGTAGACCGTCAGATCCCGGGAAGCGACGATGAAGTGCAGCTCCTTGCCGTGCTCCCGCTCGTACGCCGTGACCTTCCGGCCCGTGTCGTCCCGCACGACGGAGAAGCTCAGTTCCGTCTTCTCGCCGGCCGGCACCTGTGACGTGTTCAGGGCGAGCGTATAGCCGTCCTTGGAGATCTCCAGGCCGCCGGGCTCGGCGTCGTGCCGCATGCCGGGCGTGCCGGGCATGGACGCCATGTCGTCGTGTCCGCCGCTCGTCCCGTGGTGCATGGTGTGGCCGCCCTTCTGCTGCGGGGTGATGGTGCCCACGGCGTTGCCGACCCCGTAGGCGGTGCCGAACGTCGCGGCGAGCGCGGCGGCGAAGACGGTGATCCGCAGTGCGGTGTTCATGGCCAACTCCTCGTCCCTCTCGGTCGCTCGGTGTGCGGCCGACCGTGTGGCCACCATACCCCCAGGGGGTATGAAGTCAAACCGGGTGCAGGCTTGCGTCGAATACGGGTGGGGGGTATACATGAAGCCGTTCGAAGATACCCCGAGGGGGTATCGGCAGTCACCTTGGAGGATCTCGTGTCGAACTCCCGCACCCCTGACGGCAGCGCCCCGGCCACGGTCGTCTACAAGGTCGACGGCGTCGGCAGCGCCCACTGCCAGGGAGTCGTCACCCGGGCGGTCGGTGGCCTGGACGAGGTCGCCGCGGTCGAGGTGGAGATCGGCACCGGCCTGGTGACCGTGACCCCCGTCGCCGAGGCCGACGAGGCGTTCGACGCGCTGATCGCCGAGACCGTCGACGACGCCGGTTACGACTTCGCGGGCCGGGCCGCCGCCTGACCGGACGAGCCGCTCGCGTCGACTCCGGCCGCCCGGCTCGCCCCCTGGGCCCAGGCCGACAGGCCGCCACCTCAGCCCTGGCCATCAAGTCAACCCGCGTCGGCTCCGGCCGCCGGGAACATCCGCCCCGGCGCCGCCACCGGCTCCGCCCACCTCGGCTTCGGCCCCTGGCCCGTCCACGCCGGCGCCCACCACCTGATCCGTACGGATTCACCCCCGTCGGGCCGATCCGCCCGACCCACCCCTGTCGGGCCCACCGCCCGGCCACCCACGTCGGGGCGGGACCTGCCCGCCCGCTGCGTCCCGCCCCGACCCTGTACGTCCACCAGCTCCGAGGAGCAGAGACATGACCACCACCACGCCCGGCGCGGCCGAGGTCGAACTCGCCATCGGCGGCATGACCTGCGCCTCGTGCGCCGCCCGGATCGAGAAGAAGCTCAACCGCATGGACGGTGTCGAGGCCACCGTCAACTACGCCACCGAGAAGGCCAAGGTCAGCTACCGCGCGGACATCGAGGTCGCCGATCTGATCGCGACCGTCGAGGCCACCGGCTACACCGCGCGCGAACCCGAGCCGCCGCGCGCCGAATCCGGTTCCGGCGGCGGGGAGGCCAGGGCGGAGGCCGACGGACTGCGGCCGCTGCGTGAGCGGTTGACCACCGCGGTGGTACTCGCCGTGCCCGTCATCGCGATGGCCATGGTCCCGGCCCTCCAGTTCGACAACTGGCAGTGGCTGTCGCTGACACTCGCCGCGCCGGTGGTCACCTACTCCGCGTGGCCGTTCCACAAGGCCGCCTGGACCAACGCCCGGCACGGCGCCGCCACCATGGACACCCTGATCTCCGTCGGCACCTCGGCGGCCTTCCTGTGGTCCCTGTGGGCGCTGTTCTTCGGCACGGCCGGCATGCCCGGCATGCGGCACCCCTTCGAGCTGACCATCGCCCGCAGCGACGGCGCCGGGAACATCTACCTGGAGGCCGCCGCGGGAGTCACCGCGTTCATCCTGGCCGGCCGCTACTTCGAGGCCCGTTCCAAGCGCAAGGCCGGCGCCGCTCTGAAGGCACTGCTGGAACTGGGCGCCAAGGAGGTCACCGTGCTGCGCGGCGGGCGCGAGGAGCTCGTGCCCGTCGCCGAACTGAAGGTCGGCGACCGCTTCCTGGTCCGTCCGGGCGAGAAGATCGCCACGGACGGCACCGTGGTCGAGGGCTCGTCCGCCGTGGACGCCTCCATGCTCACCGGCGAGTCCGTGCCGGTCGAGGTCGGCGTCGGCGACGGCGTCACCGGCGCCACCCTGAACGCGGGCGGCCGACTCGTCGTCGAGGCCACCCGCGTCGGCGCCGACACCCAACTGGCCCGCATGGCCAAGCTCGTCGAGGACGCGCAGAACGGCAAGGCCGCGGCCCAGCGCCTCGCCGACCAGATCTCGGCGGTCTTCGTCCCGGTGGTCATCGCGCTGGCCATCGGCACGCTGGGCTTCTGGCTCGGCAACGGCGCCGGCATCACCGAGGCGTTCACCGCGGCCGTCGCCGTACTGATCATCGCCTGCCCCTGCGCCCTCGGCCTCGCCACGCCCACCGCGCTCATGGTCGGCACCGGCCGCGGCGCCCAGCTCGGCATCCTCATCAAGGGCCCCGAGGTCCTGGAGACCACCCGCAAGGTCGACACCATCGTCCTGGACAAGACCGGCACCGTCACCACCGGCCGGATGACCCTGCTGGCCGTGCACGCCGCCGACAGCACGGACGAGAGCGAGGTGCTGCGCCTCGCGGGGGCGCTGGAGCACGCCTCCGAGCATCCCATCGCCCAGGCCGTCGCCTCCGGCGCCGCCGCCCGCGTGGGCATCCTGCCCGCGCCCGAGGACTTCGCCAACATCGCCGGCCTCGGCGTCCAGGGCATCGTGGAAGGGCACGCGGTGCTCGTCGGACGCGAGAAGCTGCTCGCCGAGTGGGCGATCGAACTGCCCGAGAAGCTCGCGCAGACCAAGGCGCGGGCCGAGGCGGCCGGCCGTACGGCCATCACGGTGGCCTGGGACGGCGAGGCGCGCGCGGTGCTGGAGGTCGCCGACGCCATCAAGGAGACCAGCCCGGAGGCCATCCGCCGGCTGCGCGGACTCGGGCTCACGCCCATCCTGCTGACCGGTGACAACCGCGCGGTCGCCGAGGCGGTCGCCGCGGAGGTCGGGATCGCCCCCGAGCACGTCTTCGCCGAAGTCCTTCCCCAGGACAAGGTGGATGTCGTCAAGCGCCTCCAGGGCGAGGGCCGTTCGGTCGCCATGGTCGGGGACGGCGTCAACGACGCGGCCGCGCTCGCCCAGGCCGACCTCGGTCTCGCCATGGGAACGGGCACGGACGCGGCCATCGAGGCCGGCGACCTGACGCTCGTCCGGGGAGACCTGAGGGTCGCGGCGGACGCGATCCGGCTGTCCCGCAAGACGCTGGGCACCATCCGGTCCAACCTCTTCTGGGCCTTCGCCTACAACGTCGCGGCCCTGCCGCTCGCGGCCAGCGGCCTGCTCAACCCGATGATCGCCGGCGCCGCCATGGCCTTCTCCTCGGTCTTCGTGGTCGGCAACAGCCTCCGGTTGCGCGGCTTCACGCCCGCGGACCGCTGAGACGCGGACGAGGACAAGGAGGCCGCCGTGGCCCACCAGGACGACATCGTCAGACGGCTGCGCCGCATCGAAGGCCAGGTCCGTGGCCTACAGCGCATGGTCGAGGAGGGCGCCTACTGCATCGACGTCCTCACCCAGGTCGCCGCCACCAACGCCGCGTTGCAGTCCTGCGCGCTGGCCCTGCTGGACGAGCACCTCAACTCATGTGTCACCGAGGCCATCGTGGAAGGCGGTGAACAGGCCAGGACCAAGGTCAGCGAGGCCTCCTCCGCCATCGCCCGGCTCGTACGAGCCTGATGGCCGGCCTCCGAAACGCAGGGCCCCGGACGGATCGCTCCGCCCGGGGCCCTGCGTGTGTCACCTCTCCCTCGCCGCCGCGCACTCGGCGCGCAACCGCAGACCGAGACTCAGGCACAGGCCGAACACCTGGCGCAGCAGAACCAGTTCGGCCTCGCCGAGGCTTGCTCCGCAGAGCGTGGCGCACGCGGCACCCGGACGTCCGACGACGACTCTCCTGCTGAAGGACACCATGCGTCGACCATACCCCTCCCCGGTATGGGGACGCGGTCGGTGATGCCGCATCCGGAAGGCTTGTCCTACGATATGGAGCGCCTCGGTGACGGGCGGCGGAGGGGAACAGGTGCGACGGCTCGGTGGTCTGGAAGCCGAAATCATGGATCGTCTCTGGAACTGGGGACGGCCCGCCACGGTCCGGGAGGTCGTCGACGACATCAACCGCATCCGGCCGGTCGCCTATACGACGGTCATGACGGTCGCGGACATCCTGTACCGCAAGGGCATGCTTGGGCGCGAGAAGGCCGGGCGTGCCTGGCTGTACAAGGCGCTGCGCAGCCGTGAGGAGTACACCGCGAGCCTGATGCAGGAGGTCCTCGGCAGTACCGAGGACCGGCAGGCCGCGCTCCAGCGCTTCGTGGAGCACATGTCGCCGGAGGACGTGTCCGTCCTGGATGCCGCCCTGCGTGCCGCAGGACACCGGCCGGCGGGCGAGGCGCCACCGGAGAAACCGTCGTGAGCGAACTCCTGTACCGTGCAGGAGAGTTGGTGATGCGGTTCCACCATGTGCTGCCGCCGCTGGTGCTGGCCGTGGCCGCCGGGGTGATCCTGCCGCGGTTCCTCGTCCGCAGCCCCTGGGCGCACCGCACGCCCCGGCTCACGCTCGGCTTGTGGGGGCTGCTGGTGCTCGTCGTCACCGCCTCCCTGTCCCTCGCGGTCCTCCAGCTGTTCTTCCCCGTCGCCGAGAGCCATCAGCTGTCCGAGGTGACCCAGGGATGCTTCCTCAGCAGCGGCAGACGCTGTGTCGTCGTCATGCTGGACGACCTGGAGCGGCCCAGCGCCCGCGCGTGGGCGGGGTTCTCCGCCGCCGTCTGCCCGCCGCTCGCCCTCGCCCTGGCCTTCGCCCGGCAGGTGTTCGACTTCCGGCGCAGGCGCGCCCGGCACGCCGAAGTCCTCGGCGTGGTGGGGCGATGGCGCTCGGAACTGAGGGCCACGGTGCTGCCGCACACCACTCCCGCCGTCTACTGCCTGCCGGGACGCGCGCCCCAAGTGGTGGTCAGCGAGGGCGCCGTGCACGCCCTGACCGGAGAACAGCTCACGGCCGCGCTGGAGCACGAACGCGCGCACATCGCGGGCCGCCACCACCTTGTCGCCGCTGCCGCCTCGGCCGTCGGGGCCCTCTCCCGGCGGCTGCCGCTGGCCCGGCTCGTCCGCGACGAGGTGCCCCTACTGCTCGAAATGATTGCGGACGACCGGGCGTTGCGCCGGTGTTCGCGCCGGGCACTCGCCGTCGCGCTGTACGCGGTCGCGGCCGGACAGGCACCACACGCCGCCCTGGCGGCGGGCGGCCCGTCGGCGGTGCTGCGCATGCGGCGCATCCTTCAACCACCCACCGAGCGCCCCACGGTGCTGGGTGTCGCCCTGCTCGTCCTCGCCCTGGCCGTCGGTCTGCCCGGACTGGCGGCGGTGTGCTGCTTCGTCCCGGCCCCCGGCATGTGACCCGGCAAGGACGGCCTCCGTGGAGGTTCTGCCCTGGTGAGCGTGGACGTACGGTCCGCCGGGGTGGCGGACGTCGCCCCGGTCTCACAGCCGCTCGCCGCCGTCATACGGCACCGCTGCACGGGCCGGCTCCCGGCGGACGACGTGGCACGGCCGGTGGGGACGAACTGTTCGCCGCCCCGCATCACCGCCGGGACGGGGACACCGGGCGGCGCCCCGGGCCGGCTCGGCCGGCTGGTGGCTGCGGAGCCCGACGGCCGGGTCGTCGGCGCCGCGGCCGGCGGTGTCCCGGGCGTCGGCGAGGGCGAGATCCACACCCTGTGATCTACACCCTGTGCACCGCGCCGGACCACCGCCGCCGCGGCATCGACGGCGCCCTGCCGAGCGCGCTCACCGGCCGGATGCGCGCCCGGGAGGCACGGACACAAGGCGTCACCCTCCAGGCCGACGACGATCCCGCGCCGCCCTTCTTCACGGCCCGCGGCTTCACCGCCGACGGACGGAGATTGGCGCGAACCGTGTGAGTCGCGTGGTCGACCGGGGCGCGGCCCTGGCGTACCCACGCGTTGGCGTGAAAACGCATACCTCCTGGCTGGACCGCCGCGGCCGGTCCCGGACACGATGGTCGGGCGGCGCGGCCCCGGCGGCACGGGGCCCGTCGGGACGGCCGGGAACGGCCGAGGCCACCTGGAGGAGCGATGCACACACAGACCGGCACACCGGTGAGGCCTGCGCTCGCGCCGGACCCGCTGTCCCGGAACGCCACCGCGTCCCCTCCGCGCCCGGACCATCTGCCCGGTCTGGAGTGCCTCGCCCCGCTCACGGGGGAGGACGTGTGGCTCCAGGACGCCCTGCTCGGCCCGTTCAGCGGTGACGTCCTGGAGTACCTGGCGCTGGCCCGGGCCACCGGCGGCCCGGTGCTGGACCTCGGCTCGGGCGCGGGCCGGCTCGCCGTGCCCCTCGCGCGCCAGGGATTCACGGTGGACGCGGTCGACCGGGACGGGCGCAGTCTGCACCGCTTGCTCGACCGGGCCCGCCGCCTCGGCCCCCGGGTCCGTGACCGGATCACCGCGACCCGCACCGATCTGCTCGATCTGCGCCTGCACCGACCCTGCCAACTCGCCGTGATGGCAGGGTCGATGATCGCCGCCGTCCCTCCCGCTTCCCGTGCCCGCGTGCTGCGGGAGATCGCCGGGCACCTCGGGCCGTACGGCGCGCTCGCCTTCGACTACACCGCCCATGACGCCGTGGAGCTGGCCGAACACCCGCACCGTGCCTGGTCGTTCGAGGTGCCACGGTTCGACGGCATCACCGAATGGGTCGTGGCACGGCAGGACTTCGACCCGGTGGCCATGCGCGAGCACATCACCTATGCCATCGAGCGTTCGGAGCCGGCGGGGAGCCGCTCCTCGTCGGTGACGACCGCCAAATGGATCGTCAACTCCCTGGAACTTCACCGGGATCTGCGCGCCGCGGGACTGCGGGTCGCCGACGAGCGGCAGTACCGGCTGGACGAGCGGACCCGGAGCGTCCTGCTGGTATGCCGCAGCGACACGTGACGAGCGTCACATTACTAAGCAGCATCGGAGATCTCTGGCCTGCTCTGTGACAAGGTGTGATGAGCTTCGCGCAATCACAAGGGGGGCCGCGTCGCGGTGATCAACGGCAGTGGCGGTGCAGGGACGCAATCCACTGATCTGGCTCTCACCCTCTACCGGCATCTTCGAGCACGGGGGGCGTCGAGCCTGCACCAGGTCGCGTCCGGCATGGGCCTCTCGGAGGGCGACCTCGCGCGATGTCGCGAGGAGCTGATCGACCTCGGGCTGGTCGTCCGGACCGGCCAGCTGCACGCGAGCCGCCTGGAACCGGACGCCTGCGACGAGACGGAGGCCGACGTCGTCACCGTCATCGCCCCCGAGATCGCCCTGCTGCGCCTGCTGGAGCGTGAGCGCACCCGGCTGCGCCACCACCTGGAGCAGGCCGATCGGGCGCACCACACCCTGAAGACCCTCGCCGGCAACTTCCTGCGCACGGAGACGCTCGCCCAGACGGTCGGCGTGGAGATCGAGATCCTCTCCGACTACCGGCGTATCCAGCAGGTGCTGGAGGACATCACGGTGACCGTCCAGGCCAACCTCGCCTCGATGCACCCGATCGCACGGGGGCGGGAGATCCCCGAGCGCGCCCTCGACCGGGACCGGCGGCAGATCGAGAAGGGCGTCCAGGTCCGCTCCATTTTCAGCCAGCGCCTGACCTCGGTGCCCGAGGACGCGGAACACCTGCGGATGAAGGCGAAACTGGGCGTCCAGGTGCGCCTCTCGCCCGTCGTCCCCATGAACATGATCATCGCGGACGAGCAGTTCGCGATTCTTCCGGTCGATCCGGAGGACGGCTCGGCCGGTGCCATTCTCGCCCACGGCTCCGCCATCGTGCGCTCGTACCAGACATTGTTCGAGCACTGCTGGCACACCGCGACGCCCTACGGCGAGCAGGTGCTGCCCGCGCGGGGTGGCGACGGGCTGTCGGAGCAGCAGCGGGCGGCGCTGCGCATGCTGGCCTCGGGGATGAAGGACGAGAAGGTCGCGCGCAGCCTCGGCGTCTCGCTGCGGACGGTGAGCCGGATGATCTCCGAGCTGATGCAGGAGCTCGGCGCGTCCAGCCGTTTCGAGCTGGGCGTGCGGGCCGCCCGGCTCGGCTGGCTCGACTGAACCCCGCCGCCCGGCAGGCGGGCCTTCTCGGCCAACCCCTGCCGCGCCCTCCGCGCACCCGGTGGACCAAGAGGTACGATGCATTCAAACTTTTGGTCTCACCAGATGGCGGGAAGATGGCACGCGAAGCGGTGGCTCAGGGGCGCGAGACGGCGATCCGCCAACTCCGCGATGCAGGGCTGCGGGTCACCAGCCCGCGCCTGGAGGTGCTGCAGGTGCTTGCCTCGGGCGATCATCTCGATGTCGAGGGCCTGACGGCCGCGGCGCGCGAACGGCTCGGCACACTCACTTCCCAGGCCGTCTACGAAATGCTGAGGCATTTCCTGGAAGCGGGTCTGGTGACGAAATTCGAGCGTCCCGGCTGGCCGGCGGTGTTCGAAATCGCGGGACCGTCTCACCAGCACGCACTGTGTGTGCATTGCGGGCGTGTGGAAAATGTTGCTCACAGCGCTCCGGCCCTGCCGCGAAAAGATCTGCCGGACTGGGATGTGAACGACGCCGATATTGTTTTCAAGGGGCTGTGCCCGGACTGCCGTTCCGCGGTTTCCGCGGCGGGATGACAGGCCGGGCCGGGGAGACGGTCACCCGTCTCTCCCGGCCCTGGGGAGGTGTCGCGTCAGACCGTCGCGACCGGCGTCGGCCAGTTGTTGTCGGCCGGCGCGGGGGTGGCGGGCCAGTTGTTGTCGGCCGGGACGGCGGAGGCGGTGGGCCAGTTGTTGTCCGCCGGAGTGGCGCTGGCGGTGGGCCAGTTGTTGTCCGCCGGGGTGACGGTGGCGGAGTTGGGCCAGTTGTTGTCCGCCGGGGTGGCGCTGGGTGTGGCCGGCCAGTTGTTGTCGGCGACCGCGTGGTGCGCGGAGTGTGTTCCCGTGGCCGTGGCCGTGGCCGTGGCCGCGACCGCTCCGCCCGCCACGGCGGTACAGACGAGGGCGGCGAGGGCGAACTGGCGGGCGGCGGTGCGGAAACCGGCGGTGCGGGAAGACACGGACACTTTTCCTCCAGGAAGTGATCGGTGGTTTTTGTCTTCGGGCCCGTGCCGCCGGGCTTGTTCCGAAGACATTTCTATAATCGCCCTCCCTGGACGGGGAGTCCATGTTTCCTCAAGTCGTGGACCTGCCATGGCGCGGATATGACAGCGCCGGGACTGGTGGTGCCCGACGGATTCACCACAGGCGGCTTTATCCGGCCAACCGAAGAAATCAGGCCGGACATCCTTTTTGGGTGAGGCAACACCTTTGGTCTGCTCAAATGAAATGCTAGGCTGGTACCGCGGCCCTTTTGTACCTCCGGGAGGAAGCGGCCGCGGGGGCAGGGGCGTGCCGCCGCTCCTGCCCCACCTCGGACGCCCGGTCCCGCAGCGCACGAGTGTAACTGCCCAGTGTGCTGCGGGCCGTCGCCCCCCAGTCCAGCCGGCGAGCGTGCTCGGCGGCGGCGTGGCCCATGCCCGCCGCATGTGCGGGATGCTCCGCGAACCAGCGCAACGCGCGCGCGTAGTCGTCCGGGTCGTGCCCCCGTACGAGGAGACCGGTCAGGCCGTCCCGCACGGCGGCGGGCAGGCCGCCGACCGCCGCCGCCAGCACCGGAGTGCCACACGCCTGCGCCTCCAGCGCCACCAGCCCGAACGACTCGCTGCGCGACGGCATCACCAGTACGTCCGCTGCCCGGTACCAGTCGGCCAACTTTCCCTGGGGCGCGGCCGGTCGACAACTCACCACGTCCAGCAGGCCCAGCCGCGCGCACAGTTCCCGCAGCTCACCCGGCGCCCGCAGGCCGGCTCCGCTGAGCCCGCCGATGACGGGCACGAGCAGCCGCCGGCGCAGTCCGGGTGACTCGCGCAGCAGCGCGGCGATCGAGTGGACGAGTACGTCCGGTCCCTTCAGCGGTTGGATGCGCCCGGCGAACAGCGGGATGAAGGCGTCCCGCGGCAGACCGAGCCGTGCGCGCGCCGCCCGCCGGCCGTCCGCCGGGTGGAAGGTCCGCACGTTGATGCCGGGTGTCACGACGTCGGTGCGGTCGGCGTCGGCCCCATAGAGGTCCCGCAACGCCACCGCTTCCTCGGTGGTGTTGGCGATGAGCCGGTCGGCGGCTCTGGCGAGGGCCGCCTCGCCGTGAATGCGCAGGCCGGGTTCGGGGCGGTCGCCCGGGGCGAGCGAGGCGTTCTTCACCCGGGCCAGCGTGTGCATCGTGTGCACCAGCGGGATGTCCCGGTGTTCGGCGGCCAGGGCGCCGGCTTGTCCCGCGAGCCAGTAGTGGGAGTGGATCACGTCGTAGCGGTCGCGGGCGGTCGCCGCCAGCAGGGCGCGGGCGAAGTCCGATACCAGGTCCGGCATGGTCTCCTTCGGCAGCGGCCGGCGCGGACCGGCGGGGAGGTGCAGGACGTCCGCACCGGGGGCGAGTTCGACACGAGGCGGGTGGCCCTCGCCGAGGCAGCGGGTGAACAGGTCCACCCGGGCGCCCTCGCGGGCGAGGGCGCGGGACAGCTCGACCATGTAGACGTTCATGCCGCCCGCGTCACCCGTCCCGGGCTGGTGCAGCGGCGAGGTGTGGACACTGAGCATGGCGATGCGCAACGACACGAGGGGGACTCCTTCGCTGACGGTCCGTAAACTGCTGTGCCCACCCGCTCCTCTCCGGGAGCGGGTGGGCACCTGGTTCTCCCGCGGGCGCGGGAGCAGGGGGTCGGGGGGCCTGGGTCAGAAGCCGAACACCGGGCCGGACGGCGGAGCGAGCCGCGTTCCGGGAGCCGGCGGGACGAGGGACCCGGGGATCACCGGACCACCCGGCGAGACGTCCAGCGCCTGCGCCAGTCGCGTCGCGCCCTCGGGCATCACCGGCCAGGCCCAGGCGGTGAGCGCCGTCGCGACCGCCAACTGGGCGGCCAGCGCGGGAAGATGCTGTCCGGCGCCGGACAACCGGTGCCGCTCGAACCCGTTCACATACCCGAAGTCCGCGGTGCAGCGCACCACTTCGTCCAGTACGGCGACAACACGCCGGGGGTCGTACGCCTCGGGTCCGTACGCCTCGCGCAGATCCTCGGCGGCCCGGTGCAGCCGGTGGCGCAGCGCGGCCCAG
Organism: Streptomyces sp. NPDC001056; assembly: GCF_053598955.1. Classification (NCBI taxonomy): domain Bacteria; kingdom Bacillati; phylum Actinomycetota; class Actinomycetes; order Kitasatosporales; family Streptomycetaceae; genus Streptomyces; species Streptomyces sp. NPDC001056. The sequence continues at coordinate 4,879 of NZ_JBSFLI010000045.1, read as the reverse complement.
CCCTCGCCGCCGGGGTCCGCGTCCGGCACCCGGCCCGCGCTGTCCTCGCGCACGGCGGCGAACAGCCGGCTCAGCCAGCTGTTCCAGGTGCCGTCCAGGAACTGGCGGGTGTGCTCCAGCTCCGCCCGCCCGGCGCCGTGGCCCGGGCCCTGCGGCCGCGCCGTCAGGACATGGCGGCGCACGGTGTCCGCACCGAACTCCGTGAGCAGGTCCAGCGCCCACAGCGTGGGACCGCCGTCCGGCTCCTCGCAGCCGGTGCCGAACGTCTCGTTGACGTGGAACTCCTGGGGCAGCTTCAGACCGAGCGCGACCAGGATCGCGGGCAGCAGGACCACATGGCAGAACGCGTGCCCGAACCCGGAGAAGTGCAGGGCGCGTCCGGGCAAGGGCTGCTTGTCGTGGCCGTAGCCGAACAGATGCATCGCGGCGGACTCGAAGCAGGAATCGACGCGGTGCCCGGCGAAGCCGTCCACGGGCACGGTGACCCCCCACTCGCCCGGATGGCTCACCGGTACGTCGGGCAGCCCGTCCTCCAGGAGGCTTTCGCACAGGACCGCCAGCCGCGGCGGCAGCCCCGAGCCCCGCCAGTGGTCGGCGAGCAGCTCGCGCATCGGCTCCAGGGGCAGATAGAGGCGCCGGCAGCGGCGCGGGCGGCCCGGCGCACCGCACCGCGCGCAGGCGGGATCGACCAGCTCGGCGTCGTTGGGCCGGGCGCACCGGCGGCACAACCCGCCCTCGCCGCGCGTCCCGCAGTGGCCGCACGCGCCGGTGACGTACGCGCCGTGCAGCCAGCACCGGCAGGACTCGCAGTAGTACGCGAGCCGGGTGCGGGGCACGATGACATCCTGGGCGTACAGGCCGAGGAGGAGCTCCTGGAGCCACCGCCGGTAGCCGCGGTCGCGCCCGGGGCGGACCACGCGGTCGAGGTGGACACCGGCGCGCAGCCAGTCGGCGGTGATCGCCGCCCGGAAGCCCTCCGCCACCTCCTCCGGCTTGCGCCCGCCGCGCAGCGCGCGCAGTGCCACGGACTCGGCGTGATCGGCGGTGCCCGAGGTGAACAGGACGGGGTGCCCGTCGGCACGCAGCGAGCGGCTGAGGACGTCGGCGGCGACATACGGTCCGGCGAGGTGCCCGATGTGCAGTTCGCCGTCACTGGCAAGGGGGGTGGCGGTGATCCAGAGTGGGCTGCTCATGGCCGAGCTCCTTGGCGGTGGGGGAGCGCTGCTGAGCCCGCGAGCGTCAACGGGGCTCGACGAGGTGGCGCTCCGGGGGCTGCCTCCACCCTGACAGAAAGGTGCCGCCCCGACCGCGCCCGGAGCGGTGCGCGTTCACGCCGTGACGTGGATGCGCCAGGTGATCACGCCGCGAGGTCGGCCGACACCCGAAGACCCTGCACCACATCGGTCCACAGCTCGTGCACGCCGAGCGCCCACAGGGCGAGGGCGTCCTGGTCGGAGGGCCGTTCGGCGTGCCGGGCGAACAGCGCCTGCACCCGGTCGGCGCGCAGCTGCCCGGTGCGCCGCAGCCGCGCGGGCGAGAGCAGCTCGCGCAGGGTCCACAGCAGCGGCCCGTCGACGGCGAGCATCGCGGACAGGGGCAGCGTGAAGGGCTGCTTGGGCCGGCGGAGCACGGTGGTGGGGAGCAGCCCCTGCCCGGCCTCGTACAACGCCCGTTTCCCGGTGCGTGGTCCGGCGGGCAGCCGCCGGGCGAGACGTGCCATGGCCGGCTGGCAGAACGGCATCCGGGTCTCGACCGCCCACGCCATGCTCAGATGGTCCACGCGCCGCAGATGGTAAGCGGGCAGCCGGCGTCGCGTCTCGAACTGCTGGAGCATGCCGGCCCGTTCGGTGTCGGAGGCGCGCAGTTCGGCCGTGACCCGGTCGGCCGCGGAGCCGCGTTCGGCGATGAACGCCCGGTATTCGGGGGTGTAGAGCCACTCCCGCAGCAGCCGGGGCGCGGCCGCCAGCGCGTCGACGTAGGCCGCCGTCCAGTCGGCCCCGGCGGGCGCGGTCAGGGCGGTGCGGACGCGCTCGTAGCCGCCGAAGAGCTCGTCCGCGCCGTCCCCGGTGAGCGCGGCGGTGAACCCGGCCTCGCGTACGGCCCGGAACAGCGCGTAGGTGCTGACGGTGATGGGATCGGCGTTGGGCTGGCCCAGGTGGCGCACCGTGCGGGTCAGCAGGGAGGGCAGCTCGGCGGGGTCGAGGCCGACCTGGTGGTGGCGGGTGCGGGCACGCTTGGCGACGGCCTTGGCGTAGGTGTGCTCGGCGCCCGGCCAGCGGCCCCGGTAGCCGAGGTGGAAGGTGTGCAGCGGCCCGGCGTGCTCCGCGGCGAGGACGGTCACCAGGCCGGAGTCCAGGCCGCCGCTGGTCAGGGCGCACAGCGGCAGGTCGACGTCGCAGAGCCGGCCCACCTCGCGGCGCAGGGTCTCCAGCACGTCCGCGGCCGACGGCGCCGGCTCGGTGCGGGGCTCCGGGGCGCGGGGACCGCAGCGCAGCATCCGCAGCCCCTCGGCGCCGTGGGCCACCGCGACGCTCCCGGGCGGCAGGACGCGGATGTCCCGCAGCGCGGTCTCCGTGCCGAAGGGGGTCCTGGTGGACAGGACGGTGTCGAGGGTCTCCTCGCGTGGCGTGGCGGGCACCCCGTCGAACGCGAGCAGCGCGGGGATCTCGGAGGCGAACCGCACGGCGCCCCGCGGACCCTGGTGGTAGTGCAGGGGCTTCATGCCCATCCCGTCCACGGTCAGGACGAGCCGGGGCCGGCGCTCGCGCAGGTCGAGGACGGCGATCGCGAACATGCCGTCCAGCCGCTCGGCGAACGCCGGACCGAACTCCGTGTACAGCGCGGGCAGCAGGCTTCCGTCGCAGCGGTCGGGGAAGCGGTGGCCCCGCGCGGTCAACTGCCTGCGCAGCTCGCGGTGGTTGTAGATCTCGCCGTTCAGTACGGCCAGCACACCCGGCGCCGTCGGCAGGGTGAAGGGCTGGGTGCCGCCCGCCGGGTCGGTCACGGCGAGCCGGTCGCAGCCGAGCGACCAGCCGCGGCCGGTCAGGACACCGCGGTCGTCCGGCCCCCCGTGCCGTTGCCGGGCCGACACCGTGGCCAGTTCGGCGCCGGTGGCCGCGACCGCGAAGGAACCGAAGATCCTGCACATTCTGGTGGCCTCCGAGACATGGGTCCAAGTTGTTTTGAGGCAACAAAATATAGGGGGGTGACAATCATTGGTCTGGCGCATAGGTGTCATGGCGTCGACGCGCCACCGGGGCCGCCTTGTCCGTCAGGTGGCCGCCCAACAGGGTTGATCTCATGGAAGAGTTCAGGGCCGAGCCCCCAGACCGCGGCGCGCCGGAGAGTCTTCTCGTCGTGGCCGCCCACCCGGACGACATCGAATTCTGCGTCAGCGGCACGGTGATGCGCTGGATCGCCGACGGCACCCGAGTGACGTACTGCATCGTGACCGACGGCGACGCCGGCGGCTACGACGAACGACTGCCCCGGCAGGCGATGGCCGATCTGCGCCGCGCCGAACAGGTGCACTCGGCCAAGCTCAGCGGGGTGCACGACGTGCGCTTCCTCGGCTACCGGGACAGCTTCGTCGAGCCGACCGCCGAACTGCGCCGCGACCTGTGCCGGGTGATCCGCCAGGTCCGGCCGCAGCGCGCGATCATCCCCAGCCCCGAGATCAACTGGAAGCGGGTCGCGGACCTGCACCCGGACCACCGGGCGGTCGGGGACGCGGCGCTGCGGGCCGTCTACCCGGAGGCGCGCAACCCCTTCGCCCACCCGGAGCTGCTCAAGCACGAGGGCCTCGACCCCTGGATCGTGCCCGAACTGTGGCTCATGACCGGACCGACCCCCAACCAGTACGTCGACGTCACCACCGTCTTCGAGCGCAAGGTCGAGGCGTTGCGCATCCACACCTCGCAGACGGCCCACTTCGAGGATCTCGCCGGACTGCTGCGCGACTGGCTCGCGGAGCACGCCGACGCGGGCGGCCTGCCCCCGGGCCGCCTCGCCGAGGCGTTCCAGATCGTCAGGACCGAGTGAGCGCCGGCCGGTTCGCGGCGCGGACCGGTCGGGGTGCCCCGCGTCACCGGTAGATGCACAGCTCCTTCTCCGTGGCACCCGACAGCTGGTAGCGGGTGCCGACGAGCGGGCGGCCGGTGTAGACGCGGATCAGCGTCGGCATGTCGCCGTGGAACTCGGCGAGGGGGCGCTCCGCGCAGGGGTTCCCCAGGGGCAGCGGCACCGGGAGGCCCGGCAGATGGGCGCGCAGCCCCGGCGTACCGCGCCGGCGGCTCGTCGCCGTGAGCAGGGGGAGGGCGTGCTCCACGCTTTCCCCGGCGTACGCCCCCCGCTCCCCGAACGCCTCGCGCACATCACCGGCGTGCACCCACTCGCCCAGCGCGACGGCGTCCAGCCGGTCGTCGTCCCGCCGGGCGATGACCGCACCGGCCTCCGTGAGCCCCTGGTCCAGCTCGTCCAGCACGCGCTCCAGGGGCCAGTCCTCGCGCTCCGCCACATCCTTGGCGTTCGCCTCCGGCAGGAACGCGCCCTTCTCCAGGCGGCCCTCGACGATGCGGATCAACGCGGCGCCGCAATGGGCGAGGACCTGCCGCACCGTCCAGCCGGGACAGGCGGTGCGCAGCTCGAACCGCTCCCGCGGGGCGGCGCGCAGCAGCGGCATCAGCGCGTCCCGCTCCGTGCGGAGCAGCCGGCCGGGAAGGCCGGGATCCCGGCCCGTCGCCGCGTACGGGTTGTGCTCGGACATCTCTCTCTGCTCCGCGGGCTCAGTAGCGGTAGTGGTCCGGCTTGTACGGGCCTTCGACCTCCACGCCGATGTACGCGGCCTGCTCCGGGCGCAGCGTGGTCAGCTTGACGCCGA
>NZ_JBSFLI010000044.1:0-48956 GCF_053598955.1 Streptomyces sp. NPDC001056 | reverse complement strand
CCTCGGTCAGCACGGCACCGGAACGCGCCGCGGCCCTGGCGGGGCGGGGCGGGGGCGGGGAGCCCGGCCTGGTCGCAGGCCGGCTGCCGGGTCAGGTCACCGGCGGGCATCCCTGAGGCCGCGGCCGGCCCTTCAGGTATCGGGTGCGTTCCTGGGGGGTGAGGTCGCGGTGGAGGGCGCGGCAGATCCCGTCGACCGCCTGGGGCGGCCGGGGGAGGTACAGGTGCCATCGCCGGATCGTGCCGTCGGTGGTGCCGGCGGCGAGTGTGGGCCGGCCGGGGCTGATGGCCAGCGCGGACACGGCCAGGCGCGGCCCCCGCAGGGTGGCGCGGACGGAGCGGGTGGCCAGGTCCCACAGCCGTACCGTGCCGTCGTCGTGGCCGGTGGCGAGGGTGCGGCCGTCGGGGCTCAGTGCCACCGACGACGCCGTGTCGCCGAGGACGGCGCGGCTCGCGCCGGTGGCCGTGTCCCACAGGCGTACCGTGCCGTCGGCGCCGGCGGAGACGACCGTGTGCGCGTCGCGGCTGAAGGCGAGGGCCGTCACGACGTCGGTGTGCCCGGTGAGGAGGATCCGTTTCCTGCCGGTGGCCGTGTCCCACAGCCGCACGGTCCCGCCGGTCCCGCCGGTGGCGAGGACACGTCCGCCGGGGCCGAGTGCCGTCGCGAGCAGGGTGTCGGGGCGGGGGCCCGGGTCCGTCACGGTGCGCGGCGCGCGGTCGTTCGCGTCGCGCAGGCGCACGGTACGGCCGTCCGCGCCGATCAGTGCGGCCCGCATCCGGCCGCCCGGCCCGGGGAGCAGTGAGGTCACCGCGCCGGTGCCGAGGGAACGGGCGCCGCGGGGCCGTGCGCCGGCCGCGTCCCACAGGCGGGCCGTTCCGTCGGCTTCACCGGTCGCCAGGGTGCGCCCGTCGGCGGTGAACGCCATGGACGACACGGTGGCGGGCCCGGCCCGGACGACGTCGGGTATCTCCTGGGCGACGTCCCACAGCCGGACGGTGCGGTCGCGGCTGCCGGTGGCCAGGGTGGTCCCGTCCGGGCTGAACGCCATCGCCGACACGCTGTCGGCGTGCCCGGTCAGGACGGCGCGGTTCTCGCCGGTGGCCGTGTCCCACAGGCGCGCCGTCCTGTCGTCGCCGCCGGTGGCCACCGTGCGCCCGTCCGGGCTGAACGTCACCGTGCGCACCGGCTCCGTGTGGCCGGTGAGCCGGGCGCGGAGCCGACCTGTGGCGGTGTCCACCAGTTCCGTCCGGCCCGAGAGGCCGCCGGCGGCCAGGAGGCGGCCGTCGGGGCTGAGGCTCATCGAGGTCAGGGGGCCGATCCCCGTGGGCCGGACGAGGCGGGTGGTGCCGCGGACGAGGTCGGCCACCCGGATCGTTCCGTCGGGTGCGGCGGCGGCGAGACGGCCGTCGGCGCCGTACGCGAGGCCGGTCACCGCTCCCCCGAAAGCCGGCAGGACGCGGCGGACCGTGCCCGTCCGCGTGTCCCGCAGCCGCAGCGCGCCGTGGGAGCCGCCCGTGAGGACGGCGTGGCCGTCGGGGCTCAGCGCGGCCGGCCCGCCTTCGGCCCGGCCGGTGGTGGTCCAGGTCCTCCCGTCCGCGGCGGCGGTCCTCAGCCGCAGGGTGGCGCCGGTCGCGCCGGCGGCCACGAGACGGCCGTCGGCGCCGTACGCGAGGCCGGTCACCGCTCCCCCGAAAGCCGGGAGCGCGCGGCGGGGCGTGCCCGTCCGGGTGTCCCACAGCCGCAGGGCGCCGTCGACGCCGCCCGCGGCCACCCGGCGGCCGTCGGGGCTGAAGGCCACGGCGCTGACGGGGGCGGTGGGTCCGCCGAGCCGGTGGCGCAGGGGCAGGGCCGCCGCGGCGTAGACGCTGGAGGCGGCCTCGGCCGTGGGGCGGGTGCGGTAGGCCTGGACGGCCAGGAGCGAGGCGAGGTCGGGGTCGTCGCCCAGGAGGGCCGCCGACTGGGCGGCCAGCTGGCGGGACAGGGCGGTCTTCTGTGCGGCGAGGGCCTGGCCGCGCCGGTGTTCGCTCGCCCGGTACTGGTGCCAGGCGATCAGGCTCGCGGTGAGGGCGCAGACGAGCAGGGCGGACAGGGTGCCGGTGAGGTGGCGCAGGCGGCGGGTCGTGCGGGCGGCCGCGCGGTGCTCACGGTCGCGGGCGGCCGCGCTGCTGGTGAGGAAGTCGCGTTCCAGGCGGTTCAGGTCGCCTGCGGTGCCGGCGAGCATCTCCTCGGCCGCGGCGAGGGGGGTGCCGCGGTACAGGGCGCCGGGGTCGCGGCCGAGGGCCTCCCAGGCGCGGGCGGCTTCGGTGACCCGGTGGCGGACCCGCAGGCGTTCCCGGGCCTCGTCGATCCACTTGCCCAGTCGCGGCCAGGCGGCGATCAGTGCTTCGTGGGCGAGGGTGACCGTGTGTCCGTCGAGCGTGACGAGGCGGGCTTTGACGAGGCGTTCGAGGACGTCGGCCGTGCCGGTCGGGGCGGCGGTGTCGAGTTCGTCGCGCGGGGCGGGGCGGCGGGTGTCCTGGGTGTCCTTTCCGGGGGTGACGAGCCGCAGCAGGATGCGCCGGGCGGCCTCGGCCTGCTGCGGGGTGAGCCGCGCGTACAGGTCCTCGGCGGTGCGGTTCAGGGCGCCGTGCACGCCGCCGGTCAGCTCGTAGGCGGCCAGCGTGAGCGTGCGGCCGCTGCGGCGGCGCCATGTCTCCAGCAGGGCGTGGGACATGAGCGGCAGTGCGCCGGGTTCGTCCCGGGTCTCCTCAAGAACGCGGGCCGTCAGGGCGCGCTCGACGACCAGGCCGGACTTCTGGGCGGGTCTGACGACGGCCTCGCGCAGTTCGTCGCGGCTCATCGGGCCGGCCAGCACGGTGGCGTCCTGCAGCGCGGCGGTCAGCCGGGGGTGTGCGGTGCAGCGGTCCAGGAAGTCGGCGCGGACCGCGAGGACGACGCGCAGCCGGCGGGCCGGTTCGGTGGCGGTCAGGAGGCGGTCGATGAACTGCTCGCGTTCGAGGGGGTCGGTGCACAGGGTGTAGAGCTCTTCGAACTGGTCCACGATCAGCCAGGTGTCGCCGTCTGCGGCGGCGGGTTCCAGGCGCTCGGCGTGGGTGCGGTGCGGGTGCTCGCCGGGGGTGAGGACCCGTATCGCGGCCGGGCGCGGTGCGGGGGTGTCCGGGCCGCGCAGGCGGGGGATCAGGCCGGCGCGCAGCAGGGAGGACTTGCCGCTGCCGGACGGGCCGAACACCGCCGTGAGGCGGTGGGACGCGGCGTGCCGCAAGAGGCGCTCGGTCAGCTCGTCGCGGCCGAAGAACATGGCGGCGTCGGCGGGTTCGAAACGGGCCAGGCCCCGGTAGGGGGGCTCGGTGTCCTCGTCGGTGCGGGGCCGGGCGGCTGTCTGCGCGGCCGCCTCGCGCCAGCGCCGCGTCCACTCCCCCGCCTCGCCGCCGCAGGCGCGGACGTAGGCGAGGACGACCGTCAGCGTGGGCAGGCGCTCCCCCGCGGCCGCCTGCGACAGGGTGCTCGCCCCCTGCCCCGTGCGCCGGGCCATCAGCCGGTAGGTGGGACTTCCCGCCCGGGCCCGCAGCGTGCGCAGCTCGGACGCGAACCGTTCGACAGGACCGGCACTCGGGTCCAGTGGGCTTTCCGGACGCCCCGCCATCGGCAGTTCTCCTGCGCGCCGCCGCTTCCCCCGTGGAGGCGGCGTGGTGGCGGCAGACGGTACGCGCGCCCGGGTGCGGGGGCAAACCATTGCGCGGGGGCCGGGCGTGTCCCGGCCACGGCCGCGGCTCCCGGCCGGGGGTGCGAAGACGCGTACGGGGGTGCCGGGTTCGCGGCTCGGGGTCGTGCCGGCGCCGCCCGCCGGGGTGTCTGCGCGGGCGCGGCGTGCGGTGCCGCTCCGCCCGCCCGCCGTACCCGGACGGTCGCGGTGCCGGGACGGGGTGCGCGGGCGAGGGTGGCGGGCCGGGGCGCCATGACCGGGAGGAGGGAGGGGGAGGGAGGGGGCGGGAGGGTGCGGGAGGGGCCGGGGAGGGTCTGTGGGCCGGTGGTGGGCGGGGTGGGCCGGCCGGCGGGTGGCGTGTGTGGTCGCTATGGCGGCTTTTGGGGTCTGACGGGTGGTCAGCGCTCTGGCGGAGGGCGTCTGACGTGCCGAGAGGTCCTCGTCACAGCACGGTGGCCGGCGTTGCCGTGTGTGTTCGTTCGTTGCTAGCTTCACTGCGCGAAGTGAGTTGGAAATACAAACTGAGATGGGACGAACATGAGCCTCCCTGACGGCCGGACCGCCGATACCCTCAGTCCCCCGCAGGCCCGACCGCGGCTCGGGGTGGTCTTTACGGTGATCGCCGCCGGTGTGGCCATGGCCAACCTGGACGTGTTCATCGTCAATGTGGCGCTGCCGGACATCGGGCACCAGTTCTCGGGGACGTCGCTGGCGTCCTTGTCGTGGGTGCTGAACGCGTACGCGGTGGTGTTCGCCGCGCTGCTGGTGCCGGCCGGCAATTTCGCGGACCGGGTCAATCCGCGGATCGCCTACCTGTCGGGCATCGTGCTGTTCACGCTCTCGTCGGTGCTGTGCGCGCTGGCGCCGGGGATCTGGTTCCTGGTCGGGGCGCGGGTGCTGCAGGCGGTCGGTGCGGCGATGCTGATCCCGTCGTCGCTGGGGCTGCTGCTGGCGACCGCGCCGCCCGAGAAGCGGCTCGCGTCGGTGCGCGGGTGGACGGCGATCAGCGGTGTGGCCAGCGCGCTCGGGCCGGTGCTGGGCGGGCTGCTGACGGACCTGAGCTGGCACTGGGTGTTCCTGGTGAACGTGCCGATCGGTGTGGCGGCGCTGCTGGGCGGTCTGCGGGTGCTGCCGCGGGTTCCCTCGCGGGACCTGCCGCGGGCGGACGTGCTGGGCGCGGGGGTGCTGACGGTCGCCATCGCCTCGGTCGCGCTGGGCCTGGTCAAGGGCGACGACTGGGGCTGGGCGTCGGCGAGGTTCATCGGCGCGCTCGTGCTCGGGGCGCTGCTGCTGGTCTGGTTCGTGGTGCGCTCGGCCCGCCACCGCTCGCCGGTGCTGCCGCTGCCGCTGTTCAAGTTCCGCGCGTTCAGCCCGGCTTCGTTCACCAACGTCCTGTTCGCCGTCGCGTTCGCGGCCATGCTGCTGTCGACCGTGCTGTGGTGCCAGGACGTGTGGCACTGGTCGGCGGTGAAGACCGGTCTGGCGATCTTCCCCGGCACGCTGCTGCCGCCCGCGCTGGCCATGAGCATCGGGCCGGTCATCCACCGCTTCGGTTCCGGCGTCGTCGCCTTCGCCGGGTGCGTCGTCTTCGGCGCGGGCATCGCCTGGTGGCTCACCCGGCTGGAGCCGGGCACCGGGTACGCGGCCGGGATGCTGCCCGGCATGCTGCTCACCGGCATCGGCGTGGGCCTGACCCTGCCCACGCTGATCAGTGCCGGTGTCTCCGGGCTGCCGCCGCAGAGCTTCTCCACCGGTTCCGGTGTCATCACCATGGCCCGGCAGGCCGGCACCGTGCTCGGCATCTCCCTGCTCGTGGCGACGATGGGCGCCTCCGGTGCGACGGCCCGTCAGGGCGCCGCCTTCGACCGGGGCTGGGAGATGACCCTGGGGGCCACCGCGGCCGCCGCGCTCGCCTGCTTCTTCCTCGGCAGCGTCGGGAAGACGCCGCGCCGGACCGAGGCGGGCGAAGAGGCGTGAGCGGCGCGCCGGTGACCGCGGGTGAGGCCGGCCGCCCGGCCGGGACCCCCGGGCGTCGCGGGCGCACGTGAGGCGGACACCGCCCGGCACGGTCCGACGGCCGGTCAGATCCAACGGATCTGACCGGCCGTCAGTTTTTTCCGGGGCCGCGTGCGGTGAATTCCGGTTTTGCGCGGCGCGTTCGGCGTGTGGACAAGTAGCGGATTCACAGCCGTCACCTCCGTTCGATACGTGGAGACATGACGCGTGCCAACCGGCTATTGCGGGGCCGGTCGCTGACAACGGTGTCTTTGCTTCCACGGAGGCGGACTGCCGTATTCCGTGCGGCCGTTCGCGTTTGGGCGGACCGGGTTCCCGCCGTCGATACACATTCCCGGCGGACACGACCTTACCGGCGCGTAACTCTTGCGTATCCGCTGATCGCAGGGATTGCCCGGGGGCGATGAAGATTGTTATTGTCGCTCGAACAATCGGGTTGGACATTCCAACTCGACCGCGTAGACCACGTACAGATGAGCCCCTTGAGTTCGGGCTCTGCACCATTGCACCGCGAACCGCGTGTCCGGCCGGGTTACGGCCCTGGACGGCGCGGATGTACCGCGCACGACCGGCAATTTCCGAACTCGCCCTGTACCGCCCGCAAGGACACACCCCCGTACCGCACGCACCGCATGCCCGGCTGCCGTCGAATACCCGGAGTGAGAGTGAGTCCCACCGAAACCCTGGCGGATCCCATCGACGTGATGGGCCGTCTGCTGTCCTTCGAGGGCAAGCAGAACCCGTACCCCCTGTATGAGCAGATGCGGGCCCACGGGCCGGTCGTCGACGTCGGCGGGGCCCACCTCTTCGTCACCGGCCACGCCGAGTGCGCGCGGGCGCTGCGCGAACCGGACCTGCTGTCGACCGACGCCTCCGTCCAGGACGTCAGGCTGCCCGGCTGGCGCGAGCACGCCTCCTGGGTCTGGCTGACCCGGAACATGCTCTTCGCCAACGACCCGGACCACGAGCGCTACCGGCGCTTCTTCGCCAGCGCGTTCTCCGCGCGCAGCGTGGAGAACTGGCGGCCCATGGTCGAACGCCGGGCCGCCGACACCGTCGAGCACGTCGCGCGGCTCGCCGCCGGGGGCGAACCGGTCGACCTGGTCGCGGAGTTCTCCTTCCGCATGGCCGTCGGTGTCATCGGGGAACTCCTCGGCATCCCCGACGAGGACCACGCCGGGTTCCGCTCCGGCGTCGGCGACATCACGCTGACCCTGGAGCCGATCCGCGACATGGGCCAGCTGACCGCGGGCGACGCCGCGATGGAGCGCTTCGCGGTCTACTTCCACGATCTGGTCGCCCGTCGCCGCGCGCACCCCGCGAGCGACCTGACCAGCGCCTTCGTCAAGGCCCGCGACGCCGCCGGCGAGCTCAGCGAGACCGAGCTGGTCGCCAACCTCATGCTGCTGCTGGTGGCCGCCACCGAGGCGCCGCAGGACCTGCTCAGCAACATGGTCCGCCTCGCCCTCGAACACCCCGGCGAGGGCGAGCGGCTGCGCGCCGACGAGAAGGCCGCGGCCGGCTTCGTCGACGAGACGCTGCGCTTCGAGCCGGCCGCGCAGATCCTGAACCGGGTCGCCGCCCGGGACCTGGAGTTCTTCGGCGTCAAGGTCGCCAAGGGCGTGCCGCTGACCCTGCTCATCGCCGCGGGCAACCGTGATCCGCGCCGGTTCACCGACCCCGGCGTCTTCGATCCCGCCCGGGCGGACAACAGCCCGCTCACCTTCAGCGGCGGCGCCCACTTCTGCCTGGGCGCGGCGCTGGCGCGGATGTCCGCCGAGACGGTCGTGCCGCTGCTGCTCAGGCGGCTGCCCGCCCTGCGGCTCGCCGGTCCGGCGACGTTCCGTGACCAGATCGTCCAGCGCGGGCACGGCCGGCTGCTCGTCACGGCCGGCTGACCCTCCGCGCCGCCCCCCGCAAGAGCCGTACGGCGGGCGGCCCCGCTGCCCGCACCACAGCAAGGGAGAGCACAGAAGATGGGCACGAACGTACCGTCGGACGAGGAACTCGCGGCATCGCTGGACGGTGATTTCACCAGCGAGTACGCCGACGTCAACGGGGTGAGGCTGCACTATGTGACCGGCGGGCAGGGCGATCCGCTGTTCCTGCTGCCGGGCTGGCCGGAGACGTGGTGGGAGTACCGCAAGGTGATGCCCCGGCTGGCGGAGCGTTTCCGGGTCGTCGCGGTCGACATCCGCGGCATGGGCGGCTCCAGCCGGCCGGATTCCGGTTACGAGAAGAAGAGCATGGCCGGCGACATCCGTGCCCTGGCCGAGCACCTCGGCTACGAGCGGATCAACATCGCCGGGCACGGCATCGGCGCGATGGTCGCCTTCGCCTACGCCGCGAACCACGAGGCGGCGACCGAGCGACTGGCGATCATCAACACCACGCACATCGACGACAGTTACCAGGAATTCCGGCTCATGCCCAAGCCCGAGGAGCCGGGCCCGCACCGCTGGTGGCTCGCCTTCAACATCGTGCCCGGCTTCCCCGAGAAGGCGCTCGCCGGCCGCTACCGCATCATGGTCGACTACATGCTCGGCCTGAGCCTGGTGAACCCCGACGCGGTCCTGCCCGAGGACCGGGAGGTGTACGCGCGGGCGTACGACTCGCCGGAGGCGATCCGGTCCAGCCAGGCCTGGTTCCAGGCCTACCAGCAGGACATCGACGACTTCCGCGGCTACGGCAAGCTGTCCGTGCCCGTACTGGGCCTGGCCTACGGCGGGTTCTTCGACTACATGCGGCGGGTGCTGCCGGCCTGCGGCAGCGACGTCCGCGTGGTCGAGGTCAAGGACACCCGCAACTACATGGTGGAAGAGCAGCCCGAGACCGTCGCGGCCGAGCTGACCAAGTTCTTCGGCTGACACCCTCCGGCCCGGGGCGGGCCCGTGTGCGCGGACCCGCCCCCGGCAGGCACCACGCGTGACACCCGGCGCGGTGGTCACGTGATGACCCTTTACCCCCACACCTGAACTGGACGCTGTCTTCGCATGCTGAACACTGACGGGGCGACACCGGGAGCCCTCCTGAGAAAACCGGTGAGCGGGTGGCTTGAGGCGGAGGATCATCTGCGCGGGTTCGGCGGGTTCCACGGCGGGCTCGCCCTCGCCCTGCTCACCTCCGCGATGCGGGCGCACGCCCCCGGGCTCGAACTGCAGAGCGTCACCGGCCGGTTCGACCGGCCCGTCGACCCGGGCTTCACCGTCGACAGCTCCCTCGTGCGCGCCGGGCGGACCCTCAGCGTGGTCCGCGCGCAGGCGCAGGGCGAGAAGGGGACGGCGATCGAGGCGTCCGCGGTGTTCGCCCGCCCCGGCGAGGGCTCCTGGCAGCCCGTCGCGCCCGAGGCGCCGAAGGCGCCGCGGCCGCAGGAGTGCGAGGTGTTCGCCATTCCGGCGGAGTTCGTGCCCATCGCCACCAGCATGGAGATCCGTCCCGTCGGCCCGGCGCGCCCGTACGCGGGCGGCCCGGTGCCCGAACTGATCGCCTGGGTACGGCTGGTGGAGGACGACGAGGCGCCGGACGTGCTGCGGTTCGTCCTGCTGATGGACGCGCTCGCCCCCTCCTACGCGGCGATCCTGTCCACGCTCGCCGTCGTGCCCACCGTCGAGCTGACCGTGCGCCCGGGCCCGGGGCTCGCCGGCGCCGCCTCCCCGTGGATCCTGCTGCGGGCCACCACGCGTGCCGCCGGGCCCGACGGCTGGGTGGACGAGCAGGTGGACGCCTGGTCCGTGGACGGGACGCACCTGGGCAGCGCCCACCAGCTGCGGGTGGTCCGCGCCGTCTGACGCACTCCGCGTTCTACCGGAGATCACGCACGTGTCCCGCACCGAGACCGACACGAAAGGCCGTATTCCCGTGAGACCGTTGCCACCGTCCGCCGGATCCTCGCTCGTGCACGTCCTCCAGCACCGCGCCGAAGAGACTCCCGACCGGCTCGCGTTCCGCTTCCTGCCGGACGGCACCAGCGACCACCTGATCGACTGGACCTACGGCGAACTCGCCGCCCGCGCCGGCGCCGTCGCCGCCCACCTGCACGAACGCGGCCTCGACGGCGGCCTGATCGTGCTGGCGCTGGACCCCGGACTCGACTACGTCGCCGGGCTGTTCGGCATCATGCAGGCCGGCTGCACCGCCGTACCGTGCTTCCCGCCGTTCGGGCGGCGCGCCACCGCGCGTTTCCTGTCCGTCCTCGACGACTGCGCGCCCCGCGCCGTGCTCACCGACCCCCGCTTCGCCGGCCAGGTCGAGCAGTTCCACGCGCAGCTCACGGCCGGCGGTGAGCGGCCGCAGTGGATCTTCCCCGAGCCGGACTTCTACCGGCTGGAGCCGGGCGGCGAGGTGCCGCTGCGCGCGGTCGAGCCGGCGCTGATCCAGTACAGCTCCGGTTCCACCGGGGACCCCAAGGGCATCGTGCTGACCCACGAGAACCTGCTGAGCAACTGCCGGGTCCTGGACGCCCACATGGGCTACGAGGAGGACCGCGTCGGCTGCTCGTGGCTGCCGCCGTACCACGACATGGGGCTGATGGGCACCATCATGCTGGCCGTGCACGGCGGCTGGCCGCTGGTCATGCTGTCGCCGATCCACTTCGTGCAGGACCCCTACCGGTGGCTGAAGGCGATCACCGACCACAAGGTGACCATCTCGGTCGGCCCGAACTTCGCGTTCGACCTGTGCGCGCAGAGCATCGGCGACGAGGAGGTGGCCACGCTCGACCTGAGCCGGCTGCGGCAGGTGTTCTGCGGCAGCGAGCCCGTCTCCAGCAACACCATGGACCGCTTCCGGGAGCGGTTCGCGCCGGTCGGGTTCGACGCGGGCAGTTTCATCCCGTGCTTCGGGCTGGCGGAGGCCACCTTGTTCGTCTCCGGCAAGCCCGAGGCCAGTGACCGCATCCGCACCGAGTGGCTGGACAAGGACGCGCTGGAGCACGGTCACGCGCGGCGCGCCGCGGACCCGGACGGCGCGGACGCGGTGGGCGTGGTCAGCTGCGGGGTGGTCGCCGAGAACCACGAGGTCCTCGTCGTCGACCCGCACACCCTCGCGACCCTGCCGGAGGGGGAGGTCGGGGAGATCTGGGTCGGCGGGGCGAACGTGGCCGCCGGCTACCTGGGGCGCCCCGAGCTGTCCGCGAGCACCTTCGGGGCCCGCCCCGCCAGCGCCGGCTCGGACGGCTCCTATCTGCGCACCGGCGATCTCGGGTTCTTCCTCGACGGGGAGCTCTTCGTCACCGGACGGCTCAAGGACCTCATCGTCATCAGCGGCCGCAACCTGCACCCCCAGGACATCGAGCACTCGGTGCTGCGCGCCGACGAGGACCTGCGCCGCATCGCCGCGTTCGCCGTGCGCAGCGAGGCGCGTGACGAGGAGGAGGTCGTCCTGGTCGCCGAGTTCCGCGGCACCGCGAAGGAGTTCGCGCTGAAGGAGAAGGAGCTTTTGGAGCGGGTGACCGCCGCGGTGACCGAGGAGCACGGGGTGCGGCCGGGCCGGGTGCACATCGGGCCGCCCGGGACGGTGCTGATGACCACGAGCGGCAAGGTGCGGCGCCGTGACACCCGCAAGGCGTACCTGGAGGGGACCCTCAAGGCGTTCGCGGGCGCCGCTGCGGCGGGCGTGTCATGAGCGGCGTCCGGACGGGAGTGGGCGAGGTGCCGGCGCGGTCCGGGGCCGCGGCGGGGGTGGACCGCGGGGCGCGCAGGCTGGCCTGGGTGACCGTGGGCGTGCCCACGCTGGGTACGGCGGCGGCGGTCGTGTTCGCGGTGCGGTACGGGTTCACGTGGGTGGACGGGCTGCTGCTGGTGGTGATGTACGCGATCACGTCGCTGGGTGTGGAGGGCGGTTTCCACCGGTTCTTCTCGCACCGCTCGTTCGCGGCCGGCCCGGTCGTCACCACGCTGTGGGGCATCGCGGGGAGCATGGCGGCGCAGGGGCCGGTGGTGTTCTGGGTGGCCATCCACCGCCAGCACCACGCCTTCACCGACCGCGACGGGGACCCGCACTCGCCGCGCGCGCTGGGGCCGGGCTGGTCCGGGCGGCTGCGCGGGTTCTGGCACGGGCATGTGGGCTGGCTGTTCACCGTGCAGCGCCAGGACTGGGCCAGGCGTGCGCCGGACATGGTCCGCGACCGGCTCGTCATGCGCCTGAACCAGTACTACTTCGTGTGGGTGCTGGCCGGTCTCGTGCTGCCGGCCCTGGCGGGGTGGCTGCTGTCGGGGGGCACGGTCCGCGGTGCGGTGGGCGGGCTGCTGTGGGGCGGGCTGGCCCGGATCTTCCTGCTGGACCACGTCACCTGGGCCGTGAACTCGATCGGCCACACGGTGGGCAGCCGGCCGTACCGCACCCGGGACACCAGCCGCAACGTCGCGCCGCTGGCGGCGATCTCGGTGGGCGGTTCCTGGCACAACAACCACCACGCGCGGCCGTCGCTGGCGCACAACCGGCACAACCTGCTGCAGATCGACCCGACGGGTGCGGTCATCCGGGTCCTGGACGCCGTCGGGCTGGTCCGCGACGCGCGTTACCCCGACCGTATGCGCCCCGAGCACGCCTCCGGGACCCGGTCCGTTTCGAACCGAGAGGAAGGGAGTTGAACGATGTCCGCCACCGCGGCCGCGAACGCTGTCGTCCGGCTTGACCCCGTCAGTCTGCGGATCAAGCGGTTCTCCGCTCTGACCACCATGACCCTGCCGCTGATCGGTACCGCGGCCGCCGGGTATCTGCTGTGGACAGGGCGGTACACCGCGACGGATCTGTGGCTGTTCGCCGCCATGTACTTCGTGCACATGTTCGGCATCACGGTGGGGTTCCACCGTTATCTCGCGCACAAGGCGTTCAAGACGTCGTCCGTCTTCGAGGCGGTCATGATGATCGCCGGGTCGATGGGTGCGCAGGGCCCGCTGATGTTCTGGGTCATCACCCACCGCCGCCATCACCGGTTCAGCGACCAGGAGGGCGACCCGCACTCCCCCAACCTGCACGGGTGGGCGTTCAAGGCGCGGATGCGCGGCCTGTGGTACGCGCACATGCCGTGGATGCTGAGCCCGGAGGCCAGCAAGGTCACCGTGTTCGGGCCGGACGTGCTGCGCAGCAGGCGGCTGATGTTCTTCAACCGGACCTATCCGCAGTGGGTGCTGCTCGGTCTGGCGATCCCGGCCGTGGTCGACTTCGCGGTCGTGCGCACTCCGATGTCCCTGCTGGGCGGTCTGGTGTTCGGCGGGCTCGCCCGGATCTTCGTCGCCAACCAGGCGGCCTGGTGCGTGGGTTCGATCTGTCACGCCTTCGGCGGGCGGCCTTTCGACAACGAGGACCGCAGTGCCAACAACTGGCCGGTCGCGGTGTTCACCTTCGGCGAGGGGCTGCAGAACAACCACCATGCCTTCCCCGGCTCGTTTAGGCACGGCGTCACCTGGTGGGAGCCCGATCTCAGCGGCTGGCTGCTGATGGGGCTCGGCCGGCTGCGCGTCGTATGGAGCCTGCGTGAGCCCGACAAGGAGACCATCGCGCGGCGCAGGCAGGAAGCGAAGACCGCGGCCTGATTCAGGGCCGTACCCGCATTGTGAGACGAGGAAGGGCACACCCATGTTCAACCGGAAGAAGATCCAGCGTCCTGAGGGGCCCCTGACCGAGCAGGGGCTGCGCCAGTGGCTCGTCGACTACCTGGTGGTCCACGTGGAGATCCCGCGCGAGGACATCGACACCGCCAAGACCTTCGAGGCCTACGGCCTGGACTCGCGGGTGGCCGTGCAGGTCTCCGGCGCCCTGGAGAAGGTCATCGAGCGCCGCCTGTCCCCCGGCCTGCTGTACGAGTACCAGTCCATCGACGCGCTCACCGAGTATCTCGCCGCGGAGCTCAAGCTCTAGCCGCCTGGAAGGAGAAGAGGACATGGGTGCTTTCGACTTCCCTTCGGCGCCGGAGGAGAGTTTCCGGGCCTTTCTGCGCCAGGCGGAGCAGCTGGAGGGGGAACGCCTGGCCGGGGCGATACCCAAGGAGTACTTCGAGCCGCGTGTGGGGCGGGGCCTGATCGGTTTCGCGGTCAGCTGGCTGCTGTACGCGGGAGCGATCGTGGGCGTGGCGTACGCGCCGAGCTGGCTGCTGTGGATCCCGCTGTGGATCGTGGCGGGGCTCGGCGGGTGGGGGCTGCACTGCATCGCGCACGACTGCGGGCACGGTTCCTTCTCGCGTTCGCGCCGGTTCAACTACGCGATCGGGCATGTGTCGCTGCTGCCGCTGGTCTATCCGTTCCACGCGTGGCGGCACGTGCACAACATGCATCACAGCAGCACCAACCACCTGGAGTTCGACACCGACTGGCGTCCGGTGCCGGCGGGCATGTTCGAGCGGATGTCCCTGTGGGACAAGACGGTCTACGTGTCCACCCGCACCTGGGCGTTCTGGGGCGGCACCATCAACTACTGGGCCGAGTCGGCGCTGCGTCCGGGGTTCTTCCCGAAGGCGAGCCAGCGGCGCGAGGTGCGGCGTTCGATGCTGTTCGTCGCCGCGGTGATCGTGCCGTACGCGGCGGTGCTGGTGTACTTCACCGGGTTCACCGGGCTGCTGATCTATTTCGTGGCGCCGTGGCTGGCGACGCACGCCTGGTTCAGCGCCACCACGCTCATGCACCACAGTGCCAGTGACATCCCGTACCTGACGGCCGAGTACTGGACCCGCAACGCGAGCCGGCTGCTGGTGACCACCGACTACGTGTACCCGCGGTGGCTGCTGTTCCTGACGCACAACATCTCGATCCACACCGCGCACCATGTGGCGCCGGTGGTGCCGTACTACAACCTGCCCAAGGCGCAGGAGACGCTGAAGGCCCGCTATCCGGGCATGGTGCGCGAACGGCGGTTCTCGTTCGGGCAGATGTGGGAGATCATCCGTCATCTCCACTTCTACGACACCGAGTCCGGGTTCTACGCGGACCTGGCGCGCAACAAGGTGGAGCCGAAGGTCGCCGTGTCCCGTGCCACCGAGGGCGCCCAGTGATCAGCAGGCGGCTGCGCAGGTACGCGCACACCGCGGTGGGCGCGGTGGCGCCCGCCGTGGCGGTGCGGTGGGCGACGGACGTGTTCAGCAGTACGCGGACCTACGGGTTGCGCCCGGACGACGTCCTGCCGCTGGGCGCGGCCCACTTCGCGGTCCGCGGCGACGAGGACGTCACCGACGGGTTCGCGTGGAACGAGGGCGGCAGCGAGGGCAGTGCGCTGCTGGTGCACGGGTGGGCGGCGAACAGCAGCAGCATGCACTCCCTCGTCCCGCCGCTGCGCGGCCTGGGGTTGCGGGTGGCGGCGTTCGACGGGCCCGCGCACGGGGTCCGCAAGGGCGATCAGGCCACGATGACCCAGTACACGCGGTCCGTCGGCGCGGTCCTGGACACGCTCGGGGACGTGCGGGTGGTGGTGGCGCACTCGCTGGGCGGGATCGCGGCGATCGGCGCGGTCGCCGCGCACACCGGCCGCAGGCCGCAGTGCGCGGTGCTGGTCGCGCCGCCGGCCTCGCTCGGAGACGTCCTGGAGCGCTGGGACGGCGGCGGGCTGCGGCTCACCCGGTCGCTGGTGGAGGGGATCTACGGGGAGCTGCACCGGCGTAACGGGGTGCCGGTCAGTCACTGGGACCTGGTCGCTCTGGGTGCCTCGCTGGATCTGCCGACGCTGGTGCTGCACGATCCGGGCGACGCCATGGTCCCCTACGGCGACGCCCAGAAGGTGGCGGCCGGGCTGAAGGACGCCCGTCTGGTCGACCAGACGGGCGGGCACATGGGCATCCTCATGTCCCGGGACGTCGCGTCCCTGGTGTCCCGGTTCGTCGCACAGCACCTGGCCGCCGGGGAGGGCCCGCACACGCACCTGCACCGTGAAGGAATCGTATGAGCGACACCCCTGGCAAGCGGGCCTGGATGTGCCTGCTGTGCGGCTGGGTCTACTACGAGGCCCTCGGCCTGCCGGAGGAGGGCATCGCGCCGGGCACCCGGTGGGAGGACATTCCCGACGACTGGGAGTGCCCGGCGTGCGGGGCGAGCAAGGAGGACTTCGTCATGGAGGAACTCTGAGGCACGCCCCGGTGGGTGGCGCCCGGGTCAGCGGGGGCGGGAGGCCAGGTCGAGGGCGATGTCGATGATCATGTCCTCCTGGCCGCCGACCAGGCGCCGCCGGCCGCATTCCATCAGGATGTCGCGGACGTCGACGTCGTGGCGCCGCGCGGCGATCTCCGCGTGGCGCAGGAAGCTGGAGTAGACGCCGGCGTAGCCCAGGGTGAGGGTCTCGCGGTCGACGCGGACGGGCCGGTCCTGCAGCGGGCGGACCAGGTCGTCCGCGGCATCCTGGAGCTTGAACAGGTCGCAGTGGTGGGTGAGGCCGGACAGGTCGGCGACCGCGATGAACGCCTCGATGGGGCAGTTGCCGGCGCCCGCGCCGTGTCCGGCGAGCGAGGCGTCGACGCGGTGGGCGCCGTGCTCGACCGCGGTCAGCGAGTTGGCGACGGACAGCGAGAGGTTCTCGTGGGCGTGGATGCCGATCTCGGTGGCCGGGTCCAGGACGTCGCGGTAGGCGCGTACGCGGGCGGCGACGTCGTTCATCGTCAGCCGGCCGCCGGAGTCGGTGACGTAGACGCAGTGGGCGCCGTAGGACTCCATCAGCTTGGCCTGGCGGGCGAGTTGTGCGGGGTCGGCCATGTGGGAGAGCATCAGGAAGCCGGAGACGTCCATGCCCAGGTCGCGGGCCGCGGCGATGTGCTGGGCGGAGATGTCGGCCTCGGTGCAGTGGGTGGCCACGCGTACCGAGCGGACGCCGAGGTCGTAGGCGTGCCGGAGTTCGTGGATGGTGCCGACGCCGGGCAGCAGGAGGGTGGTCAGGCGGGCCCGCTTCAGGACGGAGGCGGCGGCCTCGATCCATTCCCAGTCGGTGTGGGAGCCGGGGCCGTAGTTGAGGGAGCCGCCGGCGAGTCCGTCGCCGTGGGCGACTTCGATGGCGTCGACGCCGGCCTCCTCCAGGGCGACGACGATGCGGGTGACGTCGTCGGGGGTGATGCGGTGCCGGACGGCGTGCATGCCGTCGCGCAGGGTGACGTCCTGGACGAAGACCGGGGTGCTCACTTGGCGGCCTCCTTGGCGGCGGCGATCTTCTCGGCCATCCGCACCGCGGCCGAGGTCATGATGTCGAGGTTCCCTGCGTACGCCGGGAGGTACATGCCCGCGCCCTCGACCTCCAGGAACACCGACACCTGGTGGGTGGGGCGGGCGGCGGTGCCGTCGGCCAGCAGGGTGGCGACGGGCTGGTCGGCGGGGATCTCGCTGATCTGGACGTCCTGGACGAGCTGGTAGCCGGGGACGTAGGCGGCGACCTCGGCGGCCATCGCGCGGACGGACTCGGTGATCCGCGCCTTGGCGCTCTCGCCGTCCTCGCCGTCGGGCAGGGTCGCGAGCGCGAAGACGGTGTCGCGCATCATCAGCGGCGGTTCGGCGGGGTTGAGGATGATGATCGCCTTGCCGCGCTCGGCGCCGCCGACCTGCACGATCGCCGCGGAGGTGGTCTCGGTGAACTCGTCGATGTTGGCGCGGGTGCCGGGGCCGGCCGACCGGGAGGCGATCGAGGCGACGATCTCGGCGTAGGCGACGGGGACGACGCGGCTGATCGCGGCGACGACGGGGATCGTGGCCTGGCCGCCGCAGGTGACCATGTTGACGTTGGGGGCGTCGAGGTGTTCCCCGAGGTTGACCGCCGGGACGACGTAGGGGCCGATCGCGGCCGGGGTCAGGTCGATCATGCGGATGCCGAGGGGGCGCAGGGCGGCGTCGTTGCGGTGGTGGGCGCCGGCCGAGGTGGCGTCGAAGACGATGCCGATCTCGTCGATCTGCGGTGACTTCAGCAGTCCGTCGACGCCTTCGGCGGTGGTCTCGAAGCCGAGGCGGCGGGCGCGGGCGAGGCCGTCGGAGGCGGGGTCGATGCCGGCCATGGCCGCCATCTCAAGGTGCTCCGCGCCCCGCATGATCTTGATCATCAGGTCGGTGCCGATGTTGCCCGATCCGATGATGGCGACCTTGGTCCTGCTCATCGTGCTCCCTTGGCGGAGAAGGTGACCGACACCGTGCCGAGGCCGGTGACGGTGGCGTGTACGGCGGCGCCGGGCGTGACGGGGCGCATCGGGCCGAGGGCGCCGGAGAGGACGACCTGCCCGGCGCGCAGGGGGTCGCCGAGGTCGCGGGCCGTGCGGGCGAGCCAGGCGACGGCGGTGACGGGGTCGCCCAGGCAGGCGGCGCCGGTGCCGGTGGAGACGGTCTCGCCGTCCACGGTCATGGTCATCTCGGCGGTGACGGGGTCGAAGCCGGTGAGCGGCAGGCGGCGGGTGCCCAGGACGTAGGCGCCGGCCGAGGCGTTGTCGGCGACGGTGTCGGCGAAGCTGATGTCCCAGTCGGCGACGCGGCTGCCGCAGATCTCGATCGCGGCGACGGCGTGGTCGATGGCGTCGCGTACCTGGGCGTCGTCGAGCGGGCCCTCGGCGAGGTCGGCGCCGAGGACGAAGGCGATCTCGGCCTCGACGCGCGGCTGCAGGACGGTGCCGGCCGGCACGGACGCGCCGTCGGGGTAGGCCATGTCGTCGAAGAGGACGCCGAAGTCGGGCTGGTCGACGCCGAGTTGTTGCTGTACGGCGGTGGAGGTGAGGCCGATCTTGCGGCCGACGACCCGCGCACCGGCCGCGATCCGCTCGGCGGCCAGGTGCCGTTGCACGGCGTAGGCCGTTGCGACGTCGTCCCGGCCGATCAGGTCGCGCACGGGCGCGGCGGGGGTGTGGGTGGCGGCGGCTTCGCGCAGGCGGGCCGCCGCCGCAAAGACCGGATCGGTGCCGGTGGCAGGGCCGGTGCCGGGGGTGGGCTGGTTGGGGGGCATGGGCTCCAATCTGCGCCCTGATGCGGGGCGGGCTCCATGGCGGCGTTCCACTCAGCGGTACGCTCTTTCGTCATGGAGGACCGCGACACCGTCCTGGGCAAGGCGCTGATGATCCTGCGGGCGTTCGGCCCGGCCGACTCGGTGCTGCCGCTGGCCGAGCTGGTGCGGCGTACCGGTCTGGCCAAGGGCAGCGTGCACCGTGTCGCCGCGGACCTGGTGCGCCACCGGCTGCTCGACAAGGGCGAGCACGGCTACCGGCTTTCCGGCGGGCTGTTCGAGCTGGGTCTGCGGGCCTCGGCCGAGCGGACGCTGGTGGAGCTGGCGATGCCGTTTTTGCAGGACCTGTACGAGCGCACCCACGAGACGGTGCATCTGGGGGTGCGTGAGGGCCGGGAGGTCGTCTACCTGGCCAAGATCGGCGGGCACCGGCAGGCCAGGGCCCCCTCGCGTACCGGCGGGCGGATGCCGGTGCACTGCACCGCGATCGGCAAGGTGCTGCTCGCCCACGCCGCGCGGGAGGAGCGGGCCGCGGTGCTGACCGGGCCGCTGGAGCGGCGTACGCCCCGTACGGTGGTCGCGCCGGGCATGCTGCGCCGGCAGCTGTCGCGGGTGCTGGAGTCGGGTGTGGCGTTCGAGCGTGAGGAGTCGACGCCGGGTCTGCTGTGTGTGGCGGCGCCGGTGCTGGGGGGCGACGGGCAGACGGTGGTGGCCGCGGTCAGTGTGACCGGCCCGGTGGGGCGTTTCCGTCCCGAGTCGCACGCGACCGCGGTGCGTGCCGCGGCGGCGGCCCTGGGTTCCACGCTGGCGCGCCGGCGCGGCTGAGGAGCGTCGTCCCGGCGGCGGGCGGGGGCGGTGGCGGTGATCGTTCTAGGCTTCGTGTCATGGTGGATTCCTCTCGCGCCGCCGGCACCCAGACGCTGGCCCGTGGTCTGCGCGCCCTGCAACTGGTCAGCACGGCGGGTGACGGTCTGAGCATCCAGGAGGTCGCCGGTGCGCTGGACGTCCACCGGTCGATCGCCTCGCGGCTGCTGTCGACGCTCGCGGACTTCCACCTCGTCACGCGTGGCGGTGACGGCCGCTACCGCACGGGCACCGGGCTGGCCGCGCTCGCCGCGGGCATCCACGCGACGCTGCGGGCGGCCGCGGATCCGGTGCTGCACGAGCTGGCCGCCGGGCTCGGTGCGACGGTGTCGCTGCTGGTGGTCGAGGGCGGCCAGGCGGTGGCCCTGTCGGTGGTGGAGCCGCCGGGCGGGGCGTACCGGCTGAGTTTCCGTACGGGCAGCCGGCATCCGCTGGGGCGGGGGTCGGCGGGGGTGGCGCTGCTCGCGGCGCAGTCGCCCTCCCCCGGTGAGGCCGCGAACGTCACGGAGGCGCGGGAGCGCGGCTTCGCGGCGACGTTCGGCGAGGTGGAGCCGGGTGCGTACGGGGTGGCGGTGCCGGTGGCGGTGGAGGGGCTGCCGGCCGCCTGTCTGAATCTGATCACCTCGCGTGCCGAGATCGCCGGGCGGGCGGCGCCGGCGCTGGTGGCGGCGGCCGAGCGGCTGCGCGGCGACCTGGCCTGAGGCCGGCGCGGGGGCGGGCGGCTCTTGACTTTTGTTCCGTCCCGGGCGTTCCATGAGCCCGCTCGTGCACATACCGATTCCTCATGTGCATATAACGCACGGAGAGGCAGGCCATGTCCATCACCCAGGAGTCCGCGGCGCGCGAACTCACCCTCCCCTCGGGCCTGCGTATGCGGTACTACGAGGCCGGAGCGGCCGGTGCCCCGCCCGTCGTCCTGCTGCACGGCTCGGGCCCCGGCGCGACCGGCTGGTCGAACTTCTCGGGCAACATCGGCGAGCTCGCGGCCGCCGGATTCCGCGTCGTCGCGCCCGACATGCCGGGCTGGGGCGACTCGGACGCGCAGGCGGTGCGGGACATGGACCACGATGCGGCGCTGGTGGGGTTCCTCGACGCGCTCGGTCTCGCGCGGGCCGCCCTCGTCGGCAACTCGATGGGCGCGCACACCGCGATCCGCTTCGCGACGCTGCACCCCGGGCGCCTCACCCACCTGGTGACCATGGGTGCCTCGCTCGGCCGCGGCCCGGCCACCCTCTTCGGCGCGGGCGACGGCCCGAGCGAGGGGCTGAAGGTGCTCGTGCGGGCCTACCGGGACCCGAGTGTCGAGAACATGAAGGCGCTCGTCGAGATCATGACGTACGACAAGGAGCGCTTCGCGACGCCGGAGCTGGTCCGGGCCCGTTCGCAGGCCGCGCTCGCCCGCCCCGACCACCTGAGGAACTACGTCGAGGGCCTCCCCGACGGCGCGCCGATCCCCATCCGGGTCGACCGCGACAAGATCCCCGGCATCCGGGTGCCGACCCTGCTGATCCACGGCAAGGACGACCGGGTCCTGCCCTACGAGATCAGCCTGTGGCTGCTGGCGAACATCCCCGACTCGCGGCTGGTGCTGCTCAACCGCTGCGGCCACTGGGCGATGATCGAGCACGCCGCCGAGTTCAACCGCCTCGTCACCGGCTTCCTGTCGCACAACTGAACCCGATCGGACCGTACTTCCATGACCACCTACGACACCGACGTCGTTGTCGTCGGGGCCGGCCCGGTCGGCCTCACCCTCGCCAACCTCATCGGCGTGCGCGGCCACCGCGTCACCGTGCTTGAGGCCCGCCACGAGCTCATCGACTACCCGAGGGGCGTCGGACTCGACGACGAGTCCGTGCGCACCCTGTGCACGGCGGGCCTGTGGCAGCAGGTCCAGCCCTACACCGTCCCGCACCACGTGGTCCGGCTGGTCAACGGCGCGGGCCGGGTGCTGGCCACCAACGACCCGAGGACGCAGGAGTTCGGCCACCCGCGCAAGCACGGCTTCATCCAGCCGCTCGTCGACCGGGAACTGGCCGCCGGACTCGGCCGGTTCCCCGACGCCTGCCTGCGCTTCGGCCACCGGGTCGTGGACCTGCACGACCACGGCGACCACGTCACGGTCACCGCCGAGCGGCTCGACGCGGGCGGGGAGGCCGCCGGGACGGTCACCGTCACCGCCCGCTACGCCGTCGGCTGCGAGGGCGGCAGCTCCTTCACCCGCAAGTGGATGGGCGTCGGCTTCGAGGGCCGCTCGCCCTCCACCCGCTGGGTGGTCATCGACGTGGAGAACGACCCCGTCGGCACCCCCTCGGTCTACCTCGGCGCCGACCCGCGCCGCCCGTACGTGTCCATCGGCCTGCCGCAGGGCGTGCGCCGCTGGGAGTTCATGCTCCACGACGACGAGCCCACCGAACGCGTCGACGACCCCGCGTTCCTGCACGCCCTGCTCGCGCGGCACGTCCCCGACCCGGCCGCGCTCACGGTCATCAACCGGCGCACCTTCACCCACCACGGCCGCGTGGCCACCGACTTCCGCAAGGGCCGTGTCTTCCTGGCCGGCGACGCCGCCCACCTGATGCCGGTCTGGCTCGGCCAGGGCTGGAACTCCGGCATCCGCGACGCCACCAACCTCGCCTGGAAACTCACCGCCGTCCTCGGCGGCGACGCCGGCGACGCCCTCCTGGACACCTACACCCAGGAACGCCGCAAGCACGCCTGCGACATGATCGACGTGAACATGGCCGCCGGCACGGTCATGAAGATGGGCCGCTTCGCGGGCCGGCTGCGCGACGCGTGCGCCGCGGCACTCAACCTCGTGCCGAAGTGGAAGTCGTACTTCACCGAACTGCGCTTCAAGCCCATGCCCCGCTACGACACCGGCGTGGTCGCCGACCAGGCCACCCTCACCCCCGGCAGGGCGCGCCCCGGGTTCAAGCACGGCCGCCTGGCGCCGTTCACGGACTCGGCGGGCCGGCTGTCCCCCGTCGGACTGCAGTTCATCCAGCCGCGCGTCAACACCGCCGCCGCCACCGGCGTCCTGCTCGACGAGGTCACCGGACCCTGGTGGACCCTCGCCACCTGGGGCACCGACCCGACCGCGTTCCTCTCCCCCGCCGACCTCGCGCTCGTGCGCCGCCACCGCATCCGCCTGGTCTCCTTCATGCCGGAGACCCAGCGCGCCTGGGCCGAGAAGCGCTACGCCGCCTCCCCCGCGCCGGTCACCGTCGTCGGCGACCCGGACGGGGCCCTGAAGAACTGGTTCGACGCCCGCGCCTGCGGCCTGGTCATCCTGCGCCCCGACCGTTTCGTGGCCGCCGCCTGCCTCACCCAGCAGGCCCCGCGGGCCCTGGCCGCCGTCGCCCGGGCGGCATCGCTCACCGCCGAAGGAGACCGGGCATGAGCCTCGCCCTCGTCACCATGTCGCACAGCCCCCTGCTGGCCTACGCGAACCCGCCCGCCGAGGTCACCGAGGCCGTCCAGGGCGCCTTCGCCGCCGCCCGCGCCTTCGCCGAGGACTACGACCCCACCCTGGTCGTCTCCTTCGCCCCCGACCACTACAACGGCTTCTTCTACGACCTGATGCCGCCGTTCTGCATCGGCTACCAGGCCCTCGGAGTCGGCGACTACGGCACCGCGCGGGGCCCGCTGGACGTGCCCGCGGCGCGCGCCGAGGAACTGGCCCAGTGGGTCGCCGAACGCGACGTCGACGTGGCGATCTCCCGCCGCATGGAGGTCGACCACGGCGCGGTCCAGCCGCTGGAGATCCTCTTCGGCGCCCTCGACGCCGTGCCCACCGTCCCGGTCTTCGTCAACGGCGTGGCCCGGCCGTTCGTGAACATGCGCCGCATCCGCCGCCTCGGCGAGACGATCGGCTCCTACCTCGCCGCGCTCGGGGGCGAACGGGTGCTCGTCATCGGCTCCGGCGGCCTCTCCCACGACCCGCCGGTCCCGCAGTGGGCCACCGCCGACGAGGGTGCCCGCGCCCTGCTCCTGGACGGCAGGCACCCCACGGCCGCGGCCCGCGACGCCCGGCAGCAGCGGGTCATCGACACGGCGGCCGCCTTCGCCGCGGGCACGGCCGCCATCCGGGACCTCAACCCCGCCTGGGACCGGGCCCTGATGGCGACGCTCGCCTCCGGCGACCTCACCCCGCTCGACGCCATGACCCCCGAGCACATGGCCGAGGACGCCGGCAACTCCTCCCACGAGGTCCGCACCTGGATCGCCGCGTTCGCCGCCCTCGGCGCCGCGGGACCCTACGACGTCGCTTACGAGTTCTACCGGCCCATCCGGGAGTACATCGCCGGCTTCGGCGTCATGACGGCCCGCACCAGGCCCTGACCGAGAACGCCCCGGGCCGCCGCGCGGGACCGGCACCGCGTACCCGCCCGCGCGCGGTGTCCGCGAGGCCCGGGGCGGGGACGGGGACGGCCTCTTGAGCGCTGCCCGTCCCCCAGCACCAGCGCGGCAGCCCGCACCGGGCGGGACGGGAGACGGGCGCGCGCGCCCGGTCCGCACGCACGGAATGTCCCCGCACGCACCGGCCGGGACCGGCCGTGGACCGGCCGTTAGGGTCGGGGCATGACGTCACTCCTTGCCGGCAGTGCATTCGACTCGCTCCGCCTCGACGCCGTGCGCGACCCGGAGGCGCTGCGCCGGGCCTACGCACTGCCCGGCGCCGCGGCCGTGCGCAAGCAGATGAGCGAACTCACCGAGCAGACCCGGCGGTTGATCGGCTGCTCGTCGCTGGTCCTCATCGCCAGCGCGGACGCCGAGGGCCACTGCGACGTGTCCCCGCGCGGCGGTCCCGCCGGGTTCGTGTCCGTCCTGGACGCGCGGACGGTGGCGATACCGGACGCGACCGGCAACAAGCGCCTGGACACCCTGGAGAACGTCGTCGCCACCGGACGGGCCGGGCTGCTGTTCGTCGTCCCGGGACGCCCCACCACGCTCCGGGTGAACGGCCGAGCCTGCGTCTCCACCCGCCCCGAGCTGCTGTCGCGGCTGACCGCCGTGGGCAGGCCGCCGGCCAGCGCGCTGGTGCTGGGAATCGAGGAGGTCTACCCGCACTGCCCCAAGTCGCTCCTGCGCAGCGGGGCCTGGAAGCCGCAGCAGTGGCTGCCGGCCGGCGCCCAGCCGACCTCGGCCGAGGTGACACTGGCCCAGCTGCGGATGCCGGAGCTGACGATCGCCGACGTCGAGCAGGCGGAGGCGGATTCGCTGAAGTACCGGTACGAGTGACGGACAGTTCCTGCCCCGGCGGACGACGAGCGGGGCTCCGCCCGGTCCTCGCCGGGCCCTTGCCCCTCCCGACCCTCACCGCCGCGTACTCCTGCTGGACGGCCCCGCGCGTCCGCCCCTTCGGGCCGTGGACGACGACGCATGCACGGGCACCGTCCCTCGTGCGTCCTGGCCGCCGGGCGGCCGCCGCGGCGGCAAACGTGCGGGCGCTGCCCGGGCGGGGGCGGGGCCGGCTCTGCTGCTCGCGGCGGCCGACCGCGGTGCGCCGGGCGACGGGCGCGTGAGCCGGCCGCCGCACGCCCGCAGGGCCTGTCCCTCACGCTGGCGCGGTGCCGGCCGCACGGCGGTGCCCCGGCCCCGCGGAAAGCGGCCCGCCGGTCTCGACGCCCGTTCCTCAGCCGGCGACGACGCCCCGGCCGGAGGGCGAGTGGAGCTGTTCGCGGGCCGATCCGCCGCAGTGGGCGCAGACGACGGCGGCCTGGAAGCGGTGGCCGCAGGCGTGCTGCAGGCGCATCGGCGGGTCCTCGGCGTTCAGATGCCGGTCGCCCCAGGCCATGAGGGTGAGCAGGACGTCGTTGAGTTCCGCGCCCGCGTCGGTGAGGTGGTACTCGTAGCGCGGGGGATGCTCGCTGTAGGGCTCGCGGCGGACGATGCCCGTGGCCTCCAGCTTGCGCAGCCGGGCGGTGAGGATGTCGCGCGGCGCCCCGGTGTTACGGGCGATCCCCTCGAACCGCCGTACGCCGTGGCTGAGTTCGCGTACGACGAGGAGGCTCCAGCGCTCCCCCACGAGGTTCAGGGTGTCGGTGATGGAGCATTCCCGGGGCGGCATGGCGTCTTCTTCCCCACCTTGTCCCTCAGCGCGGCCGGTGTGTTCGGCTGCGAGGATATCTGGGGGGCGGTCTTCCGGCGCCGCGCGGGTGGCGCTGCCGTCGGGCCGCCCGCGGCCGCCGTGCTGCGCTGGACCGGCTGCCCGCGCGAGGCGCGCCGGTGGTGTTCCCGGACCGGCTTGCCGTGCGGGAAGTACGGGGAGACTCCTGCGGTGAGCGACGTGAACGAGCACAGCCGCGTGTTCTTGCTGCGCCGGGGCTTCGTGCTGGAGTACGTGACCTTGGGCTGGAACGTGGCCGGCATCGTCGTGCTGGCCGTGGCCGCGGTCGCGGCGAGGTCGGTGGCACTGGCCGGGTTCGGGCTGGACTCCCTGATCGAGATCGGCGCGTCGACGGTGGTGATCTGGGAGCTGTCCGGCACCGGCGGAAAGCGGCAGCGCCGTGCCCTGCGGCTGATCGGTGCCGGTTTCGCCCTGCTGGCGGTGTATCTGCTGGTGCAGTCGACGTGGGTCCTGGCCGGCGGGTGGCGTCCGCGTCACTCGCCGCTGGGGATCGGGTGGACGGCGGTGACCGCGGTGGTGATGTTCGCTCTGGCCTTCGGCAAGGCCCGTACCGGTGCCGCGCTGGACAATCCGGTGCTGAGGACGGAGGGCCGGGTCACCCTGATCGACGGGCTGCTGGCCGCCGCGGTGCTCCTCGGTCTGGTTCTCAACGCTCAAGCCGGTCTGTGGTGGGCGGACCCGGCCGCCGGCTATGTGCTGGTGTACTACGCGGTCCGCGAGGTCAAGGAGGTCTTCGGGGAAGATCCCGGGGCGCACCGCTGACGGGCACGGTCCCGTGCGGAACCCGCCACCCCGCGGACATGGGGGTCTTCCCGCGGGGCGGGGTGGCCGGAGAGAGTGAAGCATGCGCCCGGACGACTGGCACCTCACCGAAGACGCCGACGGCCTCCTCGCCCGCACCGGCACGTTCCTGCGTTCGCGGCCCGTGCGGCACATCGTGACGCTGGGCGTGTTCGAAGGGCTCCGGGCACGAAAGGCGGCCCCGGACGGCACGCGGGCCCCCACGCCCGGGGCACAGGCCCCCGTGTCCGGGGCACAGGCCCCCGTGTCCGGGGCACGGGGGCCCGGGGTGCGGGCTGCGGCTCCGGTGTTCGGGTGGCTGGAGCGGGCGGGTGAGGTCGGTGCGACGTTCTACCATCTGCCCTCCCGGGGCATCGGGCTCACTGCCCTGACCCCCGCCCAGGCCGACGGCCTGGCCGCCCGGCTGGCCGGCCTCGGGTACGCGTTCCCCTACGTCAGCGCGGACCAGGACACCGCCGCCGCGTTCGCGGCGGCGTGGCGGCGGCACGCGGGGGTGACGGCGGCACTCGGTGTGCGGCTGTGCCTGTACCGGCTCGGGGAGCTCGCGCCGCCGCGGCCGGCCCCGGCGGGGCGGGGGCGGCCCGTGGGCGAGGGCGACCGGGAACGGCTGATGAGATGGTGCCGTCGGTTCGCGGCGGATGTCGGGGAGGACGTGACCATCGACGCCACCACGTGGGCGGGGACGCGGTTCGCCGGGAAGCGGTACACGTTCTGGGAGCTGCCGGACGGCACGCCGGTCTCCATGGCGGGGAGGAAACCGCGGATCGCCGGGGTGGCCCAGGTGGATCCCGTCTACACCCCGGCCCGCTTCCGCGGGCGCGGCTTCGCGGGGGCGGTGACGGCCGAGGTGAGCCGGGCGGCGCTGGCCGCGGGCGCGGAGGAGGTGGTGCTGTTCGCGAACGCGGCCGACCCGACGAGCAACGCCCTCTACCAGCGCCTCGGATTCGTGCGGGTGACCGGCTGGGCGACGTACGACTTCGCGCGGGGCGCTTGCGGGCGCTCGCGTCCGTAGCCGGAGGGGCGGATACGGGGGGTGCCGCCGGCGTGGGCGGGGGTCCGGGTCCATGGCCGCGGGGGGCGGGCGGGGGCGGCGTGGGGTGCGGGCCGCTGCCCGGGGGTGGTCGCGGGGGTGGTGGGGCCGGTCAGGGGGTGGTGGGGTCGAGCCATTCGCCGGTGGCGGAGCCGAAGCGGCCGCTCGCGTGGTCGAAGATGATCTCGCCGCGGCGGACGGTGATCTCGGGGCGGCCGGTGAGGGTCCAGCCTTCGTAGGCCGACCAGCCGCATTTGGAGCGGATGGTGTCGGGGGTCGGGCACCAGGTGGCGTCGGTGTCGAGGACGACGAGGTCGGCGTCGTGGCCGGGGGCGATGCGGCCTTTGCGGGCGGCGAGGCCGAAGAGTTCGGCGGGGCGGGCGGCGCAGGCGGCGGCGATGAGGGTGAGGAGGTCGTCGAGGGGGTGGTCGGGCAGGCGGCGGCGCAGGCCGGTGAGGACGACGGGCAGCAGTTCCTGGACGCCGGGCAGGCCGGGGGGTGCGTCGGCGGGCGGGCGGGTCTTCTCCTCGATGGTGTGGGGGGCGTGGTCGGAGCCGATGGTGGCCAGTTCGCCGGTGGTCAGGGCGTGCCAGAGGCGGTCCTGGTCGGCCTGGGTGCGGATGGCGGGGCTGATGCGGGTGCGGGCGCCGGTGCGCCGGGTGTCGTGGTGGGTGAAGGAGAGGTGGTGGGGGGTGGTTTCGAAGGTGACGGGCAGGCCGGCGTGGCGGGCGGCGGCGAGCAGGTCGCATTCCTCGGCGGAGGAGACGTGCAGGATGTGGGCGCGGGTGCCGTGGGCGCGTACGAGGTCGAGGACGCGGGCGACGGCGATGAGGGCGCCGCTGCGGGGGCGGTGCGTTTCGTAGTCGCGGTAGGTGCGGGGGGTGCCGAGGTAGTCGTCGAGGAGGCGGAAGACGGTGTTGTCCTCGGCGTGCAGGACCACGCGCAGGTCGCGGTCGGCGGCCGTGGCGAAGATCCGGTCGAGGGTGGCGGGGTCGTGGATGACGTCGGGGGCGGTGTGGTGGCCGGCCATGAACACCTTGACGGAGGTGGCGACGCGCGGGTCGAGGTCGGCGAGTTCGCCGAGGGTGTGGGGGGCGACGCCCATGTGGAAGCGGTAGTCGACGAGGGAGGTGCCCTTGATGAGGTCGGCCTTGGCGTGGGCGGCCTGGGTGCTGTGCAGGGGCGGGCGGGTGTTGGGCATGTCGATGACGGTGGTCACGCCGCCGGCCGCGGCGGCTCTGCTGCCGTGGGCCCAGTCCTCCTTGTGGGTCAGGCCGGGGGTGCGGAAGTGGACGTGGGAGTCGATGAGTCCGGGCAGGACGTGGCGGCCGGCGGCCTGGATGCGGGTGGCGGCCCGGGTGGGGGTGTGGGGTGGGAGGAGGGCGGCGATGCGGCCGGCGTGGACGGCGAGGGTCGCGGCGCGGACGCCGTCGGGGGTGACGAGGCGGCCGCCTTCGATGACGAGGTCGTAGGGCCGCGGGTGCGCGGTGGTCAGTTCCATGGGGTGGTCACCAGCTCTCGGCACAGGTCGTTGGTGGGGCCCATCAGGGCGACGGCGCGGGCGTCGCGGCTGATCCGGTTGACGGGGTGGCCGCGCAGGAAGGCGGCGCTGCCGATGAGGCGCTGGGCTTCCAGGCAGGCTTCTTCGGCGAGGGCGGAGGCGGCGAGTTTGCTGTGCAGGGTGAGGGTTCCGGGGTCGGGGGTGTCGCGGCGGCCGGCGCTGTCGACGATGGCCCGGGCCTGGGCGACGCGGGCGGCGAGGTCGGCGAGGCGGTGGCGTACGGCCTCCCGGGTGGGTGCGCCGTGTCGTCGGGTGTGGTCGCGGGCGAGCCGGTAGGCGGATTCGGCGATGCCGGCGGCGACCGCGCCGAGGCTCGCGCCGGTCTCGCGGACGCCGCGGATGATGTCGGCGGCCTTGCCCTCGGGGCCGAGGACGGCGTCGTCGGGGACGGTGCAGGCGCGTAGTTCGACGGTGCCGGTGGCGGAGGCGCGCATGCCGACGAGGTCCATGCTCGCGTGGGCGGTGAGGCCGGGGCGGTCGGCTTCGACGAGGAAGAAGGTCTGGCCGTCGCTGCCGTAGGCGGTGTCGGTGCGGGAGGGGGGTGCGCTCTGGGCGAGGACGAGGTAGAGGTCGGCCAGTCCGGCGCCGGTGGTGAACGCCTTGGTGCCGTCCAGGCGCCAGCCGCCGGGGACGCGGACGGCCGTGGTGCGGATGGTGCGTTTGTCGGCGCCGGCGCCCTGTTCGCTCCAGGCGGAGGCGGCGAGCCAGCGGCCGTCGGCGAGGCGGGGCAGGCAGCGTTCGCGCTGTGTGGCTGTCGCCCATTCGGTGATGCGGGTGCTGACGGCCCAGTGCTGGAACAGGATGATCGCCACCGAGGGGTCGGCCTCGGCGATCAGTTCGGTCAGGCGGTTCACCAGGGGGGCGCCGCCGTCGTGGCCGCCGTGTTCGCGGGGGATCGCGGTGGCCAGGATGCCGCTGGTGCGCAGGGCGTCCAGGACGGGGGCGGGCAGGCGTGCGTGGTGGTCGGCTTCGGCGGCGTGGGTGTTCAGGGTGGTGAGCAGGTCGGCGTAGTGGTCGGCGAGGTGGGTGCGTGAGGCGAGGGGGTTCAGGTCCGTGGCGGCAGGCACAGGTCGGCCTCCTTGCGTGTCTCGTGGAGGGCGGTGGGGATGTGGAGCGGGCCGGTGAGGATGCGGGCGCGTTTGCCGTGCACGCTGGTGCGGGTGAGGGCGGGGCCGGCCGGGGTGTCGGTGGTGGTCACGGTGACGGTCCGGGGGCCTCCGGGTGAGTGCAGTTCGATACGGCGTCCGCGCCGGTCCGCAGCGGTGTGGTGGGGGGTGAGCCGGGCGGGGAGGGTGCCGGTGAGGGTGACGGCGACGGCCAGGCAGACGGCGCCGGTCAGGGCGAGGGTGGGGTGCCAGGCGGGTACCGACAGGGCCCGTACGGCGAGGGGGCCGGGCCCGTAGGCGCCGATGGCGGCGATCTTGGGGAAGGCGCCGGTGGGGGGCCGGCCGAGGAGTTCGGCCGCTGCGGCGCGCAGGGCGCGCAGTTCTTGCAGGACGGTGTCGCCGGCGGTGAAGAGGGCTTGGCGGTCGGGCAGGTCCAGGTCCCGGGCGTCGACGAAGACGTAGGGGTTGCCTGCCGTGACGAGGGAGGCGGGCAGGGTGCGGGGGCCGGCGGTGAGTTCGTCCACCGGGTTGCCGGTCGGCAGGAGGCTGCCGAGGAGCGGGGCGGGGGTGTGGACGAAGTGGAGGCTCAGTTCGGACTCGTGGTGCAGGGTCCGGTCGGTCTCGCAGACGACGTGGGCGTCGTTGTTGGTGACGTGTACCCGGACCGGTTCGCCCGGCGGGAGGGGGGTGAGGCCCTGTTTCCTGGCGACGAGGGTGGCGCAGGCGAGGGAGTGGCCGCAGTTGCCGGCGGTGTCGAAGCCGTCGCCGGGCAGGCACTGCACGAAGCGGAACTCCAGGTCGGCCAGCGGGTGGCGGGAGGGGGCCACGAAGGCGATCTTCATGACCTGGGTGCGGCCGGTGCGGGTCAGCCAGTCCCGTGCGGCCGTGAGTGCGGCGCCGAGGGCGGGCCCGTCGTCGAGGGGGGTGCCGGTGGGCAGGACGAGGGTGGGGCAGGGGGCGCCTTCGGTGTGTGCGAGGTATCCGATCACCCGGTGGTCTCCTGGTCGGCTGTCCTGCCCGCCCCCGCCCCCGCCGCCGCCACCACGCTCCCGCCCGCGCCCGTGTCCGTGCTCGTGTCCGTGCTCGTGTCCGTGCTCGGGTCAGTGCTCGGGTCCGTGCTCGGGTCCGTGCTCGGGCCCGTGCTCGGGTCGGTGCTGGGGGCGGTGCTGGGGGTGGTGCTGGGGGTGGTGAGGAAGCGGTCGAGCCACAGCTGGTGGACCAGCAGGGCCCAGATCGCCAGGGCCGTCCGGTCGCAGGGCTGTTCGGTCTGCTCGGTGAACAGCCGCTGGACGCGGGCGGGTTCGAGCCGGCCGTCCTGGCGCAGGCGGGTGGTGGACAGGATGTCGCGGGCGTGGGCGAACAGGGGTGTGCCGGGGCGGAGCATGGCGGTCACGGGCAGGGTGAAGGGCTGTTTGGGGCGGTCGAGGACCGCGCGGGGCAGCAGGCCGCCGGCGGCGGTGTGCAGGACGTGTTTGCCGCGCTGTGCGGTGACTTTCAGGGCGGCGGGCAGGGCGCGGGCGTACTGCTGGACGGCGGGCTGGCAGTAGGGCAGGCGTACTTCGACGGCGGCGGCCATGGACATGTGGTCGACGCGCCGCAGGTGGTAGGCGGGCATGCGGGTGCCTGTCTCGAATTCCGTGAGGGTGTGCAGGCGTTCGCCGCCGGCGGTGGCCAGGCGGCGGGCCAGGCGCTGGGTGGCGGGGCCGCGGTCGCGGACGAAGGCCCGGTAGTCGGCGCGGTACAGCTCCTCGCGCAGGGTCTGGGGGACGGCGGCCAGGGCGTCGGCGTATCCGGCGGCCCAGGGGTGGTGCGCGGGTGTGCGCAGGGCGTGTGTGACGCGGTCGTAGCCGGCGAGGAGTTCGTCGGCGGCGTCCCCGGTGAGGGCGACGGTGAAGCCGGCGTCGCGGATGTGGCGGAACAGGGCGAGGGAGGAGAGGGTGATCGGGTCGGCGTTGGGCTGTCCGAGGTGGTGGACGACGTCGGGCAGCAGGTCGGGGAAGGCGGCGGGGTCGATGTCGACCTCGTGGTGGTGGGCGCCGATGCGGTGGGCGACCTTGCGGGCGAAGTGGCGTTCGTC
Organism: Streptomyces sp. NPDC001056; assembly: GCF_053598955.1. Classification (NCBI taxonomy): domain Bacteria; kingdom Bacillati; phylum Actinomycetota; class Actinomycetes; order Kitasatosporales; family Streptomycetaceae; genus Streptomyces; species Streptomyces sp. NPDC001056. The sequence goes on along the minus strand of NZ_JBSFLI010000044.1, from coordinate 16,786 downwards.
GCCGGGCCAGGGGCCGCCCTGGTAGCCGATGGTGAAGGTGTGCAGGGCGGGGTGGGCTTCGGCGGCGAGGGCGGCGATCAGGCTGGAGTCCAGGCCGCCGCTGACGACGGCGGCGACGGGGACGTCGGCGCGCAGCAGGCGGTGTACCTGGTGGCGCAGCCGGGTCAGCAGGTCGTCGGCGGCGGTGTGCAGCGGCACGTCGACGGGGTCGGGGGTGGTGGTGCGGCGGATGAGGCGGGGGCGCCTGGTGGGGGTGGCGATGAGGGTGCTCGCCGGGGGCATGACGTGGATGTCCTCGAACATGGTCTGCTCGCCGAAGGGGGTCTTGGTGGCGAGGTACTCCTCCAGGCCCGGTTCCCACACTCGTGCGGTGACCTGGTCGAAGGCGAGCAGGGCGGGCAGTTCGGAGGCGAAGGTGATCCGTCCCGTGCGGGGGTCGTGCTGGTAGTAGAGGGGTTTCATGCCCATGTCGTCGACGGCGAGGACGAGGGTGGGCTCGTGGCGGGTGTCGACGACGGCGATGGCGTACATGCCGTCGAGGTGGTCGGTGAAGGCGGTTCCGTACTCGGCGTAGAGGGCGGGCAGGACGGAGCCGTCGCAGTGGCCGGGGATGTGGTGGCCGCGGGCGCGCAGGCGGGTGCGCAGGTCGGTGTGGTTGTAGATCTCGCCGTTGAAGACGACGGTGATGTGGGGGCCGAGCCGGTAGGGCTGGGTGCCGCCGTGGGGGTCCATGACGGCGAGCCGGTTGCTGCCCAGCGCCCAGGCGGGTCCCGTCGCCGTCGTCTGGGCGTCGGGGCCGCCGTGGTGCTGGGCGGCGGAGGCGGCCGTCAGCTCGTGCGGGCGGGTGGGGGTGTTGAACTGTCCGTGGATGCGGCACATGGGCCGGTCACCGGACTTCGCCGGACACGCGGGCCCGGGCGTAGAGGACGGGGTCGAAGGGGGTGGGTCCGCCGCAGGTGACGAACCGGTCGGCGGGGTGGGTGTCGGGCAGGCGGGTGCCGTGCGGGACGCCGGGCCGGGCGAAGAGGATGTCGCCCGCGGCCGCGTCGATCCAGCGGTCGTGGAGGTAGAGCTGGCCGCTGCCTTCGAAGGCGATGAACGCCTCTTCGCTGTGGGGGTGGACGTGGACGTTGAAGTACTCGCCGGGGCGCATCATGCCGCAGTGCAGGCACAGTTGGGGGGTGCCGGTGCCGGGCCAGAACACGAAGTTCATGGTGGCGGTGCGTTCGCTGGCCGCGCTGTGGCCGGTGCCGGTGAACCCGGTCAGCTGTGTCTCGTCGTTGTCGAGGCTGCTGAATCTGCGGGGTGCGGTGCCGTGGCGGCGGCCGGGCAGCAGGCGTGAGCTCCAGAGGTAGGCGACGAGTTCCCCGTCGTCGGACGCGGTCAGCGCGCACGGATCGCCGGTGGGGGCGTAGAGGGCGCCGCCCCGGGCGAGGGGGGCGTGCCGGGTGCCGGAGCGGCCGTGGCCGTGGCCGGCGAAGACGACGGCCACGTTCTCCTCCCCTGCTGTGTGGGGTGGCTGCCAGGTGGCGCCCGCGGGGATGCGGGCGACGTCGAGGCGGACCGTTTCGGCGCCGAGGTGCGGTCCGACGGCCTCGGCGACCTGGCAGGGTCCGACGGGGCGGAAGAGCAGGTCCTGGGCTTTGAGGACGGCTCCGTGGGCGGGGTGCCCGGCGGTCGGCCGGGTGGCGGGGCTAGTCATGGTCGGCGAGACGGCCGCCGGTGGCCCAGTGGGAGCGTTCGACGTCGCGGACGATGACGGTGACGGCCTGCACGGGGCAGTTCGCGATCCGTGCGACCGTCTGCGACACCTCCTCGACCAGTTCCTCGCGGGCGTCGTCTTGCTGACCCGCCCACCAGTCGACGGTGACCACAGGCATGAGGACTCTCCTTGTCGTGAACGGTCGTGAACGGTCGTGAACGGTTACGGGTGCGGGTGGTGGTCGGTGCGGTCCGGGGTCGTGGTGCGGGGGTCAGACGACGTCGGCGGACAGGCCGGCCGAGCGGTACAGGGTGGGGTCGTAGGGCACGGGTCCGCCGACCGAGATGAAGCGGGCGTGTTCGTTTGGGCCGTCGGGGTGGCGGGTGCCGTGCAGGACTCCGGGGCGGGCGAAGACGCCGTCGCCGGGGCTCATGTCGAACCACTGGTCGCCGAGGAAGAACTGGCCCTGGCCGTGCAGGGCGAACAGGGCGTCCTCCGCGCCGGGGTGGCCGTGGATGTTGAACGTGTGGCCGGGGGCGGCGACGCCGGTGTTCACGCACAGGTAGGCGCAGCCGTTGCCGGGCCAGTGGGGGAAGTTCATGTAGGCGCGCTGTTCGCTGCCGACGGGGGTGATCTCGCCGGTCCCGGCGAAGTCCCTGATGCCGGCGGAGGTGTCGTGGACCGTGTTGAACAGGGCGGGTGCCGTGCCGCGGGGGGCGCCGTCGGGGAGGTCGCCGCGCCAGAAGTAGACGGTCAGTTCCTCGCCGTCGGCGGTGAAGGAGACGGGCTGCCCGGTGGGTGCGTAGGCGGTGGAGCCCTTCTCCACGGTGTGGGTCCGGGTGCCGATGCGGGCGGTGCCCTTTCCGGTGAAGACGACCGCGGTCACTTCCTGGCCGGTGTAGTCGGCGGGTTCCCAGCGGGTGCCGGCGGGGATGCGGACGATGTCGACGCTGACGAATTCGGCGCCGGTGTGGGGGCCGACGGGGCGGCTGACCAGGACTGCGTCGGCTGTGTCGAATTCCAGTTCGCTGCTGCGGATGAGGATGCCGTAGTCCTTGTAGGCGCTCATGTGTTTCTCCTTCACGGGGGCTGGTGGGGTGGGACGCCGGGCGGGAAAGGGGGGGGTGCCGGGGTGCGGGGGGGGGGGCGGGGGTGGGTTCAGGGGGCGACGGGTTCGGCGAGGCGGCGGGTGAGGACGTCGGCGTGGGCGTGGGGGGCGGCGGTGAGCATGCGGTCGAGGGCGGGCAGCAGCCGTTCGCCGTGGGTGGCGAGGTAGAGGGGGAAGGAGGGGCGGCCGCCCGCTTCGCGCAGCTGGGCGAGGAGGGGGCCGGGCAGGGGGGCGACGGTGTCGAGGTTCACCGCGGACATGCCGAGGAACTGCGGGAAGGGTTCCCTCTCGCCGATGCGGTCGAGGAAGGGGGCGAGGACGTCGGCCATGGCGGCTTCGTAGCCGGCCATCCGTTCGGTGCCGATGGTGGCGGTGAGTCCGAGCCGGTAGGAGTGCCACAGGTTGAGGTAGTTGGGGCAGATCAGGGTGGTGCGCACGTCGTGCGGGTCGGGGGCGGGCAGCCGGGCGGCCTCGGCGCGGTCGGCTTCGCGCAGTTCCAGGTCGTCGCCGATCACGCGGAGGGTGAGCTGGTGGTCGTACATCGCCTCCCGCCACAGCGGCAGTGATGCCGCGGTCAGGGAGTGGGCGTTCATCAGGTCGAGGGGGATCTCCACGGTGGCGTCGGGGAGGTGGAGGCCGGCCCGGCGTTCCAGGGCGAGGCGGTAGAGCATGGCGAAGTAGGCGTAGTTGGTGGCGTGTTTCGCCAGGTTCAGGGCCTCGCTGTCCGCGGCTGTCATGCCGTCTTCGCGGGGGTCGATGCGGGGGACGGGCTGGGCGAGGAGGATCTGGTGCTTGAAGCGGGGCTGTTTGCTGAAGAGGGGGACGCGGACCAGGCGGCCCCGGTCGTCGCAGCGCCACCACACGTGGGGTTTCCAGCGGTTGTCGCTGAGGTTGTTGTGGGTCAGCAGGGTGCGCAGGTGGCTGGCGCCCGCGGCGTCGGTGCCGGTTTGTCCGCGGGTCATCAGGCGCAGGCAGAACCAGGGGAAGGTGAGCATCGGCGCGAACGCGTTCATCGCGACGTGGGTGGAACTGTGCACGACCATGGGTGAGGTGACGAACCGGTGGAGGGAGGCGTCGTCCCAGCCCAGCAGCTGTCTCATCCGCTCGCGTTCGGCCAGGGGTGCGTGGTGGACGCGGTCCTCGCAGGAGCGGACGAAGTCCGCCAGGTGCTGGCGGCGCCGGCGTACCTCGCTGCCGGGTGCGCCCGCCGGGCGGAAGGCGGCCAGGGTGTCGCGGAGGGTGGGAGGCATGCGGGAACCCTTCGGGTGTGGTGGTACCGGAGGTTCACGGGCGGCCCTGGGCAAGGCGGTGTCAGCGGGGGGCGGGCCCGCGGGTGAAGGGGCGGGTGCGCTGGGCGTGGGCGGCCACGGCGGGGGCGGCGGCGCCGGTGGCGGCGAGGGCCAGTGCCAGGAGCAGCCAGCCGGCGCGGCCGTAGCCGAGGATGACGAAGGTCGTCACCGCGGGGGTGAGTGCTGTGCCCAGTTGGGAGGTGAGGCCGAACATGCCCTGGTACTGGCCGTGTGCGTGTTCGGGCGCGAGTTCGTAGGACAGGGCCCAGGAGCCGGCGCTGTAGAGGAGTTCGCCCGCGGTCTGGGCGGCGACTCCGGCGGTGAGCAGGGCGGCGGCGAGCCAGAGGTGTGGGGTGGCGGCGGCGGCGAAGGCCGTGCAGCAGGCGGCGAGCCACAGGCCGCAGCGGCGCAGGGCCCGCGCGCCGGTGGGTACGTCGCTCACGCCGCGGCTGGCGGGGATCTGGCAGCACACGACGAGGGCGGTGTTGACCAGGAGCAGCGCGGAGAAGGCGGCGGAGGGTACGTGGGTGTGCCCGGTCATCCAGATGGGCAGGGCGATGTTGAGGATGCCCGCGTTCATGATCAGTACGGCGTTGAGCAGGCCGACGCTCATGTAGCCGCGGTCGCGGAGCACGAGCCATCGCGGGGCGTCCTGGGGGGCGGGCTGGGGCGGGGGGTCGGGGATGGGGAGCAGGAGGAGGCCGGAGGCGAGGAAGAGGGCGCCGCCGGTGGGGAGGGCTGCGGTGTAGGCGGCGGGGGTGTGGGAGGCGATGACGAATCCGCCGGCCAGGGCGCCCGCGGAGAATCCGGCGTTGGTGACGGCCCGCAGGTAGGCGCGGGTGCGGATGCGCTGGTCGCGGGGGACGGCGGTGGCGACGAGGGCGCCGCGGGCGGCGGTGGAGGCGGAGTCGGTGACCGCGGCCGCGGCCGCCACCAGGAGGAACCCGGTCCAGGTGTGGACGGTGGCGTAGGCGGCGATGGCCAGGCCTTGCAGCAGCAGGGCGGCGACGGCGACGCGGCGGGTGCCCAGGGTGTCGGCGAGGCGTCCGGCGGGGACGCTGGCGGCCATCGCGGCCAGCGCGGCGAGGGTCAGGGCGAGTCCGACTCTTCCTGCGGGCAGGTTCTGGCGGCGGGTGAAGTACAGGACGACGACGGTGACGACCATGCCGTTGCCGATGCTGCGGGCGAGGGTGCTCGCGGCCAGCGCGCGCCCGGCGCCGGGGGCGGGCAGCAGGGAGCGCGGGCGGCGGGCGGTCGTGGGGGGTGCGTTCACCGGGCGGCCCTGGGTGCGGGGGCGGCCGGCGGGTGCGGTTCGCACACGGTGTGGGTGGAAAACCAGTGTGCCAGGTCTTTCACCCGGGTCTCGGTCTGGGTTTCGGTGGTGCCGCGGACGACGGCGAGGCCGGCGCGCAGGTGGGAGGCGACGGTGATGTCCGGCATGAGGTCGCCGGGGGCCACCTCGATGCCGGCGTGGACGACTCCCGGCCGGGCCAGGGTCTGCTCGTGGGAGGGGATGCGGCGGACGGTGCCGGGGGGTGCGGGCAGGTTCATCCCGGCGAACACGGCGTCGGGGGCGTGGGCGGGTTCCTCGGTGAGGGTGCTGGGGCGGCCGAGGACGGTGCGGGCCCATTCCTCGCGCAGGTCGACGCCGAAGGCGAGGCGGACGACGTCGTCGGTGCGGCCGCCGCCGACGCGGGCGGCGCACTCGCCGAAGACCAGGCGCTCGCCGTCCTGGAACATCTCCAGGTGGAAGGGCCCGTCGGAGTATGCGAGGGCTTTGAGGGCGGCCGAGGTCAGGGCGCGGGTCGCCGTGTAGAGGGCGGTGTGGCGGGCGGGGGGCAGCACGATGTGGGCGACCACTGCCCCGTCGTGGACCTCGATGAGGTTCTGCACGTAGCGGGAGACGGACAGGACGCGCAGGTGTCCGTCGCGGACGATGCCGTCGACCTGGAACTCGGTGCCGGGGATGTACTCCTCCAGCAGCCAGGGTCCCGCTCCGTCCGCGCGCAGGGCGGTGACGGCGGCGTCGAGGCTTTGCCGGCCGGTGATCAGGAAGGTGTTCCTGGCTCCGCCGCCGTCGAGGGGTTTGAGGACGGTGCGCGGTCCGGCGGGGGGTGTCCGGATGGTCTCGGGGTGTTCGGTGACGGTGCAGTCGGCGACGGGCAGGCCGGCCCGGCGTACGAGGGTCTTCTGCAGGGCCTTGTCGCGCATCGCGAGCATCTGCGGTGCGCGTGGCTGCCCGCCCGTACCAGCAGGGTCGCCGGGGTTGCGGGGGGTGGCGCGGCGCAGGTCGTCGAGGATCTGGGCCGGGACGATGCAGTATTCCAGGACGCTGCAGATGGCGGTGAAGGCTTCCAGTGGCAGGCCGTCGCGGGCCAGACCGGCCAGCACGTGCTGTGCGCTGACCGGGTCGGGCACCACGACGGTTCGTGACACGGCGTCGCTGCCGCGGGCGGCGGCGGCGTCGCGGGGGGCGACCGCGCAGGTGACGTCGGCGCCGGCGCGGGCCAGGGCGGCGACGGCTCTGGGCATCCAGCCGACGTGGAGGACCGGGGGGCGGTCGGTCATCAGTCGATACCCCGCACGATGTGCGCGTCGTCCGGGTCGTCGGGGTATCCGGCGAGGTGGAGGGGGCGGGGAGCGATCCACAGTCCGCGTGCGCACACCTCGCCGAGCCCGGAGGGCGCCGTCACCGTGGGGGTGTCCGGGTGGTGGGGGGCGGGGTGTGGCTGGTCGCCGGGCGGCTCGGTGGCGAGGGCCGGTGCGGTGCTGTCCAGGGTGGTCATCGCTCGTTCCTCCTCAGTTGAGTGCCTGTGCCTGTGCCGGGCTGTGGGTGCGGGTGGTGGGCCGGGCGGCGAGGATCACGGCGCCGGCGACGGCGACGACGGCGGCCGAGCCCCACATGACGGCGGGTGCGTGGCCCGCGCCCAGGCCGAGACCGCCCAGGACGAGGACCAGGGTGTTGGCGCTTCCGGTGAGTTGTTCCATGCGGACGGTGACCTTGCCGCGGGTGGGGCCGTCCAGGGCGGACAGGCCGTCCTGGGTGAGGGGGCGGGCGGCTCCCGCGCCGAGGCCCAGCAGGGCGATGGCGAGGATGACGGGCACCAGGTGGGATGTCGTGGCGAGCAGGACGAGGGAGGCGGCGACGCAGGCGAGGGTGGCGGCCAGCAGGAGTGCGGCCGAGGTGGTGCGCAGCAGGCGGGCCGTCCAGCGGGCGACGAGCAGGGCCGCGACGTTGAACACGGCGAGCAGGATGCCGAACAGGGCGAGGGAGACCTTGGTGCGCACGAACAGCAGGTAGGGGATGAAGCCGACGAAGGCGGCCAGGGCGACGCCGCGCAGGCACACGTAGTAGGCGATCCACAGTCCCGCGCCGCCGGTCCAGCTGCCCTTCGGCGCAGCAGCAGCGGTGGCGGTGGTGGTGGTGGGTTTGGGTGCGGTCGCGAGGCGGACGGGGCCGATGCCGGTGGCGGCGGTGGCGGCGGTGGCGCAGGCGAGCGCGGACAGGAGGAACACGGTGAGCCGGGTGTGCTGGAAGATCACGGCGCCGGCGATGCCGGAGACCATGACCACGGCGAAGATCCAGCTCTGGGTGCGGGCCTGGATCTTCGAGGCGCGTTCGCGGTCCGGTTCCAGGACGCCGACCAGGGGAGACTCGACGCTCGCGGTCAGTGCGTAGCCGAAGCCGCTGAGGATCTGTCCGGCGACGAGGCCGGGGGTGCCGCCGGCGACGGTGCCGATCAGCAGCAGGCCCGCGGCTTTGACGCTCTCTCCGGCGACGAGGAGGGTGCGGGGGCCGAAAGCGGTGGTGAGGCGGCCGGTGAACGTTCCGGAGACCATCACGGTGAACCCGTACAGCGCGAGCAGGGTCTGCGCGAGGGCGGTGCCGAGGTGGTGCAGGTAGAGGAAGGCGAACAGGACGGGCAGGTGGAAGTAGGCGCGGGAGATCAGCCGGTAGACGAACAGGGCGCGCAGGGCGCGGGGCCGGGACGTGTCGCCGGCCCCGCCCGGGGCGTGGTCGGGCCCGGGCGGGGTGGCGGGGGTGGGGGTGCTCATCACTCCATGGCCCCGGAGGAAGCGAAGTAGTTCTTGTCGGCGCCGCTTTGGGTGGTGAACACCGAGGAGGAGTCCTTCGCGCCGGGCAGCGGCAGGTGGACCGGGACGGGGGCGAGGCGGACCTGGCGGTCCTGGCCGCGGACGAGGAGGTCCTGGTAGGCGTCCCAGTCGCCGCCCGCGCACAGGTGGCGGTCGCCGGGGGCGCCGCAGCCCACCAGCGGCCAGGCGTCGGCGGCCGCGTAGTTCTGGAAGATGATGCGGCGCGCGCCGGTGGACCGGTTGGGGCCGCTGGCGTGGACGGCGCGGACGTGGTGCAGGGTGATCGACCCGGCCGGCGCGGTCAGCTGGACGGCGTTGTCGAGCATGTCCTTGATCTGGGTGTGGTCCAGGGCGCCGGCGAAACGGCCGCCCTGGTTGTGGGAGTAGACCTCGCCCAGGTGGGATCCGGGGACGACGAGGAGCGGGCCGTTCTCCTCGGTCATGTCGTCCAGGAGGACACCGACGGCGACGAGGGAGTCGTTGGTGTGCGGGTAGAAGCCCCAGTCCTGGTGCCACTGGATGGCGTCCCCGGTGCCGGAGGGCAGCTTCAGGTTGATCTTGCTGCCGTACAGGCGCAGGTCGTCGCCGAGGAGGTCGGCGACGATGTCGAGGATGCGGGGGTGGCGCACCGTGGCGTCGTAGACCGGGTGGTGGCGGTGGGGCGACTTGACGCGCCGTACGTAGGGGCTGCCGTTGTGTTCGCCGATGTCGAGGATGCGGCGGTCGGCGTCCGCGTCGCCGGCCTGGGCGGCGAAGCTGTCGGTGACCTCGCGCAGTTCCTGGAGTTCGGAGGCGCTGAGGACGTTCTCCACCACGAGGTAGCCCTTGGCGGCGTAGTGGTCGAGCTGGCTTGCGTCGAGCGTGTGCATGTCTCACCTCTGTGTCGGGAAAGGAGCCGCGGGCCGGGAGCGGGTGCTCCGGCCGTGCGAGCGGGCCGTGGGCCACGGGCTGTGGGCTGTGTGGGCCGTGGGCTGTGGGCCGTGGGCTGTGGGCTGTGGGCCGTGGGCCACGGGCCGTGGGCTGTGGGCTGTGTGGGCCGTGGGCTGTGGGCCACGGGCTGTGTGGGCCGTGGGCTGTGGGCTGTGGGCTGTGGGCTGTGGGCCGGGTCGTAGGGCGGGCCTCGGAGCGGGCTTTGGGGCGGGCTTTGGGACGGGCTTTGGGGCGGGCCCGGTCCGGGACAGGAGGGCCCGGGGTCCGGTGCGGGTCCTGCGGGTCCTGCGGGTCCTGGCCGTCGGATGGGGTCGGGATCGGGGCGGTAGTGGTGCGGGCCCGGGGGCGGGCCCGGGGTGACCCGCCACTGGGGGCGGGCCGGGACGGACCCGGGGTGACCCGCCACTGGGGGCGGGCCGGGACGGGCCCGGCACGGACCCCGCCCACCCGGGTGGACCGGGCCCGGCCGAAGGGTGGCCCGCCCACCCGGGTGGGGGCGGGCCCGGCCGAAGTGGCCCGCTGCCCCGGGGGGAGGCCGGCTCCGGGGCGGCCTGCCTGCCCGGGGTGGGCAAGGGCCGCGCGCCGGAGGCCGGTCCCCCGGCCGGGGACGGGCCGGCCGCCACCGGGGACGGTCCGCCATCAAAGACGGCCTGTCACCCGGGGGCGGTCCGTCACCCGAGGGGACGGGCCGTCCCCGGTGGAGGCCGGGCTGGTCCGGGTCGGACCCGTCCGCTGAGGGCGGGTCAGGACCGGTCCGGGGGCGTCCCGTTGCCGGGACGGGGCCGGGTCGGGACCGGCCCCCCGAGGGAGGGCCGGGCCGGGCCCGGCCCTCCACCCGGGGGGCGGACCCACCCGGGGGCAGGGCGGACCACCGGCCGGGAACCGGCCCCCCCCTTTTTGCCGGGGTGGTGGACCGGACCGGGGCCCGGCCCGCCACCCGGGGGCGGAGCGGACCGGCCGTCCCGGGCGGCGGCCCGGCCCGGCCCGCCGTCCGGGACGGGTCGTGCCGCTGCCCGGAGGTCGCTTCCCCTCCCCCGGCCCCGAGGCGGATCAGTCCGCCGGGTGGGTCGGGCCGCCGCCGGAAGGCCGGCCCGCCCGGGGTGGTCCGGGCCGCCGCGGGACCGTCCCACCGCCCCGCGGGGGTCGGCTGGTCCGGGTCGGGTCCGTCCGCCGAGGGCGGCACGGTCCGGGACCGGTCCGGCACCCGGGCCGGCCTGGACCGGCGGCGGGTGGGTCGGCCTGGGCCGCCAGCGGGTGGGTCGGACCGGTACGGGGACCGGTCCGGCATCCGGGTGGTCAGGCGCCCCTGGGGCGGCCCGTTCCCGGGCCGGTCCGTCCACCTGGCCGGTCCGCCGGGTCCGGGCCGGTCCGTCCGCCGGGCCGGCCCGCCGGGTCGGGTCCGTCGGGTCGGGTCCGTCGGGTCCGGGTCGGGTCCGTCGGGTCCGTCGGGTCCGGGTGGGGTCCGTCGGGGTCAGGCGGTCGCGGGGACGGTCAGTTGTTCGGTGAGGAAGGTCAGGGTGCGCTTCCAGGCGAGCTGGGCCTGGGTCTCGTCGTAGGTGCCGAGGAGGTTCTCGTCGTTGTGGAAGGCGTGGCCGGCCGGGTAGAACTGCAGCTCGACGGGGGCGCCGGACTGGCCGCGGATCTGCCGGGCGAGGTCCTGGGCGCGCTCCGGCGGGGCGTAGGCGTCCTTCTCCCCGAAGTGGCCGAGGACAGCGGCCTTCATGCCGGAGAAGTCGGGGTCCTCGCCGGCGAAGACGCCGTAGAAGGGGACCGCCGCGGCGATCTTCTCCCCGGCGGCCGCGGCGAGCGCGAGGACGAAGCCGCCGCCCATGCAGAACCCGACGGTGCCCAGGGCGTCGCCCTTGACGGCCTCGTGTTCGAGGAGCCAGTCCACGGCGCCGACGAGGTCCTCGACGCCCTGTTCGAGGGGGAGGTCGCTCATCATCTTCCCGGCCTCGTCGGAGTCGTGGGTGGTACGGCCGCCGAACAGGTCGGGCGCCAGGGCGACGAAGCCCGCCTCGGCCAGCCGGTCGGCCACATCGGCGATGTGGTCGGTCAGCCCCCACCACTCCTGGATGAGGATCACGCCAGGTCCACGGCCGGACTCGGGGAGCGCGAGGTAGGCGTGGATCTCTTTGCCGTTGCGGACGAAGTGGGTGTTCTGCCGTGCCTGGGGGGCGCTCATCTTCTGTGGTTCTCCTTGGGACGGTTCCGGTGGCCTGGGCGGCTTTCGGGGGTGTGAGAAGGCGGGGCGGGTCCCCGCCGGGGCGGGGGCGGGTCAGCGGCTGGGCTCAAGGGCGCGCTGCACGAGCAGCGCGGTCAGCCGTCGTACGGAGTCGAGGGCGGGCAGGTCGCGGACCATCTCGTGGATGAGGCCGGCCTGTTCGCCGTCCAGGGCGTCGGAGGTGATGCGGGAGAACTTGTCCCAGACCTCGTCACCGGTCATGGGGTTCTGGGGGGTTCCGGTGGCGTAGCGCACGCGGCGCTGCCAGGTGTGGCCGGTGGTGGTGGTGAGGGTGACGGTGCCGCCCCAGTTCTCCGGGTACTCGGCCTCCGCGACGGGGTCGGTCACGACCTTGACGCGGTCGGCGAAGGCGTGGAAACGGGGGTCGGCGAGCTGTTCGTCGCTGTAGCTGTCCAGGCCGGGCAGTTCGCCGTAGGCGGCCATGCCGAGGGTGAACTGGACGCTGAACTGGCCGCCGAGGGGGTCGACCGGGTGCACGATCGTGCCGACGTGGACGGCGCCGTGCGCGGACAGCCCCACGGTGACCTCGGCGATGTCCTCGGGGGCGAGGCCCTTTTGCCGCATGAGGAACTGGAAGGCCTCAAGCGGGGCGTGGATGAAGTAGCAGCAGTTGTAGGCCTTCAGGCCCACCTTCTCGATGATGTAGCGCGTGCCGAGGTCGTCGGTCAGGCGTTCGACGCTGCCCTTGTCGGCGAAGACGTTCACGAATCCCTTGGCGCCGTCCAGGACGGTCAGGGGTCCGGTCATGCCGCGCCGGGCCAGGGCGACCGCGCGGATCCCGGCGGTGGTGGGGATCGCGGTGTGGATGCGTTTGACCGATCCGCCGGACTGTGTGTACTCGATCAGTCCGCCGGAGAAACTGCCCGCGATCGCCAGCGACTGCGCCAGTTCCGCGGGGGACTGGCCGTGCAGCAGGCCCGCGGCGATCGCGGCGCCGAACGGGCCCGCGGCCGGCGGCGTGTGATGGCCCCGGCGCAGGCAGTCCGGTGAGACGGCGTGCGCGGCACGCAGCATGACCTCCAGGCCGGCCGCGGTGGCCCGCAGCAGCTGCTCGCCGGTGGCGTTGACCTCCTCCGCCACCGCCAGAGCGACCGGGATGATGACAGCACCCGCGTGGGTCTGCACCATCTGGCACGTGTCGTCGAAATCCTGTCCGTGCCCGAACGTCGCGTTGGCGAACGCCGCGTGCTCGGGATGCGTGCGCAGGCCGTGGAACAGGACCGTCGACGATCCCGTGGCACGGAACTCGCGCACGTAATCGTAGGAGGCCCGGCTCCACGGAAGACGCGCGCACGCCAGCTGGAGACCCAGCTGATCGATGATCAGCTTCGTCACGTATTCCTGGACGGATGCCGGGATACCGTCACGGTAGATGCGGTGCGCGAACTCTGCGAGCGTTTCCGCCGCAGCGGCGCTGGATACCTTCTCCGAAGGCTCTTTCCGCTGCTCCGGAATGAACACTGTCACCCTTTTTCCCTCCCCCTGGGGGATCGACTACACCCTGATCCCGTAAAGCCCGCAAGCTTGTGAGATCTCGAAGGCGCTCGACTGCGATGTTCGCCGCAGAGAAAGAATCAGGTCAAGGTTGATCACCGAATCACTGTCGGAAAAAGTTGATGCATACACGGATGCATGTGTGTGCCGTACCGGAACGAGGGCTGCGGTGGAAAACATCACGGAACACCATGGAAAAAGACATGAAACAAGGCCGGGGAACGGGAGGAGGGACACGGGTACGGGGGTAGGGGCGGGAAACACGGGCGGAAACAGGGACGGGAGCAGAGCGGAATATCGTGAACCGGAACGGAACGGGCCGGGACGACACGGCAACCGGAACGGAACGGGCCGGAACAACAACGGCGCGGGCCGGGAACAGCGCGGGCCGCGCGACACGGGAACGAAGCGAAGCGGAGAAGAAGCGGTACCGCACGGGCCGGCGGAAGCGGTACCGCACGGGCCGGCCCGAACCGGGACGGACCAGGACCCGAGGCAGAGCAGGGCAGGGCAGGACGGGGCGGGACCGGGTGGGGCGGGACCGGGAGGGGCGGGGTGGCGGGAGCAGCAGGCCGGGCCGGGGACGCAGTCCCCTGGGCGGCGCGGAACTGACAGACAGAACGGACCGGGACGGACCGGAACGGATATCGGACCGGGACAGGGCGGGGCGGGGCGGGGCGAAGAGGGGCGGGGCGGGGCGGGGCGGCGGGGACAGCACGAGTGACGGCTCGCTCGGTGACTCGGGTGAATCGGTGGCTCGGGTGGCTTGGTGGCTCGGGTGGCTCGGGGCCGGCCGTGTCGGGCCGGGGCCGCGGCGGGAGACCGGCGCGGCACGAAGCGGCATGGAACGGACCGGACGCGAGGCGGTACCGCACCGGCCGGGCGAGACGGTCCCGGTACCGCCGCCCGCACACCAGGACCGGTGAAGCCGGACGGCCCGACGCGGGACAGGCCGACGCGGGACAGGCCCGCGAGGCGGGGTGGTACGGGCCCGGCCTGGACGGCGCGGGTGGCACAGGTGGCACGGTCTTGCGGTACCGGCCAGGCGAGACGGCCCCGGTACCGCCGCCCGCACACCAGGACCGGTGAAGCCGGACGGCCCGACGCCGGACGGCCCGACGCGGGACAGGCCCGCGAGGCGGGGTGGTACGGGCCCGGCTCGGACGGCGCGGGTGGCACAGGTGGCACGGTCTTGCGGTACCGGCCGGGCGAGACGGCCCCGGTACCGCCGCCCGCACACCAGGACCGGTGAAGCCGGACGGCCCGACGCGGGACAGGCCGACGCGGGACAGGCCCGCGAGGCGGGGTGGTACGGGCCCGGCTCGGACGGCGCGGGTGGCACGGGTGGCACGGTCTTGCGGTACCGGCCGGGCGAGACGGCCCCGGTACCACCGCCCGCACACCAGGACCGGTGAAGCCGGACGGCCCGACGCGGGACAGGCCGACGCGGGACAGGCCCGCGGGGCGGGGTGGTACGGGCCCGGCCTGGACGGCGCGGGTAGCACGGGTGGCGCGGTCTTGCGGTACCGGCCAGGCGAGACGGTCCCGGTACCGCCGCCCGCACACCAGGACCGGTGAAGCCGGACGGCCCGACGCGGGACAGGCCGACGCGGGACAGGCCCGCGAGGCGGGGTGGTACGGGCCCGGCCTGGACGGCGCGGGTGGCACGGATGGTCTTGCGGCACCGGCCGGGACAGGACGGTCCCGGTACCGCCGCCCGCACCGGGACCGGTGAAGCGGGACGGGCCGGCGCGGGGCGGGCCCGGTGGGGCGGGGTGGTGCGGGCCCGGCCTGGGCGGGGTGGCTGCCCGTGCCGGGGCCGGTGGGAGAGCGGGGCTGCGCGCGCTTCTGTGAGGGAGAGGCACGCGCAGCCGTACAGGGGCCCCTGCCCGGCCGGGGCGAAGGGGGCGGGGTGGGGTCAGAACTGCAGGTCGCGGGTCACGGGCCCGGTGTACAGCTGGGCGGGCCGGCCGATGCGGCGTTCGGGAGCGGTGACCGCTTCCGTCCAGTGCGCGATCCAGCCGGGGACACGGCCGACGGCGAACAGCGCGGTGAACATCTCGACGGGGAAGCCCATGGCCCGGTAGATGAGGCCGGAGTAGAAGTCGACGTTCGGGTAGAGCTTGCGTTCGAGGAAGAACTCGTCGGCCCGGGCGATCTCCTCAAGTTCCAGGGCCATGTCGAGCAGCGGGTCGTGGGCGGCCTTCCCGCACACCTCGCGGGCCACCTCGCGGATCACACGGGCGCGGGCGTCGAAGGTGCGGTACACGCGGTGGCCGAAACCCATGAGACGGAAGGGATCGTTGCGGTCCTTGGCCCGGGCGACGTACTTGCCCAGATCACCGCCGTCGTCCCGGATGGCCTGGAGCATCTCGATCACGGCCTGGTTCGCGCCGCCGTGCAGGGGCCCCCACAGCGCGGACAGGGCCGCGCTGACGGAGGAGAAGAACCCGGCGTTGCTGGAGGAGACCAGGCGCAGGGTGGCGGTGGAGCAGTTCTGCTCGTGGTCGGCGTGCAGGACCAGCAGCGCTTCGAGAGCGCGGACCATGGCGGGATCGGTGGCCACGGGGCTGTCACCGAAGCACATGTGGAGGAAGTTCTCGACATAGCCGGCCGACGGGTCGTAGGGACGGCGGGGCCGGTCCTCGAACCGGGCGAACGCATGGGCGGCCAGGACCGGCATCGTCGCCAGCACGTCGAAACCGGCCTGCCGCGCCGAGGACGCGCCGTCCGCACCCAGAGCGGTCATCACCGAGGTCGCCGCGGCGAGCATCGCCATCGGATGCGTACCCGCGGGCATCGCGTCGAACAGGGGACCCCAGGCAGGACTGCCGGGCAGCCGGCTGGCGGCGATCTCGCCGGCCCACCGCTCCTCCTCGGCGCCGGTGGGCAGTTCACCGGTGACCAGGAGATGAGCCGTCTGCAGGAACGTGCACTTCTCCGCGACCTGCTGGGCGGGATAGCCGCGGTAGAGGAGGATACCCGCGTCACCGTCGATGTAGGTGATCGCGGAACGGCATATCGCGGTATTGGCCAGGCCCGGGTCGTAGACCAGCCGGCCCTCGCGTGCCAGGTCCGCCGCCGCGACGGCCGGCCGGCCCATCACCGGCGTCGTCACCGGCAGTTCCGCTTGTACGACACCCGGCCCGGCCGCGGTCCGCTGCTCGGGCACCCCGGGCGTCTCGTGCACTGTCCTGCTCATCCAGGTCGTCCCCTAGTTCGTGTGTCCGTCGGCTGTACGGCTCACAGAGCCACGCTCAAACGTTTCGCCAGCGCAGCCTTGTAGGCATCGGTGTCGAGCACCAGGTCCGGGATGACAGGCAGCAGCAGCGACGGCGGGTAGGCGCCGTCCCGCACCAGGTAGGGCCGCTCGAAAGTGAAATCCACGATCGTGTTCGAGGGATTGACCCCCTCGGCCTCGACATCGACACACTCATCGTCACGGTCGTTCACCAGGACCGCGTCGACCGCGCCCCCCACGTCATCGATCGCCTTCTGGCGGGTGACGACGAAGTTACCCTGCCCCGACAGGTTCGCCGAGGTCAGAGCGACCGGCCGGCCGAACACCTCCAGAAGCCGGTTCAGCGCACACGAACGCTGGTACATCACCGCGACCGTGTTCGCACCCATCGTCATCCGCGGCGAGAACGGATACGTCAGATCGAAGATGAACGAGACCTCCGCCGGCCAGATCCGCCGCAACTCGGCCATCGCGAATCCCCCCGGGAAACGCACATACCTCTCCGTGTCCTCGATCCTCGGGACCGCGAGAGTCAACGGACCGAATTTCGTGCGTTTCTTCGCCTCGAAAACACGCGAGACAGCCCCCTCGTTCTCCGCGTCACAGATCAGCACATAATTCGTCCGGCTCGGGACAACGACGACACCACCGTCACCCAGAACACCCGCCACCTCGGCCAGAG
>NZ_JBSFLI010000043.1:0-53736 GCF_053598955.1 Streptomyces sp. NPDC001056 | reverse complement strand
CCACCCCCCGCCCTCCCCACCCCCCGAACACGCGCGCGGGGGCGCTGCGCGCCCCGGCCGCTCCCGCTCCGCGTGAGCGGATGCGGCTCGCTCCGCTCACCGCCAGGCGGCACGCGCTCCGCGCGCCCCGCCAACTGCAGGGCATCCGGCCCGCGTTGCGGACCGGGGCCGGCCTCCGGCCGACCCGTGGCCTCCGCTGCGCTCCAGCCACACAGGGCGCGCCCCCAACTTCCGTGCGGGCAAGGCGTGCCACGCTCCGCGCGGCCCACCCACCGGGCTCACGCCACAAGCAGCAGCAAGAGGGAGGCGTGTGACGGGTAGTCGGAACGCGGGGGCCGGTCGCCCGGACAAGACAGGGGGCGATGAAGGGTCCCCCCTTCGGGTGATGTGGGGGGTGGTACGCGTGCTTCACTTTTTGATGCTAGATAGAGTCTGGAATGGACAGAGCCCACCACTACGTCCAAAAAACTCCGCACGATATCGTTCTTGCATTTCACTGAAAGCAGCATGGATAGAGGTTGCTGAATCCACGTCCTGCGCATTCACCTTAGCCACAGAACGGAACCTCAGAAGTGGGGAACTTGAAATTCAGCGTGCGGAGGCACCGGGAGCCGGACGGCCCCCCGGGCCGGGCGGCGGACCCCCAGATGGCACCCGCCACGCCCTTGCTGGTGCTTGCCCGTCACGGTCGGCACCACCCGAGACTCAGAGCCGTTGATGCCGCCTACGGTCTGTGCGGGCCCACGGGCCCGCACGCGAAGCCGCCCCAGCCACAGAGGGCCCGGCCGGCGACCGCGGGAAGACCTCAACCACTTGATACTTACCGAGATCAAGAATCCGCAGGTCAGCGCGTTGCGGATTGCGCGATATGTACCGGGTGACGGGACATATCGCGGTCGATCTGTCTCGACTGAGGGTGCACATCGGCCGATCAATGTCAACTAGAGGCGACACGTGCCGAGCGTCTATGTCAAGTACAGGCAATATCTGGGGCGGATGCGTCTGGCGGGCCGACCGCTGGGCGGGCAGGGGGGAGATCTGTCCCCCCTGGGGGGACACAACTTGCGCGGCATGTCGTGTCGGAGCGACATCGGTTTCAAGCAGAGCTGACATACTGCTGCGCGTCCGGAGATCAACAACGTGGGAGCAGCTTCGTGTCGAGTGAGCCGCAGCGCCGCCGTCCGAGCGCCAAGGGGGCGCCGCAGCCGAAGTTGCCGCTGGACGATCCCTCCGAGGCCTGGAACCGGCCCCTTCGGCCCGTCAAGGACCTGGACGACGTCGCACGGCAGTACCCGGGCCGGAAGCTCTCGCTGGGCGAGCAGCGCAAGCCGATGGAGTTCTACGGGACGCCGGAGCAGCCGAACGCGTTCTCCATGGACAGCCTGGAGTTCTTCCTGGTCATCGCGCAGTTCTTCCGTGAGGCGTTGCCGCTGCGGCTGATCCTGTTGATGATCGCCTGCCAGAAGGCCGGCGGGCGGATCCCCCTGACGCAGGACGAGATGGCGACCGTCCTGGACGTGGCGCGCACGAAGGTGACCGAGGCGCTGGGCGAGATCATGTCGCACGGCATCGTCTTCCGGGTGAAGCGCGGGGTCTACCAGTTCAACCCGCCCTACAGCTACCGCGTAGCGGAGTTCATCCCGGGCACCGAGACCATGGAGCCCGAGTACATCAAGGTCGACCAGCACGTCACTCTCAAGGAGATCCGTGCGGACCAGAGCCTGCCCGAGTTGGTGCGCTTCCCTTCACTGGAGAAGATGAGGCAGGAGATCGAGCGGCTGCGTAAGGAACGGGCAGACGAGCGAGCTCGCCGGCGCCGGGAGCGGGCGCAGCTGAAGGAGAAGGGGGCCGAACAGTGAGCGGTCTGCATTTCGCCGCCGTCAACGCGGAAGGCATCGTTGCCGATCTCGATCTGCTGCCCGCGGCCTACCGCGTGCTGCTGAAGCTGCGCGCCCACAGCGAGCCGGGCGGTCGTATCGAGATCGACCAGGGCACCATCGCCCAGATGCTGGGCCTGAGCCGGACGGCCGTCAACGCGGCCCTGCGCGACCTGGACCTGGCGCTGCTGGTGAAGAAGCAGCGCGCTGGCGTCTACCAGCTCAACGCCATGCTCGCTGCCTACGCCTCTCCCGAGGACGCCATTGCGGCCGTCAAGGCGATGCCGAAGGACGAGCGTCTCAACTCCACCGACTTCGTGGATCGCTACCGCAGGGCTGTCGCCGCCTACCAGGACCAGCTCGCTGAGAAGCGCCGGCGCAGGGACGACGCCAAGCGCCGCCAGAACCTCAAAGCCGTCTCCTGACCCGGCCCGGCCGGGCTGGCACTACGGCGCTGCACTCCACGGTGCAGCGCCGTTCGTGTGTCTGATGTCGGTGTCGACACCAAAGATCCCTGCCAGGAGGGACAAAGGTCCCCGCGCGCAGGGACAACCTGCTGCTCGGGAGCGGGCGCAAAGAATCATGGGCGGTCCCCTTTCCCGCCCTGTATGGATTCCAATACAGTATGGGAATCCATACAGCTAGGGGAGGACCCGCCGTGTTACCCACCCTCGTCACCGCCGCCCTCGCCATCGTCGCCACGCTGCTGGGCGCGATCGTCAGCGGGCGCTTCCAGGAGCGCGCCGCCGAACGGTCCGTCCGCGCCAGCCACGGCGAGGCGATCCGCCGCGACCGCCTGGAGGCCGTCACTGCCCTCGCCTGCGCCATCAGCGACCACCGCCGGGCGATGTGGATGCGCGGCGACGCCATCCTCAAGCAGGCGGGCACCGAGCGGATCGAGGCCCTGCGCGGCGAGAGCCACATGACCCGGTCCGCCGTCACCCGCCCGCTGGTCGCGCTGCGGGTGCTCATCGAGGACCAGGCGGTGCGCGCCGCGGCTGACGAGATGATCACCCTGACCTACGCGATGCGTGACGCGTACGCCACCGGTGAGCAGCTGACCGCCGCCCGCGAGGCCGCGAAGGTCGCCCACGACCAGTTCGTCGACGCCGCCGGCTACCTCGCCCGGACCGCCTGACCGCGCCGCACCCCGGGTGCCGTCGGGGCCGTCGACTCGGAATGTCATCGCTCTCCGGCAGTCACGGTCACCACGGTCTCCCCCCATCCACGTACCAGATCGGAGTCCCCATGGAGCAGCAGTCGAAGGCCCTCGCCCGGATCAGCGGTGTCGAGACGTCAGCCGAACGGACCGCCGGCACTTCCGGCGGCGAGGACCTGGCCGTGCTCGCCCCGGCCGCGGCCGCCGCGCTCAACCTGCTCGCCGACGCCGTCCGGCGCGGCGGCGCCGACCACGACGACATCGTCCAGGCCCTCAAGGCCGCCGGTGTCCACGAGGCGTTCGCCAGCGTCTTCGACGCCGCCTCCGAGCGCGTCATGGATGCCACCGAGGACCCGTATGACCTCGACGAGCGGCTGCACGCCGACAACCTCGCCGGGGCCGCGGGTGATGTCCGGCGCGCCTTCCACTGGCTCTAGTACCCGCCCCCGCACCCATCCCCGCCCGCCCTTGGGAAGGCCACCGATGACCACCGAGCACACCGACTCCGTCCCCGACCTGACGATCCCGCTGTCCACCGCCGACGCCCAGGCCCTGGGCGACGACGTCGGGCAGATGGCCATGCGGCTCGGTGCCGTACTGCACGGCCTCGCGCAGCTGCGCGCCGGCGGGGCGAGCACCGAAGACCTTGCGACGACCATCCTGATGTCCAACGGCCTGCTGAACCGGCTGGAGGGCATCCGGGACGCCGCAGTGCGCCAACACGCCGCACAGGGCGGCTCGTACGGCGCGCTGGCGAGTTCCATGGGCGTCACCCGGGCCACCGCGCAGTACCGCCGCGACGTCCTGGTGAAGAAGGACCCGAGCGAGATGGAGAAGTGGGCCACCGGCAGCAGCAGCTGACCCTCTTGCAGCGGCGCCGTGCAGCAGACCGACGACAGGTCGCTGCACGGCGCCGCCGCGTTGCAGCATGAGGTCTGCTGCACGAGCAGGACCCGTGTGCCGCCTGGGCGCCGGCCTCGCAGTCGACCACCGTGCAGCGCCGCCCACCGCCCTCGCGCTGCACCGCCCAGCGGGATGCAGCAGCGCCCCGGACCATCAGCTGGTCCTGGGCGCTGCACGGGTGCTCTTGAGGCTCCTACGCCTCAACGTAGGCGACGATCGTGATCTGTCGAAGGGCCGTGACGTAGTAGATGACGCGGACCCCGTCGATGTCGTCGACGTAGTCGCGCAGCAGGGTGTCGGGCACCGGGGTGCCCAGCTCGGGGTTGACGCTGATCGCGACGATCGCGCGGTCTAGGCGGTGCGTCTCGCTCGCCGTGAGCTTCGCCAGCTGGCTCAGCGCGGGCTCCACCAGGACGACCTGGGAGCGGCGCGGTGCGTGCTCAGGCGACACGGGGCTGCTCACCGGCAAGGCGTTCCAGGTGGGCGTCGCGGGCGTCCTCCCACAGCACGCCCGCCTCCGGGGACGGGTAGCCGTGGGCGGCAATGTCCTCCAGCACCGAGGCGAGGACGTCGACCTTCGCGCGCTGGTCGGCCGCGTACGCGCGGACGGACGCGGCGGCGTGCTCATCGAGGGGCTGACGGTCGGGCACGGGCGCGGGGGCCGGCTGCTCGCTCATCCGGGGCTCCTGGGCTGTCATCTGGCGTGTGTCACCACGGTATCGCCGGGGCGGGGCGCTCCGGGACGGTACGGGCGAAACCCCGATGACACAGCTGAACAGTGACACAGATGGTCACGACGACCTGGGGAAACGGGGGGTCGATGACACAGATCGGACTGTTCACGGCTGGCTGTTCAGGCGCCGGGACACGGCCGGGAGCACGCTGGAAGTATGCGCACCAAGGACGTCCGAGTGGGGCAGACGTACCGCTGCGAGGTGCCGTTCGCGCTGCCGTACCGGCGGTATCGGCCGGAGACGATGGGCGACTCCTGGTGGGCCCTGACCTGGCTGCGCGGGACGTACTTCCCGCTGTCCGTCACGGACGTCGACACCGAGGCCCGGACCGCCCAGGGCCTGCGGATGGTCTCCACGACCCACGTCACGGTGGAGCTCACCGAGGACCAGGTGGAGGCCGTCGGCCTCCCGCCCGGTCACAGCTACCAGGTCACCGGCATGCTGCTCGATGCCGAGGGCGAGCCTGTGGAACTCCCCCGGGTCGGCACGCTCACCGTTCCGCTCCGCTGGCTGCACCCCATGGACACGCCCGTCTCCAGCGGCCACCACGACGCCTCACTCCGGGGCCTCTGACCTGCCGAGCGCTGGTCGGACTTCGGTGAGACAGACCCCAGGTGGGAGCGGAGCGTGATGACCCGCGCCCGCCCTCACAGCCTCACTGTCACGCGTCACGCTGTCACGCAGAACCGGCCTGGAAAGGGGTGCAGGCCCGATCCACGCCCCAAGAAACGGACATCAGCGGGCATTCTTGCGACTGCTGACACGCTCCAACCGGTGGGCCTGCCATCGCGGCTGGGGGTGCGTGACAACGCGCACCGTTACCTTCGGTGAGCGTGACAGGGTGCCGGGCGCTGGCACCTCACAGGCTCACAGGTCGCCTGCCGAAAACCCGTCCACCTGGGGTTTCGTGGGATCGACGTCACAGGCAAAAAGGGCGTACCAGTATATTCAGGCTCACAGGCTCCCAGTCATGTCACAGGTTGCCTGGGAGCCTGTGAGGTCGCCCTCGGTGATCAGGTCCGGAGCAGCGGCCAGACGTGCGGACCGGTGCACTGCCCGCAGGCGGCGCAGCCGACGCACTCCATACAGAACTGCTTCGGGACGCGCGGGCACCCGCAGATCGGGTTGTAGTCGGGGTCGTCGTCGCCCTCGAACCAGGGCTCCCCGAGCGGCGGCGTGTAGTCGACGTGGACCTGGCCGTCGGCCGTCAGCTCTTCGTACCGGGTGCCGCAGCCCGTCGACTGCACCCACGTGGCGACCACGGGGCCGTGGGCGCTCACCGGGTACTCCGGCCGCGGGCCTCGATCCACGCGGCGAGCGCGAGGACGGCGTCCGGGTCGGCCTGCGCCAGGCCCACCGCGTGGCCCACGTCGAAGCCCTCCAGCGTCCCGGCCCGCGCCATCGCCCGCAGCAGCGCGCTGTGCGCCCGCACCGACGCCGGGACGGCGTCCGGGTCCCTCGGAGGCGCCATGCCGTAGCCCTCCAGGATGCAGAACATCTCGTAGAACTCGCCGTACTCGTTCAGGTAGTCGAGAGCGTGGTAGTCCTCGGGATCGTGCAGCACGAGCGGGCCTGCGGCGCCGTAGCGCGCGCCGGTCGTCCCAAGCAGGCCGGCCTTCTCCAGGGCAATCAGCATGTGGGCGCGTTCGGGCAGCCCGTTGGAGTGCAGCCGCTCCTGCCGCTCCCGCTCCATCTCCAGGTCCCGGAGTTCGTCTTCGGCTTCGGTGGCCGCCGCGGCTTCGGCGGCGAGCTCGTCCTGGACGACTGCGTCGGCCTTCGGGTCGTACGTCCCGCCGGTGGTGGCGAGCAGCTGCGCGATGCGTTCCCACTCCGCGACTTCGGCGGGGCCGCGTTCGTCGTCGGCCAGGTCCTCGCGGTCGCGGTCGATGTGCTGCTGCAGCCGGGCGTCCTCGAGCGCGGCTGCGGCCTCGGTGGCGGTCATGCCGGTGGCGCGCCGGCGGACCCAGCTGCGGCCGATCTTCGCGCGGTCGACGGGCTGGCGGGGCGCGGCCGCGCCGGGCTCGGGAACACGGGGACGGCGGCGGGAGCGGGGGAGGGGGGTGCTCACACGGGCCTCTCAATCGTCACGGAGAAAGGAACGGGACATGGGGCCGCCGTACATAGGGAGCGGCGGTCACAGACAGGTTTATCGCAGTCGTGAATTCGGTGCTGCTAAAACCGGATGTTGAGCCATTCCACGTTCGCGAATTTCACCTCCAGGCCCGCACGGCCGCCACCGCCTTGACGGAAATAGGCGTCCGCGATGGCCTCTGCGACGGCGTCATGCAGATCGCTCTCCGTCGCACCTCCTTCCTGTGCGGCGAGGATGGCGGCCGCGTGGGAGGGGGTGACGGCGACGGTGATGTCCCGTACCCGGCCCGCGTCCGAGGTGCCCTCCGGGCCGAGGCCGAAGTACGCCCGGCAGGAGATGACCAGCCCGCCCGAGGACGCCGCGCGCTGCCTGGCCTGTGCCCTGACCTGCGGTTGCCACTCCGCCTCGGTCTCCTGCATCAGCGCCTCCTGGAGGCGCTTGTTCGGCTTGGTGGAGTCACCCGAGAGGTAGCGCTGCACAGTCTTGCGGGAAACTCCCAGGCGCTCCGCCAACCTCTTGGTGGAGCCCTTCTCCCGCGTGCGAAGGAATTTCATCTGGGCTCGCGGCGATTTCGGCGCGGGGCGGGTGAACAGGGCACGCTCCGCGCGGGCGAGGCCCTCCCTGAGCTTGGAGCGTGTCCGGGCCGCCTGCTGTGCCTTCTCCTCTTCAGTCATACGAACACCCCATCGGACCGGGCCTGTGGACAGAGGCCGGCGATCAGACGAGTTCACTTGCCCGTCGAAGGGTTGACGGCGCAGGTCAGCGCGTCTTGGGTGGAGGGTCACGTGCAGAGCAAGGGGGCTGGCCATGGAGCTGCTCAGGTTGTCCGACCGGCTGCCGCAGTGTTCGCGCTGCGGGGGCGATCTCATCATGAGCGGGGTGGCACCGCAGGACGACGAGCACGGGCGGCCGATCCACCTGGAGCTGTGCCCGGCGTGCGACGCCGGAGACGTGAACCGGCCTGCGGCGGGGCTGTTCGTGCAGTTCTTCGCCGACCGCGGCGGCCATGACGAGAGCCGCATGCAGGAAGCCGCCCACCTGCTGATGGAGTGGACGAAGGAGTGCATGGCCGCTCACGGCTGGTACTTGAAAGATTCCCCGCCCGAGCAGCCCTGAGCGCCGCCAGGCGGCCCGGTGGCTTCTCCACGCCGCGTAGGGCCGCGGTCGGCTGCCGTGCGCTGCGCGGCCGGAAACTGCCCGGTCAGGTGCCCGGCGCCGCTAGAAAGGAGGCTGACACAGTGTCGGCCGACCGGGGTGACGCCGTCTGCTGAGGCAGGGGTGGGCTCACGACGGCCTGCGAGGGAGGGAAGACCGCATGGCAGAGACCGCACTGGCCGGCGCGCTGCAGAACGCCATCGGCCACTACATGACAGCTGTCGCCGAGAAGCTGCTGGCCGAGGGGACGCCCGTCAGCTCTGTCAGTGCTTGGGGCCGGTACGACGATGACGAGGACCGGGAGAAGCACCGCAACGACGTGGAGGGCAACGTCAACCTCAACGAGAGCTTCGTTCGTCGGTTCCTTCCGGACGCTGAGGCTGGGCTGCACTGGTCTGGGACGTCTGGCTGGTGTCTGTACATCATGCCCAAGGGCCGGGTGGGCGCCGGCGGCTCCTTCTACGACGGTGCACGGTGGCTGGGCGCCGGCTTGATGCCTGAGCCCGACCGCGTGGCGGCCTTCCTCTCCTCCTTGCAGCTCGACCCGCACTCCGCGGGCAGCGGCGACCGCCCCTTCTACCGTCAGCCGCTCGAGGATCTCTCCGACCTGTGCGAACGGCTGCGGGTGCACAGGCGCGTCGACTACGGCAACCCAAGCTACGAGCTGCGCTTCGACAACGCCCGCTGCGGGGCCTACTACGACCGCACCGCCCAGGCGTTGACCTCCGGTGCCGACGACATCGTCAACGTGCCCGTACGCAGGAGCGAGCTGGAGGCGCTGCTGCACCTGCTGGAGTTCGCCGAGGGCAGCAGTCACAAGCCCGTGCGTCTGTTCGCCGACTACCTGGCCGGGGACATCGCCCAGCGCAGCGGTGTTGGCGGCAGCGTCAACGAACACCGCAGGGCGCTGGCGTACGCGATCGAGGCCAAGGAGCGTAAGGAGCAGGCGAAACGCCGGCAGCAGAAGGACAACGACGGGGAGTAGGAAAGCCGGGCCGTGACCCTTGGCAGGACGGCAACGTTGGACACGGCAGCGCGTGCATGAACATCCGACCCCCCGCGGATACGCGTGTGAGGCCCCGCACCGGCGCAGCAGCGCAGGGCGGGGCCTTGTGGGGTTCGGGCCGGGGCACCGGGGGCAACAGGCGCGTACGCGTTGTGCGTCAGGTGCGCAACGGGCCGGGCGCCGGGCCCGTTGCCCGGCCAGCCTGAGGGGATGGACAAGTTGATCGAGTTGGCCAGCACGCTCGTCTCGGGGGCGGTCATCGCCGTCCTGGCGTCGTGGCTGACCAACCGCGCCCGCAACCGCCAGGAGCAGCAGGCTGAGATCGGGGCCCTGCGGGTGCAGGCGGATGCGATGGCGGTGGTGGTGGCGGAACTGCAGGGCGCGGCCGCCGCCAACCGGCTGCTGTGGGAAGGGCCGGCCGAGCGCGGCCGGACGTTCCTGCTGACGGTGCTCGCCTTCGCCGGCGGTGCCGCCCGCGCCCGGATCGCTGGCGGAACGGACGCGCAGAGCGGCCTGGTGGGCTTCGGGCGCGCGGCTGAGCTGCTGAGCCGGGAGCGGGTGGCGAGCAAGCAGAGCGTGGCCTCCCTGCGGGAGCCGCTCACCCGGGCCGCCACTGCCGCCGCCCCGCTCATGCGCTGCTCCGACCCGGCCGTCGTCACTGCCACGGAGCAGTTGCTGAACGCCCTGGGCAACGTGGAGGACAGCGTGCGCCTGGAGGCCGCCCTGGGGGCGTTCGGCCGGGCCGTCAACGCCGCTACCGCGCCGCCGCTGTCCTGGTGGGCACGTCGCCGTGCCGCACGCACGACCTGACGCAGGAGTTCGTCGAGGGTGAGCGTGCGAGCGGGCGCTTGACCGCTGTGTGTCAGTGGTGCTCGATAGCCTCTGCAACATGGGAACTTACGATGACAAGTCGCGTGACTACGACCGTCGCGCCGGCCAGGCGCTGGTCGCCTTCTACAACCTGGCCAAGGCTGGTGGCGGGCATGCCGGGGAAGCGGTCGCGCCTGCGTACCGCGATCTGCTGGATGCGGCTGAGTCCACGTTCCGAGCGGGTGTCGAGGCGGGTGACCTGGAGCAGACCAAGGCCGGCTGGAACGAGCTCGTTGACGTGGCTGCACACATCGCGCACGCCAACGCCCGAGTTGGGACGGTGCTGCTGGCGACGGCGGTGAATCATCTGGAGGAGACTCCGGAGGAGCTCATCGCCAAGGTCATGGTGGAAGTGGAGAAGAACAGTTCCTGACCCCCCGAGGTGACAGAAACCGTCAGCCATGACTGTGGATCTGCCCTCGGAGATGTCTAAACGCCTCGTCCCCGGCAACTGCGGTGCCGGGGACGAGGCGTTTACGTGGGGCTGGAGCTACAGCTCGATCTCGATCTGCTCGATGTCGGTGAACTCCACGCCCAGGCCGTGCGCCCGGGAGTTGTTGGCACGGAAGTACATCCGGGCGAGGCCGTCGGCGGCGATCTGCTGGAGCTGTTGCTCGGTGGCGCCCTGCTCGCGGGCGGTGAACAGCTGGTCGGCGTACTCGGGCGGCAGGGCCTGGGTGATGTCGCGGATCCGGGCGTCGTCGGTGGTGCCCGGCGCCGCGGTGAACCCGAACCTCGCGCGCGTGCTGACGACCAGGCCGTCGGTGGAGGACGCCTTCTTCCTCGCCTTGGCCCGCACCTGCGGCTGCCACCGCTTCTTGACCTCACGCTCTATGCGGCCGCGCAGGTCCTGGCGGGGCCGCTTGAGCTTGCCCGAGACGTACCGCTCCACGGTGCGCTGGGAGATTCCGAGCGCCTGTGCGGTGGCCTTGGTGCCCTTGAGCTGCTTGACCAGGTACTTCATCTGCGCCTGGGCGCTTTGCGGGATGCGGCGGGTGAACGCCCCCTCCAGCGCGCGGTCCAGGCTGTCCCCGAGCGAGTCCACCACGGCCTACTCCCCTTCTCCGGCGCTCTGGTCGGTCTTGATGAGGTTGGCGATGTTGAAGACGCCGCCGCGTTCCTCGAACTGGGATTCCGCCCACAGGACGGTCTGGGTGCCCTGGTGCTTCACCATCCCGGGCGAGACCCCGAGCCGGAAACCGCCGGGCACCGGCTTGCCCTCGGGCGTGTACGGCAGGACGTCCAGCGGGGACGGGCCGGGCGAGGGGTAGACGATGGCGTCGGTGCCGATCGCGACCGGGTACAGGTCGGCGGCGGCCGCCGTCTTCATCAGCTTGCGGTGCAGGCCGACGCGCTGGGCCGCGAGCACGGCGGCCCGGATGTCGGGGCGCCACGTCTCCCGGTTCAGCGCCGGGTAGGGCTCGTAGTACGGCACCTGGCCCCGGCTGCGCTGGCGCAGCTTGCCGATCGCGCCCTTCGCGGTCGCCTTGATCGCGGTCTCCAGCAGCGCCATCGTGGGGTCGACCTGCTTGCGCCGCGCCATCGCCTCGAGGAACTCCTGGCCGGTGAGGTCGGTGGTGACACCCATGTCGGCCATCGTGGCCACGTACGCGTCGCGCAGCCGCTTGTACCAGGGGTCCAGGTAGCGGCCGGTCTGGGTGCGCACGTACGCCTCGATCGGCGCGACGTCGAAGCCGAGCTCCACCGCGTAGGCCACGGTGGGCGTGGCGTACCAGGCCGGGCCCTCGGGCCTCTCGCCCTTCGGCGTGAATGGGCTCGGGAGCCGGTCTGCGTCGACGGTGCGGCCGCCGACCTGGACGCGGGACAGGTCGACGTGGGACAGGTCGACCAGCCACGAGCCGGGCAGCGCCGGATCGAAGGCCGGGTTGCCGGTCAGGTGGGTGGGTCCGTTCAGCCCGACGGTGAGACCGTTCGCGGCGGCGGCAAACGACATGTTGAGGTCGACGACGACCAGGAACTGGTTGGCGCACTCCTCATCGGTCAGCGGCCGGCACCAGTCGTAGGGCTCCTCCATCAGCATCTCGGCAGGGGTGCGCATGTGGTGCCGGGCGAACTTGCCCTTGAGGATCGGGTGTTCGTCAGGGACCTCGCACTCCACCACGGGGTAGAGCTGGGTGAGCGCGTCGTCGTTGAAGGCCCGCTTGAACTCGCCGGTGTCCGGGTCCTTCTCCGCGCGGGTCGGCGGGCGCAGCGCGGTCATCAGCTCCAGGCCGGTCGTCGCGGTGCTGCCGCGCGGCGTCGTCACCCGGGCCGCGTACAGGCCGAGGTAGCGGGCGAGGTCGGCCGGGTGCATCGTCGGCAGCTGCGGGTCGACCTTCTTGTCCCACTCCCTCGCGTCCAGTGCGTTCCAGGGCAGGATGCACAGCTGGACGCAGCGCCGCCTCGAGCCCTCCGGGTCGCGGTAGACCCGGGCCCACGGCCCGAACCCGCGCTGGGTGAGCTGGAGTCCGGCCCGCTCGATCTGCTTGACCACCTTGTGGCCGGCCGCCAGTCGTCCCGCGCGCTGTTCCTCCTGCGACAGGGCGGCGGGCAGGCCGTAGCGCTCCAGCGCGGACGCGGTGAGGACGAGGATCGGGTCGGCGTCGCGGCCGTTGCGGTGCAGCCGGGCCTGACCGAGGCGGGCCTCGGCCAGCGTCCAGTCGACCAGCGCCGGGATGCTCTTGGCGGGCACGTCCAGGACCAGGCCGCCGACGCAGTACGCCGACACCTGCCCGTCCTCGCAGTCGATGACCGCCAGGGGGCCGTTCTCGAAGCGGGGGTCGACGGCGGCCGCCGCCGTGGTCTTCTTCGGCGCCGCCTTCTTCGCGCCCGGGCGCCGGGACGACGTGGCGGGCTTCGCGGCGAGCGCCGGGCGTGCGGCAGCAGCCGGGGCGTGGGGCGCCGGCGCTTCGGCCGCGGGGGCGGGAACGGAGGCGGGGCCGGTGAACGCCTCCGGGACCACCGCCGCCGGAGCCGGGGCGGGCGCGTCGGCGGCCGGGGCGGGGAAGCGGGCGGCGAGGCCCTCCAGCAGGCGGGCGTACGCGGCGCGCTTCGGCGGCCGCGGCTCGGTCTTGCCGGTCTCCCAGTTCCCCACCGCCTCCCGGCGGGCGTTCAGCGCCGTGGCGATCTGCGCCTGGCTCAGGCCCGCCACCTCACGCAGACGCCTGCGCTCCGCAGGGGGCGGAAGGTCATCCTGCGCGACTTGCTCCAGCAGCGCATCGACAGCGCTGAACAACTCGTTCTCAGCGGACACAGAAGCCACCTCCAATAAAGCATCGTACCCTAGATCGCGCATTGAATCGCACGCTCAATCGCACGTGAATCGCACTACGATCGGGAGTGCAACCCTGGCGAGTAAGCGGTGCACCGCCTGTCGTGACTCCTCGCAGCCGAGGGCCGAGTTGTCAGGCCCCCGCCCCCTTCCCCGCGGCCCGCGGACCTGAGCTGCTCCCCGGTGCCAGACGTTGCTGAAGATCGAGAACGTTGCAGAGCAACGCCCTGGCAACGGCCAATGCCGCCAAGCCCGTGACCTGCCGTGAAGGGTGACGGAACCTGCGCAACAGGGGGCCCGGCTGTGCCCCGCTCGCTGATCGTGGGCTGCAACGCCCTCGGCTTCGTCCATCCTGGTTGTCCCCCATCCGCAATCAGCGGATAGGCGACAAGTCCCGCTGCATCGCGGCGGGTTGGACGAATGGAGATCATGGTGGACCGTCCGCTGCTGTCACCGAGGGCAGCTCTGATATTTCTGTTCGCCCTGCTCACCGGCGCAGCGGCAAGCGGGCTGACGGCCGGCGCGGGCGAGGGCGTCGCGCACAGCGTGCTGGCAGGACTCGCCGCTACGGGTCTTGCCGTTCCGTTCTTCAACCGTCTTATCGCCGTGGAGGACAGCACTGCTCAACCCCGGACCAGCACGGTCGAGGAGGAGAGCAATGGGTGAACTGCGTCCTCTGGGAGACGACCTCAACGATGCTTCCCGGGCGTTGGCCGAAGCGCTGCGCGAGCTGTTCGAAAGCCTTCAGGTGTCCGTGCGTCGGTATGCGGCGCGGCGCCGACTCGATCCTGGCACGGTCTCGCGCTACCTGAACGGAACCCGGTTACCTCCGTGGCACGTGGTCAACGATCTCTTCACGGATGTCGCCGAACACCACGGGACCGCAGTCACCGCCGAGGCCATCGAGTTGGTGCGGAAGCTGTACGGATCTGCCGTACACGCCGCCTCGTCGCCCAAGCACGCGGTGGAGATCCTGGAGCAGCAGCTGGCCGACGCCGATCACGTGTCCCGGCGATCCAGTGTCCGCGGTGACGTCCTGGGGGATGCGCTGCTGGACCGGACGCAACGCATCGCCGACCTGGAGACACGGCTGAACCAGTTGGAGGCGGACCGCATTGCGGAGCAGAAGCGGGCGGACGAGCTCGCGGATGCATCTCCGGATGTCTACGGCCTCCTCAGGGAGCGTGACGCGCTCCAGACGGAGGTCGAGCGGCTCAGAGCAGACCTTCGGGAGGCGCAGGCTCAGCGTGCTGCGGCGGAGGGCCGCTGCGATCTACTCGAACGCCAGCTGGACGCTGTCGAGCAGTCCACGGCGGCTGCTCTGCCGCCGGGACGCCGGAGCATGCCCAAGATCCTCATCGTCGATGACCAGCCGGACAACCTGCTGGCGATGACCGCGGTGCTGGCGACCCTCGAACAGGAGCTCTTCACCGTCTCCTCCGGCCGAGAGGCCCTCAAGGCCCTGCTGGACCACGACGACTTCGCCGTCATCATCATGGATGTCCAGATGCCGGAGATGGACGGCTACGAGACCTGCGCCCACATCAAACGCCGCTCAAGGACCCGGGACATCCCCATCATCTTCCTGACCGCGATGGGCACCGGGCCCGAACACTCCGCCCGCGGCTACGCGGCCGGCGCCGTCGACTACATCAGCAAGCCCTTCGACCCATGGGCCTTGCGTGCCAAGGTCGCCGTGTTCACCTCCATCTACCTGGAGCGACAAGGGCAGTAGATCCTGGGCAAGCACAGCACTGCCTGGTCGTACAGAAAGAAGAGACGAAGCGGTGCTGTGCCTGCCGATACCGCCCGCGCAGGGCCAGCTGCCGGCGATCCGAGAACCGGTATCAGTCCACGGAGTACGCCCACTGCTCCGCTGCCAGGAATGTCAGGTGAGACGGAGTCGGCTGAGCGCGGTGGTCCAGTCTGTGACGATGGCCCGCTGCGCGGCCCGAAGGGTTAGCTTCCCGGAGCAGACGGCGGTGTGCAGCTTCGTCTCCACCGGGTCCTTCCTGTTGTTGACCCCGGAGCCCGGCTTGTGCCCGGGGTCCGGGGGCTCGACCCACAGGTTGCGGGCGTCGTTCGGGTCACCGCCGAGCTCGAGGGAGACCAGGTGGTCGTACTCGGCGTCGCCGAGACGGCCGGTGTAGCCGTAGGAGGCGGCATTCGCGCGCTTCTCCTGGCCGGTCACAGTCTCCGGGGGCCGGATGCCCTTGCTGTACCCGCCGCTGCGGCAGATCGTCGACGCCAGCGTCGCCTGCGTCACCGCCGGCGAAGTAGCGCCCGGCGTGCACGCGGGGTCCTCGAGGGGCTCGCCCTTCTCGTACCGGTAGCGGCAGCCGCCCGCGGCCGGCTGCCGCTGCACCGTGTACGTCTTCTGCGGCCCCGCCCCCACCGGAATCTCCGCCGCTCCCGTAGCAGTGGTCCCGGAAGGTCCTGCCGCCGGTGTCCCGTTCTTTCCCGGGGTGTCCGACCCGGGTTGGGGAGCGGACGAACAGCCAGCCAGTAGTAGGCCGGACAGCAGTACCGGCGGCACCGCTCGGCGGACGAAACCCATGACGACCCCTCAAGGACGAGCAGCAGCTGGCGACATGCTCCCCCAGCCGGGGGCCCCTCTACCGTTCATGGTCGGGCGCACAGGTGTGCGTAGGGTCCACCCGCTCAAGGCCGGCCAGGACGCGCTCGCCTGAATCGAGAAGTCCCGAGACATCGCCCCGGCGCAGACGAGGTCTTTGATCCCTCCGTGGGCCGCGGCGCGGCACGTTGCGCGTTCATCCGCCGCTCCGCCTCCTGGCACGTGCGGGGGCCGGCCGTACGGCACGGACATCCCTTGGCATCTGAAGAGGGGCCCCTGGGCGTCACTCATTCGGCCGATGGTCGTTTCAGATGTGGATCAACACCTGATACGGAGGAGGCCTGGTGGGTCTGTCGTTTGTGATCGAGAAGCTGGAGTTCCAGCGCGGAGACGTGTGGCAAGTCCGGTACATCAAAGGCCTGGTGGCCTTCCTCGTGGGCGGCAGCGGGACGGGCAAGTCCACCGCGCTGGAAGCACTGCTCTACCCGCTGGGCCTGACCACGGCAACGATCATGCCGGAGGTCGGTGCCTGCCAGCAGATCCGTCTGACCTTCCGCGCCGCCGGCACACGGTGGCAGGTCACCCGCAGCGGCTCCAACCCGCGTGCCCGGGTGTCGGTGAAGAATCTCGACGACGACACCGAGCCCGAGCGCTTGCTACCTGTGAAGAACGCGAAGGCCGGCGAGGTGACAGCTGGCGCCTTCATCCAGGATCTCCTGGGCCTCCCGCAGGCGGCCCGAGGTGCTACCCGCCTGGACCTGGATGACTACTACAACACCGTCCTGGCCCTGCGTCAGCACACGATCGCCTCCGCCTTCCTGGGCGGCGCCAAGGACGAGGTGCGCATCCTCGTCCTGGAGGCGATCCTCGGGCTGTGGGACGCGGACATCGCCGGCCTGGAGAAGAACGCAGCCGAGACCGCTTCCCGCTTCAACAAGGCCAAGGCAGACCTGGCGGCGTTCAAGAAACTGCGGGACAAGGGCGGCCTCGCCGACCCCGATCGAGTCCGCTCCGAGTACGAGCAGAAGCAGCGCGAGCATGTCGCGGCGGCGAGCGCATGGCAGAAGGCCGACGAGGTATTGAAGGGCGCGGTCGGAGAACACGGTCGGCTCATCGCGCTGCACAAGGCAGCCGACGCCGACCGCAGGAAGACCGCCAAGCAGGCCACCCTCGCGCACGAGAAGCTGCAGGGCGCGACCGCCGAGCATGCCCGCGCCGAAGGCGCCCTCGGCGAACTGCTCACCCCGCCGCCTGAGGACTGCACCCGCTGCGGGCAGCCCCTTCCCGAACGGGAGCCGAGCCTGTGCCGGCAGTGCGGGCAGGCGTGCCCGGACGCGGCCGATCAGCGCGAGCGGAAGATCGCCGCCGCCCGCGCGAGGGTGGAGCGCCTCCGGATGAAACTGCGGTCCCTGCAGCAGGCCTTGGACGCGGCCCTCGCGGCAGCGGAGAAGGCCGAGGACACGGCAGCGGCCGCGCTCAAGGCTCGCGACACCTATGACCAGCACGACCTTCAGCCGGCCCGCGCTGCCGCCCAGCGAGCCGAAAAAACGGCTCACGGTCTGAGCCGAGACGTCGCCCGACTCAAGGAGTGGCTGGACTCCTCCGACTACATCAACACCCAGCAGCAGGTCATCGACGCCGCCAAGGCCGACATGGAGAAGGCCAAAGTCGCCCGGGACGCCGCCCTCACCGCCCATGAGGTGCGCCGCAAAGAGGTCATCGCTCGCTGGACCGAGCTCTTCCTGGTCCGGCTCCAGCAGATCAACCCCGACGTCGAGACCGCCTACATCGACCCCACCGACTTCACCACCCGCGTCAAGGAACGTGACAACCCTGAGAAGACGTTCGCCGAAAGCTCCGTCGCCGGCAGCCCCAAGGTCGTCACCAACGTCGCAATGCTGCTATCCCTGCGCGACCTGGGCCGTATCGACCCCGCCGTCCGCGTACCCCCTTTGGTGATCATCGACTCCCCGCTCGCCGACCTCGGAGCCGTGGACCAGGCCACCGGCCTCCGCCTGATCGACACCCTCATCGACATCGCCGGCGACCCCTCCTCCGACGGATACGCCTGCCAGGTCATCGCCGCCATCAACGACCCGCTCCCCCACCCCTACACAGGAGTCCGCGAAATCCCCGTCGACACCGACAACCGGTTCTTCGACCACGCACCCCGCAGCGCCTGAACACCACGCTCACCTGCCTGCCCCGCCTGTCCGCCAGCACGGCCAGGCGGGGCTGCTGCGCTGGAACCACCCTCAGCCGCCCACCTCGGCAGTCCGTCCCGCAGAGCCCGGACATGCCAGCTGTAAATCCACTAGGTCTTTCGGTGCTGCTGTAGAACGGCCTCCGCTCGACCCTTACGAAACCTCATAAATTACTTGCGTAACTCAAGTCGCAAGAATCACACCCACCACAATGCACCATTGCAACCTCTTCGCCGCGCCGAGTACCTTCAGAGGTTCATTGACCCGGGGGGGGGGATATTTGATGCCTGATCCGCATGAGGACTACAGGGAAAAGTTTGCCGAATTCAGTCTAAGAGAATCGGAGCTGAGGGCAGCTAAGGCGCTCCAGAGACTCGGCTGGCTGATCTTGTTAGGGTCGCTGACCTTGACGGTCATGCTCGGCTACACCGTCATTGTCGGCCTATGGAAGGCAAATGATGGGGTAACCCGTTGGCTTACCTTGATTATCTTCAACGTCTTATGGATTGCGTGCGCATTTTGGCTGTACAAAAACCATCAAACCCTTGCCAAAAAGACGACTGCTTTCCGTGAGGCGTTACAGGAACGTCAGACGGCGGCCGCTCAGCTTCCTCTCGACACGACCTCGGGCCTGCGTGTCTATCGGGAGGCCTCGCTCGATGTCATCGCCTCCTATCGGGCGCAGGCGAGCCGCAACAGGCGCGTGCACAACTCGTTCCAGCTGCTCATCATCACCGGGTCGATCGTGGTATCCACCCTCACGGCGATGAATGAAGGATCCAATTCGGCCCTATCAATTGCCACCTCGTCCTTGAGTGCACTGGTCGGTATCTCCGCCGGAGTCACCGGATACTTCAAGTTCCGAGAGCGTGGCACCACCTCGCAGTCGACAGCAGACGACATCGAGAAGAATTACAACGCCAGCGGGTTCCAGCTCGGTGACTATGCAGGTTTGGAGGAGACCCCTCGGCTCATTCGCTATGCCGGGACGGTCGAAAAGATCAAAGAAGAACAGCGAAAACGCGAGATCCAACTGGAGCAGAGCACGTCACGCGACGAGCGCTCGGCGCAATGAGCGGCGGTCAAGAAAGCTCCGAGCGTTCCCGGGAGCGGGCCGTACCGCTGACGACGGTCCGCTGGTTACTGGCCCCGCGCTGGCAGTGGCGTACCCGTCGGCTGCGAGCCGCCCACGGATCCACTCTGGCCTACGAAGCTGCCTGGTGCCTGGTCGCGCTCGCCGACGACGTGGACAACCTGCCCTACGTGCGGCGCCGTACCCGCCCTGTGCCGAGCGTGCCGCCGGGCGTGATGGTCGATGTGTGGGCGCAGCTTGACCCGGTGGAACAGCAACGGCGCCGGGCCTGGCTGACTCGTCACAGCCGAACCCCGCTCCACATGCTGGGAGTCCCGGAGGAACTGATCGAGCTGGCGGGACTGCACGTCACCGAATGGGCTCTCCCGCCAGACGTGCCATCGATCTCGCTGGTGGTCCAGCAACGGCCCTGGCCGAGGAGAACCGACTGATCGGGAGAGGTGATGGATACGGCCCGACGCGTCGTTGTCCGCCTCGGGCTGCTGAGTGATGCGAACGTCCGCAACCTGGGCGATCATCCCGTGCACGGTCTTCATCCCGGCGGGTCTTCGAGAGTGGCGGGCCGTCGGGCTTGCCACTGACCGAACCAGATCCGCCAGGCATAGGTCAGGGCTGCAAGGCCGGGGGCGAAGAGGACCGGCCACACGAGCCAGGGCGGGGGCCAGCCTGGTAGCCAGTGTTGATCGAGCATGAGGCCGGACAGGGTCGTCATCCCGATCGTGAAGAGCGGAACGATCCATGAGAGTGGAATGGTGCCGAGCTGGCGGCCTCCGAATGCTCTCGCGACGGTCAGGTGCATGAACACGTTGATGGCGACGAAGAACCACAAGGCCCAGTCGTCGTTCCCGATGGTGGTGGTGAGAGCGACGCCGGAGGGGACGGCCGCGACCAGGAGCAGGTGGCAGAGCGCTAGGAAGGTTATGGCGGTCCGGGTGAGCCGGCCCACCCGTGGTTTCACCAGGACAAAGGGGGAGTCGACGTCGGGGGCATCTGCGCTGGTCTCCGGCTGTTCCGGGTCGTCGACCTCCTGGGTGAGGGGCGCGCCGATCAGGTCCTCCAGGTCGTGCCTGTCGGTGGCTGTCCGCTCCTGGGCTTCGCTGATGAGGCTGCTGGCCCACTCGTAGGTTTCGGGGTCGGCATCCGGGTGCGTGGCGCGGTCGGCGACGGCGCGTTCGAGGCCGGTGAGCCACTGGCGGGCGTGATCGATGCCGAGTTCAGCGGTGACGGTCTGGGCTGCGAGCGGCAGCAGGCGCTCGGGGTCGGCGGCGACGGCCCGTTGGGCGCCGACGGCGAGGGCGGGCTGGTCCTGGGCGGTGCGGGCGACGGTGCTGAGGGTCTGGTGGCGCTGCTCGGTGGCGAGGGAGTCGTGCTGCAGGAAGGTTTCGATGAACTCCTCGCCACTCTCGTTCTCGACTTCGGCAAGCCAGGCGGTGGCTAGCGGTTCGCCGACAGCGCCCCAGTGGGCTCCGTCGGTGGCCGGGTAGGCGGTGGTCAGGACGTCGTCGAGCGCGGCCAGCTGGCGCGCGTCGGGAGGGGCGGTGATTCCGTAGCCGCGGTGA
This sequence comes from Streptomyces sp. NPDC001056, assembly GCF_053598955.1. Lineage (NCBI taxonomy): Bacteria > Bacillati > Actinomycetota > Actinomycetes > Kitasatosporales > Streptomycetaceae > Streptomyces > Streptomyces sp. NPDC001056. The sequence goes on along the minus strand of NZ_JBSFLI010000043.1, from coordinate 33,238 downwards.
TGGGCGTCGAAGCCGGCCCGGACGGCGGCCCGGCCGTCCTGTGCGGTGCGTGCGCCGGCAAGGAACTGGGCGGTGATCAGGGTGCGGAGCAGTTCGTCGTCGGCGGTGCCTTGGGGCAGACGGGCTTCGGCGACGCGCCGTACGTACTCCACTTCATTGGCGAGCAGGACTTCCATGGGGTGGTCGTTCAGGGCGAACTCGGGGTTGGCGTGGGACAGGACATCGGCGAGCGCGGCGATGTGGTGGTAGATCACCGGTTGGTGTGCGGCGTGCTCGATGCCAGCGCCGTAGAGGCGCGGCGCGTCGGCGACGACACGGTCCGGCCAGGTGTCGTCGCCGTGTCCGGCCTGCTGGAGCAGCCGTATGCGGCGGGCGAAGGCCACCTTCGCCTCTACGTAGATGTCCTCCGGGTTGTGGCCGTTCAGCGCGTCGTCGGGCGTGAGGGTGAAGGTGTGCCCGAGCGGGCCGACGTTGCGGGTTTGCAGGTGGCGGCGCAGCGACAGCCACCAGGTGCCGTGGCCGCGGGCCAGGAGCAGGACGCGTACTGCGGAGCCGTCGTGGGAGCTGGCCAGGGCTGCCATGAGGTCGCGGATCTGCGGGACGCGGGTTTCTGCGAGGTCGACGGCCAGGAGCAGCGGGTAGCTGGCGGTGGCGAGGACCTGGTAGTCGGTGTGGCTGGGGTTGTCGGCGAGGAAGCCCCCGCTCCACGGCCTCTGGTTACCCAAGGGCGTGGTGAGGCGGTGCAGGACCTCGGTGACGAGGCGGGACTTGCCCGTGCCGCCCAGGCCGGTCACGGCGGCGACGTCGAGGCGGTCGGTGCCTTTGCACCACTGCTCGATTCGCTCGACGAGTTCGCTCACGCCGGTGAACTCGGTGACCTGGGAGCGCGGATCGAGCAGGTAGGTGGAGGACAGCTTCGGGTCGGGTGGGTTGTCCATCAACGGCCGAAGGTCGGCGGGCTCGAGGCGTGGGGACATGCCGGTGTGGGCGGCCACCGCCCCGGTGAAGCCGCTGGCGGCCAGCAGATGCGAGAGCGGCAGCACCATGAGGATCCGGTCCCACTGGCGGTCGACCAGGCGGGCAAGGCCGATCAGCATGCCGTTGCAGAAGACCCCGGCCCCGGACAGCCCCTGCCAGTTCCTCACGTCGGTCGGCACGGCGCCGTCGACTTCGAGCGCGTACAGCCTTGAGCGGGATCCGGTGTGCGGGGCGATGGTCCCCTCTACCGTCTTCAGGTCGTCGACGTACTGCTCGGAATGGGCTAAGGCCCGGCGTCGCATCGCCTTGGGGAAGCCCGTCATCGAGCACACGGGGCGGCGGTCCGGGTAGTCACAGACCAGTTCGCCCCAGCGCACGACGCTCATGCTGGCTCCGACCAAAGAGCGGTCGGCCTTCAGCAGCACCGCGTCCAGCTCGGTGCTTTCCCATACCACCGCAGCCTCGGTGAATTCGGCGCTCGCGGTGTCCCGGACGGTGACGATGCTGTCTCCTCCCGGCAGGGCCACGTGATGGGCGGTGAGTACCAGGCCGGGCGCGATCAGGCAGCCGGTCCCGTACGAGCTCTTGTGCTGGTTGCTTACTTCGACGGTCCGCAGGACCGCTCTCCCCGCCATCGAGCCGCCCCCTCTACCGCAAGCCGTCCACCGGACCGCCGCGGCCTCCGCCGGAGTCGCCGATCAGCAGATCGCTGCCTTCGCCGTCCGGCGCCACCGCCAGGGTGACCGTCATGCGGTGCGTGGCCGTCTTCGCCCGCTCACCCTTCGCGTCCGCGGAGACCACGAACGCTTTCACTCCGCCGCTGGCCGACGCGGTGTGCCGCAGCTCGATCCCCAGGTCCAGCACGATTTCCTTGACCGTGAACCGAAGGGGTGACCCGTCCCCGTCCTGCTGCGCGGCCGCCAGTCCCCCGCGCACCGCTTTGATCGCCTCGGACAGTTCGGTGGGCTCTAATTCCATGGTTTCCCCTTGATCGCTTCTGTGCAGAGAGCCAGTCTGCCGGGCAGTACCCGGCGGCGGAAGGACACGGTCGGCCTGCCCAGAGCTGGCCTATGAGGCGGTCGGCTCGGTGCGCTGGAACGGCGCGATGGGTACCAGCGGCGGCATCGGCGTTCGGAGCCCGAACGGGCCTGGGACGTTGAGCTCGCGCGCCAGCGCGCTCGGCTCGGGCCCGCCGCAGGGCGGCAGCCTCGGTAGCCACGGCCTGGCGGCGGCACTGGGCGCGGGCAGCCTCCATCGCTGTCGGCGCATCGTCCGGAACACGCTCGGTGTCGGGGAAGGCACGGTGGCTGAGCTCGCGCATCGCATTGTTCTGCCGCTCCACCGCTTCCGCGATGGCCGGGTCGACGCGGCTGACCGGGTGGGCCTGCTGATGCGCGGCGAGCGCGCGACGGTAACCCTCGCTCGCCAACTCCCGGGTCTTCATCGGGCCCAGTGGCGCGGCCGCGGACTCTGGGCCGACGTCGGCCGGCTCGGACACGGGCACCGACCCGGGCGCGAGGATCCGCAGCCCGCGTACGACCGTGCGGCCCACAGACTCGTTCGCCGCTTCGACAACCCGGGCCTGCTCCAGGCGCAGCTTCGTCGCCCAGGCCACCGACTCCGGGCACACGGTGAGCCGGCCGGAGTCGGCGTCGTACCCAACCGCGACGACGTGCCCGGCGAGCTCGGGGGCGATGGCCGCCCAGCGTTCCCGCAGCGTCGCGCCGGCGGCCGGGAGCTCCCAGGCCCGCTCGGTCACCAGCGCGCCGATCGCGGCACCGAGCCCCATCGGCTCGCGCCCGCCGCGCCGGACCACCGACGCCGTGTGCGGCTTCGCCTTCGACGTCGCCGTGCGACCGCCGTTCGTCTGCGCCGCCACCTTGGCAGCGCGCAGTGCGACGCGGGCCAGGTCGACGCCACTGAGCTGCGGGTTCTCGGTCATCAGGCGACCTCCCCGGCCAGCTCCTGGACGCGGTGGACACCGCAGACGCTGCGCGACGGCAGAGGCTTCCGACCGCACGGCGCGTCTCCGTCCCGCCCGGAACAGGTCTCCTGCTTGGCCGATGCGGTCGGCGCGGGTACGGCGGCGGTGCCCAGCACGGCGGCCTCTTCCCGGCAGAGCTTGCACAGGCCGTCCTCGAGGGCGCGGCCGATCACGACGATCCGGGCGCCGCAGTCCCCGCAGGAACCGCGCGGCGGACCCTCCACCTCGCGCTGCGCTGGGACCGGGGCCGGGTTGTGGACGGCGTCGTCCAGCATGCAGTCGACGCAGCGGCCGCCCGGCCCGGGACGGGTGGCGTGCTCGGGACACAGGCCCTGCTCGATGCGCTGGGCACGGTGCCGGGCGGCGGCCTTGTCCTGGACGATCTCGGCACACACCTCGCAGTCCTTGCCGGTCGACCACAGCACGCCGGCCTCGCAGTCCTGGTAGCCGCAGCCCCAGCGCGGCAGGGCCACCCCGAGCAGCCACCGGCCCGGGTCGCGGATCTCCGAGACCATCACCTTGGCGAACCGGGCGGTCAGCCGGTGCTGCAGGCGTTCGGCGTCGGTGCCCTCGCGCAGCTGGCGGCCCACCTCACGGGCGATCTGCCGGGCGACGAAGTCGCTGGTCACCCGCTCCAGCAGCAGGTGCACCGGCTCCAGCACGGCGTAGATGTGGGGGCTCATGGCCAACTGCGGTCCGTCGTACGACGACCGCGCAGGCCCTCCGCCCCTGCTGCTGCGCTTTTCCGTTCCAGGCTTCGAGAGGGAGGGCTGGCTGTTTCCACCCGCGCGAAGCGCGAGACCACGGTCGGCTTCCGTACGCGCAGCATCGTCAGCCGGGTTTTCCACAGCCCCAGCGCCCTCCCCTACCGGTACCTCGCCTACGGCGGATGAGAAGAACGCGCCCTCGTCATCAGGTGAGTCAGTCCTAGGTGATTCCTCATTCGCGAGGGATCCCTCACCAACCGGCGAACCCGATCCCTCACCAACGTGGGAACTGACCGACTCCTGCGAACCGCTGGTCACAGCCGCCTCAGCAGCCCCAGGAACCGCCGCGCAGCCACCCTCCGGACGGGCCTCGGGAGCGATGTCGTGCGCGATGTAGTGGTGACGTCCCTGCGCCCCCGCACGCCGCTGCACCGTCACCCAGCGCGCCGCCTCCACCTCGTCCACCACGGCCGACGCCGCCGTCACCGAGATCGGCTGCCCCGCCTTCTTGCCCGAGTGGTGGAGCAGGCCGGCCGCCAACTCCGCTTCCGTCAGCGCGATCCCCCGAGTCTGCGCGTAGGCGATCAGCGCGAACGCGCGCAGCTGCCGGGGCGTGAGGTCCTCCGCGGCCGCCACCGGCAGCCACACGAACGCCTCCGTGCGCGTCATCGCCCGCACCGTCCGCAGCGCCGACGTGCCCGTGCCGCCCGGCAGCGTCCGACGATTCGAGACCAGCTCCACCACACCATCCGGGCCCGGACGGCGCAGCTGCGTCATCCCGCGCTCCACCGACGCCACCGACATCCCCAGATACGAGGCGATCGTCGACGACTTCGCCTGGCACCCTTCCGGCCGCAGCCCGAGCGCCTTCACCTTCACGTACACCGACAACGCGACATCCGCGTACGCCGCCGACGACACCAGACGCATCGGCACCCGCACCCGCTGCCGCCGAACCGGCGCGCTGTCGTCCACAGCAGCGGCCGACGCCGCGACCGCGCTCACTGCACACCCCGCAGAGTCGCCAGAACATGATTCATCCGGCGACCATGGACCAGATCAGCTGTGGACAGAGGACGCTCAGCCCCAATACCCCCCGGCGCTCCCGCACGGCGGGCAACAACCTTGGAACCCGTCCCGTCACACGGGACGGCGTCCTCGAGGACGCCGTCGACGGAGTTGTCGAGGACTTCCGAGAGCGGGTGCACGAGCCGGGCGGCCGACGCCGCGACCATGCCAGGCGAGCCCGTCCTAAAAGCGCTGCACTCGTCTTCAGGTACGAACCGCACAAAGGCGGATGAATTGCACGGCGATTCCGTCACACGGGAAGACCGCCGGGTCTGAACCGGGGTGAAACGGACAGGGTCAAGCTGACAGGGGACACCACTCTCGTGCACTATGAGAACGACCGCCTTGATGTATCACTCGGCGTATCACCGAGTGAGTTTCAGCAGATGGGTGGGCGCGCCCCCTCCGTGAGGAGCGGGCGGACATCGAACAGGTGAGTGGGGACCTCCCTTCTTCGCAGTTCGGTGGGCGATACGTCGGCCGTTGTCAGCGACCGGGGTGTTGCTTGGTGATGCGCCGGCCCTGTCAGTGGCCGGGGTGTTGCGTGGCCCTTGTCAAAGGGGCCGACCCGCTTGTCGAAGGCGGGGTTTTGCTGGGATGTGGCTCGATGAGCCGAAGCTCGCAACCGGGTGTCAAGCCGGGACCGAGCAGCCGATCCGGGGTGTCAAGCCCGGTCGGAGCGAAGGGCCGCGCGAGGCAGTGGATTGTCAGTCCACTGTCCGGCGCGCGGCCGGTGGCGGTTACGTCACCCCGACCCCCTCGAATCCGAAGGTGGAGTCGGCGTGCCGGAAAACAGGTACGAAGTCAGTCCTCACTGGGCACATCCTTGGCGGCGGCCGGGTATTTCCCGGCCAGCCGACGGAGGAAGTGTGCGTACTTCAGGCGATTGCTTCGGTGGGGCTTGGTGAGCCCTGCCTCCCACCGCGCGACGGCGACGCGCTTGACGCCGATGGCGTGGGCGACTTCCTCCTGAGTGAGCCCGGCGGCGACTCGCAGCTGCTGCCGAACACGAGGCGAAGGGAGGGTATCGGCATCCACCAGAGCATCGATGCGACGCAGCGGATCCGACATCGCGCCCTCCATCCTAGGAAACAGCTCCTGAAAAGATACATGAAGTGATCTCCGGAACTGCACTCCGTTCGACGCCCGGTAGTGTCCGTGGCCGTGTCCCGCGTCGTGTTCTTCGATCTGGACGGCACGCTGGCCGACCGGCAGTTGGCGCTCAGCGACGCCGTGACCAGTCTGTGTCGTTCCTGCGCGCTCTCCGCAGATGCCGATCAGTGGCTGCGCACCGAGCTGGCTGACCGCGCGACCGCTGGCGACTTCGCCCGGTTGAGGGAGGCCTTCGGCTTGGAGGTGTCGGCCGCGGGCCTGTGGCAGGAGTACGTCGACCTCATGTCGTCCGCCGTCACCTGCCGCCCCGAGGTTCTCGAGGGCCTGGCCCGCCTGCGCGCGGCCGCATGGACGATCGGCGTCATCACCAACGGGGCTGGCGACATCCAGCGCGCCAAGCTCGCCGGGACCGGACTTGCCGACCTGGTCGACGGCGTCGCCGCCTCGGGCGACCTGGAGATCCGCAAGCCGGACCGGCGCCTCTTCGAACTCGGGGCCACCCGGTGCGGCGTCAGTCTCGCGGACGGCGGCTGGATGGTCGGCGACAACCCGACCGGGGACATCGGCGGCGGCCGGCGGGTCGGCCTGCGCACCATCTGGCTGCGAGGACGCCCCTGGCCCGATGGTCTCCCTGCCGCGCACCACATCGTCGACGACGTCACCGATGCCATCAACATCCTGCTCGCAGAAACGGAGTAGCACCGTGGATCTGCCAATCGTCGGCATCCTCCACCCCGGCAGCATGGGGGCCGCCGTCGCCGCCTGCGCCGCGATCAACGCGGCCGAGGTCCTGTGGTGCGAGAACGGGCGTAGCACCGCGTCCGTGAAGCGTGCCGCCCAGTTCGGGCTGACGCCCGTGGCGACGCTGGCTGAGCTGCTGGACCGCAGCGACATCGTCATCAGCCTCTGCCCGCCAGCGGCGGCCGAGGACCTGGCCCGCGCCGTCGCCGGGCACCGCTTCGCCGGGGTGTACGTAGAGGCGAACGCCATCAACCCCGAGCGCACGCAGCGGATCGCCGAGCTGCTCCCGGACGCCACCGTCGTGGACGGCGGCGTCGTCGGCTCCCCGCCGGTTGGCGGCAAGACGCCGACGCTGTACTTGTCCGGGCCTACTGGCGCGACGGCCCGCATCGAGGCGCTGTTCGCGGACACCGCCGTCCGGGCCGCGGCGCTGGGCACGGAGGTGGGGAAGGCATCCGCGTTGAAGTTGTCGTACGCCAGCTTCCAGAAGGCATCGCGGGTGCTCGTGGCGCTCGCGGTCGGCATGGCACGCGAGTACGACGTCGACCAGGAGCTCATCGAGGTCGCCTCGAGGCGCACCGACTCGTACCTGTCCGAGCCGCAGTACGTCGCCAAGACCGCAGCTCGCGCTTGGCGCTGGGGCCCCGAGCTGGAGGAAGCCGCCGACACCCTCGCGGCCGCCGGCCTCCCGCCGGAGATGCTGCGCGCGGCCGCGTCCACGCTGGCACGGTGGCACGACGCCAAGGACGACAGCGAGCTCACGCTCACCGACGCCCTGGACCGACTCGCCCAGCCGTAGCCCGCGCTCATGCCGTCGCCGCTCCTGCCCGCTGCGCCAGCATCTGGTCGATGAGCCGCGCAGCGTCCTGCGGTGCCGACGCCGTGGTGTCCACTGTCAGGTCCCAGACCATGCCAGGGTGCGCGTCCAGGTCCGCTCGGGTCGCGTCCCACGCCGCCAGGCGCGCCGCGGTGTCGCTGTCGCCGCGCCCCACCGACCGCTGCTCGGTCACCTCGCGCGGGCACCACAGCAGCACCACCGACCAGTCGGCCGGGTAGCCGTCGACCAGCGCTCGGATGCCATCGACCTGCCCAAGGTGCACCACCGGCACCCCGGCCGCGAACGCGGCGTCGACACCGGGCCGGTCGATCACGTACGTGTTGCCATATCGGGCGTTCACGTAGACGACGTCGCCTGCGGCCTCCAGCTCGCGCAGCTGCTCCACTGTGCCCATCCGGTAGCCGGCAGCCTTGCCCGTCCCCACCTTGAGCCGCGCGAACTGCGCATACCTGGAATCCAGTTCGCTGAGCGCAGCGGTGACGGTGTCCTTACCCGAGGCTGGCGGCCCGTAAAGGATCACGCCCTGCTTCTCCGTCATGCGTACATCGCCCCCATCGCCTGCCGGGCCTGGTCCGCGAGCGTCACCGCGGTCCCCAGCCGGTTGTCGACGACCAGGTGCGGCACTGCCGGGCGCAGGTCGAGGTCAATCGTGGCCATGTACTCGTCCCACCGCTGGAGCTTCCACGCGTCCCGGGCCGCTGAACGGAATCCGATGTACTCGCGCATCGACTCTTCATCGCAGCGAACCCACACCGGGAAGACGTCGACACCCATCGAGCCTGCACGGTTGGTCAGGCGCTGCATCCAGTCCGAGTCGGTCATCTCGGCGATGAACGGCGCGGTCAACACCGTGGAGATACCGCACTTGATGTTGGCCATGGCCGACTGCATTAGGCAGTCGTACTCCACGGGCCGGACCTTCTCGCGGTAGAGCTCGGTGTGCCGGTCGTTCGCGTCGCCGCCCAGCGCGACTAGGAGGCGCTCCACGAGTGGGCGGGTGAGCGGGTCCTTGTCGAGCAGCGGCCAGCCGGTGAGCTGAACGAAGAAGCGGGCGAGCTCGGTCTTCCCGCTGCCCGCGAACCCGCCGACCAGGATGAGCACGGGACGGTGAGGGTCGCCACCCGTGTGCCGGCGCTTCCACGCGTCGATGATCCGCTGCTGCAAGTCGAAGTGGTCGGCTTCGTCGGAGCCCGGCGCGATGCGGTGAATGGCTCGCTCCACCGCCAAGACGTGCGAGCCGGTGAGGCGGTCGTCCATCGGCGTGAGCTTGAAAGACGTCTCCTCACCAGGCAGGGCGGTGCGGAAGCCCAAGTCGGGCTCGGTGGCCCGGTACAGGAGGCAGTAAGCACGTCGGTAGTGGGGGCCGGGATAGACCTCGCCCTGCTCGTGCTGCCAGAGAGTCTGCGGATTCGCGGCGGGGATGCCCTTGAGTTTGGCCTGCTCAGCGACCTGGCGGAGGCGCTCACCGGCCTTCTCAAGGGTCAGCCCGTGAGCCTCGCGTTGCTCACGCAGCTTGTCCGGACGCCAGCCCGCTCGGTGCTTCCCCACCCTATGACCCTCCGTGATCGTCATGGCCGTGAGCCTAGAGCTAGGCCCTCAAATCCCATGTGTACGTGGATGTTGAAAACCCGTGTACGAGCCTGCGCACGAGCTTCGACAAGGCTTTGTGATGTTGCCTTTCGGCGCTCGCGAGTGTGATAGCCCCCACAAGACGACCAGTCATGAGGGGGTTCGAGATGGGCGAGTTGAGGCGCTCAGGCATCGAACGCGTACTCCAGCACGTAGGCCGCGCTGTCCATGGTCATCTCGTTCACTTCGACGGCCTGAAGCTCAGCGTCGAAGGCCGTGCGGCACAGCTTGATGACGGGGCGCTCCAGGGGCATGGCCAGTCCTTCGGCTTCCTGAGCGATGGGCAGCCGGCATCGGATCTCTTCGCGGAAGTGAGCGGGCGCGTGCCCGATCTCAGCGAGCCGTGCGTACGTGCCGCCCTCGCCGGTGTCCACTCGCATGATCGCTGTGCCTTCGGCCAGGCCGAGGGGCAGGTACGAGGTCGCGAGCATGACGGGCCTGTCGTCCAGCACGAAGCGTCGGGACCGAGCGCAGACGAGCTCATCCTCGTCCACGTCGAGCATCCGGGCGATGTGTGGTGGCGCGGCCACGGTGTCCACGCGGACGTCGATCGTGACCGGGCGCTCCTCGTCAGCGGACCAGATGGACTTGCCAGCACCCCACTGCTCACGTGCGAGTCGCTGGATGCCGTGACGTCGAATCGGGCGGAACTCGATGACCCGAGCGCCGGCGCCCTTCTTCGTCTCCACCAGGCCCTCGATCCGCAGGATCTTCAGCGCCTGGCGGGCGGTAAGCACGGCAACTTCGTACTGGGCGGCAAGCGCGCTCTCACCCGGCAGCCGGTCGCCGGGGCTGTACTCGCCGGACTCGATCGCCGCCTTCAGGTCGTCGGCAATCCGCTGGTACTTGGGCCGCTGTTCGCCCATGTCACTCGCCATTTGTCTCCCTACCTCGTTAGCGATCCTACGGCCGCTGGCTATCGAGGGACCGGCAAGGGCGCCCCGGTGTGTGAGGGAGCCGCCGGAAGAGCGTACCTCGTTAACGTACTCCTTGACATCGCTAACGAGTGTCGGTCTACTGAAGGTGTACCGAACCTCGCTAACGAGGTGAGGGTAGGGGCGCCGAAGAGGCGCTGCTTCGCCCTGCCCACTCGCCATCGGGACGCCTCCCGAGCTCAGCACATCCGAGAGGAGCACCACCCCATGAACGTCATCCTCCGCCCCGCCACTGAGCACTTCGACGCCGAGACGCTCGCGCTTCTGGAGGCGGTCGAGGTGCCGCTCCCTGAGTTCAGCACCGATCTGGACATCGTCTTCGGTACCCCGCTGGAACTGCACGAGCCCTATGCGACCTCCCGCGAGAAGGATCTGCCCGAGCAGGAGCTCCTGGAGCAGTTCTTCGCCCGGCGGCACGCGGCCCGCGACCTCCTCGCCGACGACCCGAGCATCCTCGTCCGGGTCCGCGAGCGCTTGGTCGACGTGCTCCTCCCTTACGCCGCGCAGTTGCGCATCACGCAGCCGGCTGCCGCCTCCTTCCCGATCGCGGCCTGACCCCCTGCACCATCGCCGGGTCTTCGGACCCGGCTCCCCCACCCGGAACCGCCCTGCGGACGGCGCCGGATGAGGGAGCCGGACCCTCGGCTCCCTGCTCCACTCGAAACACCGCAAGACCGCAGTAGTCGTCCGCCCCTCGGGGCGGCCGGGGTTGAGAGCACCATCGAACTCCCCCGGAGCCTGACGGCCGCGACGACTGTGTGCACGCCGCAGCGCTGTGCGCTGTCTGTCCTGCGGGACGCCGGCCTTGTGTCGTGCGGCCCGGAGGGCGGAGAGAGCATCGCGACCCGCGTCCCCACCGCTCTGTTCGTGAGGAGTCCCCGATGTCTGCTTCGCGCACCGCCCGTCCCCGCCGGAGCCGGACCCGCTCCCGCACCGTCAACAGCGGTCCGGCGCTGGCCCTCTCCACCCTCCGGCCTCACCAGTACGACTTGCGCCCCGCCTGTGCTTCGCTGGTCTGCCCCGACTGCAAGACGTGGGTGCCGATCACCGGCCTCCAGACCAAGCAGCCCAAGCTCGTCCCGCACGACACCGGCCGCGCGGGTAAGGACGCGGCCGTCCGCTGCCGCCTGGGCAGCAACCGCCTGATCACCGTCGACGTCACGGCCAGGAAGTGGGAGGAACGCCTGACGGACGGCAACTCGGAGACCGTGCACCGCCGCAAGACCACGGTGCGGCGCAAGCCGAAGACCGCGGTCGCCCCGGCCGTCAGCCAGATCGCCGCACAGAAGCAGGCGCCGGCGAATGACGAGCGTGGCAACGGCCAGCCCCTGTGGCTGCGGCGTAAGGAACAGTGGGCGGCGACCGAGTCCACGGTCCGCGACGCCGACAACCGCCGCGCGCAACTGCCTGCTGGTGCCGCGCCGCTGGGTGCGCCGCCGGTGCCGCTCAAGACGCTGCACCCCGCGCGCCGCGCGAGCTGATCCGCTCCGGACGAACGACCACGGCCCCGGCCTCCCCTTTGCGGGGTGGCCGGGGCCGTGGCTGCTCGTAGGAGCAGCCGAAGCAGCTCACCCCCGGCCCTTTGGCCGCCACAACATGCAAACAGCCCCGGGGTGGCTGCCCCGGGGCTGTCTCGTACGGACCTTTTGGGAGGCCCTGATGAATCGCACCTCCATCGTACGCACCAGCTACGCCCCCTCCGCCGACCTGCCGGTCAACACCAACTGGCGCGAGTACGGCGCCTGTACACGGGAGGACCCCGACCTGTTCTTCCCTATCGGCAACACCGGCCCGGCGCTCCTGCAGATCGACGAGGCGAAAGCGGTGTGCCACAGGTGCCCGGTGCTGGAGCGCTGCGCCTCCTGGGCCTTGGAGATGGGTGAGGCCCACGGAGTCTGGGGCGGCATGAGCGAGGACGACCGCCGCCGCATCAAGCGCCGCGCCGCCCGCGACCACACCAAGTCTGCCTGACGGCCTGCCACGGTCCGTCTCCCGCCCACCAGAGCAGAACAAGGGCGGGAGACGGGCCGCGGCAGGCCGACCGGCCAGCCGAAACGAAAGTGGACGGCCCCGAAACTCTGACCTCCCGGGGCCGTCCGTGATCAAGAAAGGCAGACCCTCTTGACCACGACGATGATCACACGCCCGGTTCCCCGGGCGCCACAGGGTGGCGACGACCGGTTCGCCCGGGTCCTGGACGCCGTCAACTCCCACCGCAGCCCGGCCTCGAGCCGCCGGCCGCGCCAGACGGAGCCGCACCTCGCGCTCGGTGCCCACCTCCTGGCCGTCGTCCGCGCCCAGGACGCCGCGATCCCCGCCGAGCGGCGCGCGCCGCGCACGGTCGCCGAGATGCGGGCCCGCCTGGCCGGGCTGTACGAGGAGGAGCAGGACGCCTGCGGCCTCTGCGGGCGCTGGGCGTGCATCTGCTCCCAGGGCCGCGCCCGGATGACCGGATCGGTGGTGGCCGCATGATCGCCCGGCTGGCCAGGGCCGTCGCGCCTCTGCGGCACATGTGGCAGTGCGCTCAGTGCGGGCGCTGGTCGCAGACCCAGGAGTGCCAGTTCTGCTGACTCCGCCTCTCATACGGGCGGCCCGGGCCGCGTACCAGCGCGCGGCCCGGGCTGTCCACGCGGTCGGTCCCGCTCACCCTCTCGCCCGCCGGCTGCTGGCGGCTGCTGCCACGGCGGCCGCCCGGGCCTGGGACGCAGGGCACCACGTCACCGACCTCCACAAAGACTGACCCGCAGCGCGGGAGAGAGACCGAAGTCCCTCCCGCGCCGCGCTGTTCGACCGGACCGGCCACCCGCATGACGGGCGGCGGGCCCTTCGCACGCCTCCAACCCGGGCATACAGGCCCACACACCTGCCAGGAGACCTCATGCAGCGCAGCACCCAGCTCGACACCGCGACCACCACCAGCGCCACCCGGCTCCCCGACTCCCTGCGCACGCACACGCCGAGGTGCCCGGCGGCCGAGGGCCCGGACCGGGAGGCCGCCCGCATCATCGCGTCCCACCCGGAGCAGGGCTGGAGCCTGCTGTGCAACGGCCTCCTGGTCTTCGACGACACCGGCGACCTGCTGCCCGACGGCCGGGTCGTCGCCCCGCACCGGCCGCTCGTGGCCACGGTCTGACGGCTGCCTGACCCGCCCGGACCAGCCCCCTTCACGGTGGCCGGGCCGGGCGCGGTCCAGGGGAGCCGGACAGCCGCGCTCTGCTTTGTCTGCTGGGAGGCCCCGTGCTCACCACGATCCCGTTACGCGTGCCCCTGGACGAGTCCGGGCTGCCGCGTAAGGAAGCGACCGCCACGGGCGGTCCGGCCGTGCCGCGGCCGTCGCCCGCATCTCGTCAAGGAGGATCCATCATGTTCGAGACGATCACCGTCACCGCCGATGAGCAGCGGCAGATCTTCGACCGGCTGGCTCCCCACTTTCCTGCCTACCTGCAGAAGGTGGAGCCGAGCCCCTACGGCGGGCTGCGCTTCGAGTTCGCGCCGTTCACCGGTCGTGAGCCGGAGCCGGCCGAGCCCGACTCCGTCCACCGGGACCCGCGGCTGACCTACGTGCCCGAGTCCGAGGACGCGACCGAGCACCGCCTCCGGGAGGCCGCGCGGATCATCCTCAGCGACCTGTACCACCAGGCGCGCGAGGAGTGGAAGATGGCGGCCTACGTCGCCGACCTCCGCGAGGTCGTCCAGGACGCCCCGGAGCGCTGGGGGGCGTACGAGCGGGAGGCGGAGGCGCTGGACGCGGCCTACGCCTACCTGCGTACCGCGCCGGCCGCGCAGGAGTGGCCAGCCGCCCTCTCCCGGCTGGTCGACGCGCAGGACCGGACACTGGCCGCTGCCACCGCGTTCGACGAGCGGGCGCGGGACATCGCCGCGGCTCACTACCAGCACCTGTACGCCGACCTGAGCCCGAACGAGGCCCTCGCGAAGGCCGGTTATCCCGGCGCTGCGGGCTGGCACGTCGGCGACGGGTTCGGCGGCCACTTCAGTGGCTCCCTCCGGGAGAAGGTGGCCGACCTCATCAGGCAGCAGGAGTCCCACCTCGCCAAGGTCGGCCGCCTGATCGGCGCCTGACCGGAGCGCTGCCCGAGGGTGAACGCCGCGCCACCCGCACCGGCCCCGCTCCGCTGCCTGACCCCCTCACCTCCTCCCGGAAGGAACCGACATGCGGTTCATCTACCTGCTCGGCATGGCCAGCCCGCTCATCGTCATCGCCGCGCTCCTCCTGGCCCGCTGACCCGGCCCCCTCAAGCCCTGCCGGGCCGCCGCATCCCCCGAGCGGCGGCCCAGCAGGCGTACACCAGAAAGGACCCCGCCTGTGAGCACCCGACGCCAGCCCGCCCGCAAGGCTCCCGCCAAGAAGACGACGACCAGGGCCAAGACCACCACGGCCACCAGGACGGCCGCGACGGCCGGCCCGAGCGAGACCGCCGACACGACGGTGGCCACCGAGCCCGCACCCGCGCCGGTGCAGGCGCCGGACGTCGACACCGAGGCGCTCGTGACCGCCGCCCGCGCGGAGGCCGACCAACTGCTCGCCGCCGCCCGGACCGAGGCGGAGGCCCTGATCGAGCAGGCCCGTCGGCAGACCGCCGACGCCGAGACCGCTGCACACAAGGCGCAGGAGGAAGCGGCCAGCATCCTCGCCATCGCCAAGGCCCAGGCCGACCGGATGCGCACGCTCACCGAGGAGCAGGTCGCGGCGGCCGAGGAGACCGTGCAGCGGGCCCGCACGATCGCCGACGGCGACCTGGCGGCAGCTGAACAGACCCTCGCCCGCCGCCGCCAGGCCGCGGAGAAGCTCCAGGTGGAGGCCGAGGCGGAGGCCGCCCGGATCGTGGAGGCCGCCCGCGCCCGTGCCGCGCAGATCCGCAGCGAGGCCGAGCAGGACAAGGCCCGCGTCCAGGCCGAGGCCGAGGCCACCGCCGCGCACGCCGAGCACCTGGTGGAGGAAGCCAAACAGCGCGCCGCCGCCCTGGTGGCCGCCGCCGAAGAGGACGCTGGCGCCCGCCGCGAGGCGGCTGCCGAGATGCGTCGGCAGGCGGAGAAGGACGCCGAGCAGCTGCGCACCCAGGCCCGCGAGGAGGTCGCCACGGCGGAAGAGGACGCGGCGAGGATCCTGGACCACGCCCGCGGCCAGGCCGCCGAAGTGCTCCGTGAGGCGGAGCAGGACGCCGACGACGCACGCGGCGAGGCGCAGCAGGTCCTCGAGGATGCGCAGGCCCGCGCGGAAGAGGACGTCCTGAGGGTCCGCTCGATCGCGGAGGCCAAGGCGGCCGGCGCCATCTCCGGCGCGGAGGCTGCCGCGTCCGAGCGGATCACGGCGGCCGAGAAGGAAGCGGGCCGCCTGGTCGCCGACGCGAAGCGGGAAGCCGAGCAGATCCGCGCCGAGTCCGGTGCCGAGCAGCAGGCGGTGTGGCGGGAGCTGACTGCCACTCGTGAGGAGGTCGCCGCCGCGCAGGCGCGCATCGCGAAGCAGGAGAAGACGAAGAACGTCGTCAACACCTGGGGTCCGCGGATCGCACTGGGGGCGACGATCGTCCTGACCGCTTCCGGTGAGTTCGCGCTGGCCAAGCTGAGCGGGTGGCCGTGGCAGGTCGCCTGGGCGCTGCCGCTGGCGATCGACGTGTATGTGGTGCAGGCGTTCCGCCGCCACCGCGACGTCGCGGGCGCCCTGATCCTCATGGTCGCCGCGAACGCGGTCTACCACCTTGCCGCGGCGGGCCTGGTCGGCGTCGACAAGAAGGGCGACCCGCTGTGGTGGCTCATCGTCGGCGTCGCCGCCATCGCCCCGTGGGTGATGTGGCGCATCCACCAGATCACCAAGGAGCCCGGTGAGACGGACTCCGGTGAGACCGGCACGGGCGACGGCGCCGGGCCGGATGAGACGACGCGCAACGTGCCCGCCGGTGAGACCGAGCACACCCGGTCCGCCGATCTCACCGGCTTCGGTGAGACGGTTCCCCACCCGCGCACCGCCCCGGCACTCCTCGCTGAGACGGCCGAGGGTGAGACCCGCCGGGAGCTTGAGA
Organism: Streptomyces sp. NPDC001056; assembly: GCF_053598955.1. Classification (NCBI taxonomy): domain Bacteria; kingdom Bacillati; phylum Actinomycetota; class Actinomycetes; order Kitasatosporales; family Streptomycetaceae; genus Streptomyces; species Streptomyces sp. NPDC001056. Next base: position 17,207 of record NZ_JBSFLI010000043.1, on the reverse strand, counting down.
CCGGTTCCGCTGAGACGGGCGGCCCGGTGAGCACGACTGAGATGCCGTCTCACACGAGTGAGACGCGCAGGTCAGACGGTGAGACGACCTCTTCGGGCAGCGGCGCGGCTCCGGTCCCGCTGCGCTCCGGTGAGACCGGCCGCCCCGCGCTTGCCCGGGACGCTGAGATCGAGGGACAGGTCACGTCGCTGCTCAGTCTCATGTACCGGCGCCAGGGCGCGGACACCGTCTCAGTCGACGAGGCGAAGGACATCCTCGGTGTCTCACGGGCCACCGCGGGACGCCGACTTGAGATCGCACGGTCCCGCTTCAAGAAGGTCTCCTGAGACACGCGGTCTCCCGGGCACCGCGCAGGCCGTCGCCCGGAGCAGCGGCGGCGCCGGCGGGACGCCCGCTGACACCCAGCCGCTCCATCGTCCGGCACACACCAGTGAGGGCCAGCCCGCGGGATTCGGGCTGGCCCTCGCTGCGACTGCCGGAAGCAGTCAACAGCCCCCCGAGTACAGCAGATCCGATCCCCACGGAGGACCCCGTGAGCACCGAAGACAAGCCCTTCTTCGAAGACCCGAATGCGGCGGTGCGCGAGATCGCGCAGAACCCCGCCGCCTACGCGCACTACCTCGCGGACTTCCACCGGGTCGTGCTGGACATGTCCGCCAAGCTGGAGATCCTCCAGCGCGAGACCCGCCTGCACTGCCGCAAGACCCGCGTGGAGGGCGACAAGTGGGGCCAGGCTTTCCTGCGCTCCTTCCCCGTGGAAAAGTCACTGAACGACGTTCTCAAGGACCTCAAGAGCATTAGTTCGGGGCTGGAAAGGAGTGCTCATAGGCGCCACGCCCACGATGAAAAAGTGAAGGAGGTCAAGAAGCAGCGAAAGGAAAAGGCGCTGCTCAAGGAGCGGAAGAACAACCCGCCGCTCCAGGCCGCCCCGCAGGCCGCCCCGGAAAATCCGGGACAGCAGGGTGCGCAGAGCCCGAATATGGGCTACGGTGGTCCCACGTCGATTTACAACCTGGACCGCAGGGAGTCGGCGTGAGTGCAGGTCGCCCGCTCACGAAGGCAGAGCGGAAAGCATTCAACCGTGCGGAACACGAGCGGAAAATCAAGCAGGATCTGATCGCTCAGCACGGAAACGACCTCGGCACCTTCTACTACTGGCTTCGGCTCGTGAATATCCGAGGCACGCAGGCTTACCGCGAAGGGAACACGGACTTCATCCGTGAGGTCGCGCTCGCCCTGCACAACGTCTACAGCCGTCACGGCGGCTAGCTCCCGCGTCCCGCACGAAGGGCCGCTCCCGATCCCCGGGGGCGGCCCTTCGGCGATCCCAACGCGTGCCGCGCGTGCCGCGTGCCGCGCGTGCCGCGCACGCGTGTACGCGAGGCGGGTGCCGACTGTCAAGCCCAGGAGGAGGAGTCGCGTGTCCGACGACACCGACAGCAACGTGATCAGCCTCCCCGCCCGGGGCAGTGATTCCGGCGGAATGCCGGATGCTCCCGACGGCGGGGATCTCTTCTTTTCCGAACCGCCCGACAGTGGCTCGGGCGGCGCCGTTCCGCCGGAGTCCCCGGCGGAGACGACAATGGAACTCCCGGTTATTCGCGGCCCTATTTCTCCGGAAACCGCTCTCCGGGAAACGGGAATGCCCGACGCGTCGGATTCCGGCGGCGGGGAATATGAGGAAGGTGAATACGTCCAGCCGCGTTCTCTCGCCGATCGTCTCGGCGACTGGCTGGAATACCGGCTGGAAGTGGCGCGCGAGCGGCACGCCGGGGAAGCGCCGTTCCGTGAGGCTGAGATAGCGCGTAAGGCCGCGCTTATCGAGGCCCGCACCGCCCAGGAAACAGCAATGATGGAGCAGAACGGAAAGCTTCACACCGCGCAGATGAAGGCGAAGGCCGACAAGGCGGCGGCGCGCGGCAAGGCCGACGCGGCGCGGTCCTCCGGCTCCGACATGGGCGCCGACAAGGGCGGCCGCTCGAAGGCCGGCGGCGGGGGCGGCTCACGCGGAGGCGGCGGCAACTCCGGCGGCTCAGGCCGGGGCTCGGGAACAAACGGGTCCGGCGGCACCGGGCGCGGCCCTGGGGGCGGCAACTCCCCCAAGGGCACCGGCAAGGGCCCTGAACGCCCTGCTGGCGGCCGTGGGGGCGGATCGAAGGGCAATGAGTCGTCCGGGGGGTCCAAAGGCCGCCAGAACGGCTCTGGAGGCTCCGGCGCAGGTAAGGGCGGTTCGGGTGGCTCGGGTAAGAACGGCTCCGGCAACTCGGGCCCCGGCAAGGGCGGTTCGAAGGGCGACGGCGGCAGGACGCAGAACTCGCCGGCCTCGAGCCCCCGGGCCGAACGCGCCCGCGGCCGCCAGGAGCGCGCTGCCGCCCGCCAGACCGCCCGGCAGCAGCGGCGCAGCGCCGATCAGGCCGCGAACCTCGCCGACCGAAGCAAGGACCGCGACCAGGACCGCGCCAACCAACAGGCGGAGCGGGAGGAACGCCGCAGGACAAAAGCCGAGCGGAAGGCCGCGAGGACGGCGAAGCGGGAGGCCGCTAAAGCGGCCGAAGACCGCACCACCCTCAGCGCGGCCGTGGCGGAGGAAGCGCAGCGCCGCTGGGACAAGCGCCGCGCCGCGGAGAAGGACGAGGCCGCGAAGGACGACAAGGCCAAGGAATCCAACGGCGACAAGGCCGCCAAGGACTCCGAGGCAACGACCAAGAAGACGCCCAAGGACGGCCCTGAGCCGTCTTCTGACGGCCCGAAGGACGACTGGGCGACCAAGGAGCCGGACGACGGCAAGAAGGGCGACACCGGGACGGACGACGGCCCCAGGCCCGACGACGTCAAGGACCCGCCGGGCTTCAAGGAGAAGGTCAAGGACTTCTTCACCAAGACCGACGAGAAGACCACCCCGCCCGAGGCGGAAGAGCCCTCACGGCTTCGGCCCGAAGACCTTGGCGTCACGGTGGACCGCCCCGGCGGCCCAACCCGCCCGCCGAAGTCCGAAGAGGCTGAGGAAGAGATCCCGGACGCGGTCATCGTCGATGACCCGGCCGACCCCTTCGGAGCCACCGTCACAAGCCGGGCGAGCCTCCCGCGGGCCCCGGAGCCTCACACCCAGCGTCCCGGTACCACCCGACCCCCTACACAGGAGGACCCCATGGCATCGGAGGTCAGCAGGCCCGCGTCGGCCCAGGCCGGCATGGCGGCCAAGCACCGCACCGACATCACCTTCGGCGAGTACCTGATGGAGACCGTGAACATCGCGATCGCCGCCGGCGTCGACAAGGACCGCGCTCAGGAGATGGCCGTCGCGCTCGGCAAGGTCGCGGACGTTTTGCGGGACATGGCGGCCGACCTGACCGGTGACCACAACATCGCCACCGAGGTCGTCGACCAGATCACGGACCTCGCCGACGCCGCGTCCCGCATGAAGCAGCTCGCCGAACGGTGCGCCACCGAGTGCGAGATCGCCTCCGAGGCCGCCCGACTCGCCGCCATGGCGGTCGGCCGGACATACGGCGAGGACATCCAGGCCATGGACGACGCGGGCCTGGCCCACGCCTCCGCCGCTGCTCACCACGACTAGAACTGGAAAGGCGGCTCGCTGATGAGCGACCTTACGCCTCACACCGGCGGCTTCATCGCCTCCCCGACGGACGGCGACACCCGCTACAAGGCCGTCCAGCACAAGCTCAAGACGCTGGGCCAAGCCATGGACCTCGCCAGCACCGAGCTGGAGGCGCTGCTGCGCGAGATGCGCACGAATGCCCAGCGCGCCGAGGGCCTCGCGGTGGACATCGCCAACGCGGAGCTGGACCGCAAATTCATCGAGATGACGAACCAGGTGTCCGTCGCCCTCGGCGGCGCCGCCGCCGAGGTGCAGAAGCTCCACGAGACGGCCCAGGAAGTGTCCGGTCTCGCCACCGACACGCGGCGTACGCACGCGCGGCTGTACGAGGGCCTGGACACCGTCCGCTCCGGCCGCCCGGAGCGCACCCCCAAGCCGGGCTTCTTCGCCCACTGACCCACTCCGACTCACCGAACTCCCCGATGGGCGGCCCGCCACCGACGGCGAGCCGCCCATCGCCACTCCCGAAGGAGAAACCCCTGTGTCCGTGCCGCGCAGCGTCGCCCTGGAGCGCACCCTCTACACCCTGGCCGCCCCGGTCCTCGCCGCGGCCCCGAACATCGCCCCCGACAGCCCCGTCAACACGGTCGTGCAGCTGGCGGGCGCCGCCGGCATCGGCGGCTGGGTCCTGGCCGCCAAGAGTGACGAGCCCGGCGCGGGACGCAAGATCCTGCGCTGGTCGCCGCTCGTGCTCGCCGCCGCCGTCGACGTCGCCGCCAAGAACACCCCCGGCGTGGGCCCGTGGTGCCTGGACGTGCTGCTCGCCGCCGGTTGGGCGGCGGCCGGCCTGCTGGTGCTGCCGTTCTCCCGGCACACCCGCCGCCACCACCGGCCCGCCCTCGCCGCCCCCGTCCCCGCACCGCAGCTCCAGCCCGCCGCGCCCGAGCCGTCCCCGGCACAGCCGGAGGACGGCGCCGACTCCTTCACCCGGCAGGTCCGCTGGCTGTGGGAGAACCGCGGTATGCCCGGCCGCACCATCGTGGTCAAGGCCACCCCGCACCCCGGCATGCCCAACGACCTGTCGCTGCTGCTGCGCGCCTCCGAGGCCGGCCGGGCCATCTCCGGCCTCAAGGAGGACGACATCGCCGCCGCGTTCAGCGTCGACGTCACCGACGTGACCATCAAGGAGATCGTCCGGCAGGCCGGGCGCGAGGGCGGCCCCGCCTGGCGGGAAGTCCACGTCACCCCCGACGCGAACGACCGGCGCCGCAAGACCCCCACCGCCCACGAGTGGTGGGCCGACCGGATCGCGAGCGGCCCGGTACCCGGCTCGGAGTTCGTCAAGGAGGTCCGCGACCACGCCCGCCGGGTCACCCACTACATCGCCCAGGTCCCCGACGAGGCGGGCGAGCCGCGCGTCAACAAGCACGCCCTGGCGGCCGCGCTGAAGACCAAGTACGACGAAGGCCGGCTGTTCGTCACCATTGACGGCAACCAGATCCTGGTCTCCCTATGGGACTCCAGCCCGCTGGCGCAGATCTTCCCCGCAACAAGGGAGCTGCTCACCCCGGACAAGGACGGCCGGTGGGTGACCGGCTACCTCGGCAACGGCCAGCCCGCCCGCAACCGCGTCTACACCGACCGGGGCGCAGCGCACGGGATCTTCGTCGCCCCCTCCGGTGGAGGCAAGACCCAGCTGATGGGCCTGCACGTCGCAGCCGATGCGTTGTGGGGGGCCGTGGTCATGTTGGCCACGGAGGCGCCGGATGAGAAGACGGCCGCCCTGGGCAAGCACACCGCCCGCTACGGCGTCGGCGCGCTCTACATGATTCGGCTCCTGCGGGCCATGGTCGCGCTCATGGAGATCCGGGGCGAGATGCCGTGGGAGGACGGCGAGGTCCACGAGTGGGACCCGACCCGGCCGGGCTGCCCCTACCGGATGCTGTCCGCGTACCTCGATGAGTTCCTCTCCGCCGCCCGCAACGGCGACTACGGCGCGGAGATCATGGACCTCGCGGAGCTGGTGTCGGTCAAGGGCCGCAAGTACGGCGTCGGCCTGAAGGTGGCCGGCCAGTCCATCTACGTCCAGGACGGGTTCACGCAGCTGCTGTGCGAGAACCTCCGCGACAACTGCATCCCCGTCGTGCTGAAGGTCGCGCCGAAGAAGGTCGGCGACATGTTCAAGGCCCTTGGCATCGCGCCTGAGTACATCCCCGACCCGCTCCCCCGCTCCTTCTCCCCGGAAGAGAAGGGCCGGATCGAGCGGATCATGCGCGGCGAGCCCGAGCCGCCCGCCGATTCCAACACCGGTGGCGCCGGCTGGATCGTCGAAGGCAAGCAGCCTGAAGTCCTGCGCACGCTGTTCATGGACTTCAAGGCCGGCATCGACGGCTACTTCCCCGACACCATCGCCACCCTGACCGACTACGAGATCCGCGAGCTGGAAGCGCGGGACCTGTGGTTCGACTGGACCGAGCCGCCCCGGCCCGGCGAGTTCGGCCCCGTTAAGGGCGACGCCGAAGACGGTGGCGACGACGGCGCACCCAAGAAGGGCGGCGGCAAGCGCCGCGGCGGCGGGAAGTCCGCCGCGCGCCGCGACGCGGTCACCTCGCCCCGCCAGGCGCTGGACGCCATCAAGAACCTCTCCGGCGTCTGACCCACCCCCGCACCCCAACCCCTCGCAGGGCCCGGCCGCACCCGGCCGGGCCCTGCCCACACCTGGAAGGACACACCACCCGTGGCCGTATCGATCTCCGCCGTCGTCCTGCTCGGCATCGTCGTCTTCGTCCTCATCCGGAGCGGCTACGTACGCCTCGGACCGGTCCTGGCCTGCGGCCTGTTCGGCTTCTTCCTCGCCTCCACCGGCGCCGCACCCGCCATCACCGACGCGATCAGCACCGTCACCGGCTGGGCCTCCAGCATCTGACACCGCCCCGGCCGCCGGCGTCGAAGGCCGCCACCGCCCCGCGCCTTCGACGCCCCAGGGAGCCCCCGATGCCACAGACCCGCCCCGCCATGGACCAGATCGCCGCGGCCACCCAAGCGCCCGCCCCGCCGAAGGCGCTGTCCCTCGAGGAACGCCTGACGCTCATCAACACGGAGATGACCGCGCGCCTGGACGAAGCGGCCGTCGCCTACGAGGTCAACACCGCGCACATCCCCATCGAGCCCGTGGACCTGGCCGACGTCGTCACCGGCCCCGTCGTCGCCAGCCCCGCCCCGCTGCCGGACCTGTACCCGACCCCGGTCGCGGCCCTCCTGCAGCGCGCCCACCACCGGCTGCTCACCGGCGGCTGGTGCAAGGACGTCCTGGTCGACGAGGACGGCGCCCGCTGCATGCTCGGAGCCATCCGGATCGAGGCCCGCGGCGACAGCGGCCTGCAAGCCGCCGCGGCCGCCGTGCTCCTGGACGCGATCCGCCGCACGTTCGGCGACCACGTCGACTCCGTGCCCTCCTTCAACGACGCACACGGCACGGGCCGCGTCCCGCTCCGCATGGTCGACCAGGCCGCTCACCTCGCCGACGCCCGCGGCCTCTGAACCCCTGCTCCGGACCACCTGCCTCGCGCCCGAACCCATGCGGTCGGGCGCGGGCCAGGCCGTCCGGCCTGCCAACCACCGCCCACCACACCGACCTGAGCGAGGGAGTCACCCCGCCATGCAGCCCAACGACAAGCCCACCAACGGCCAGCCCATCAACGGCCAGCACAACCCGAACTTCCTTGACCAGAGGGACGAGGAACCCGGCATGAAGCGCTTCGCCCGGCTCCGCGCCGGGTGGGACGCTTCCTGGGAGCAGGGCGGCTTCCTGCACGAGCGCTGGGAAGACGTCCGGCACGCGCGATGCGCCGGCTGGCACGGCATGGCCACCTGGATCAAGGCCGCCCTCAGCCTCGCCACAGTCTGCGCGTTCCTCATCCTGCTGGACGCTGCTGGCGACATCGTCAGCGCTGCGCTGCACCGGCTGTCCGCTACCCGCGCGGTGATCGAGCCGCCCGGAGTCGACACCACCAGCGGCCTGTGGGGCGTGATCGACCATCCGATCCGCTCCTACATCGGGCAGCACAGCGCCGGCCTCCCCGTCCCCGACACCGCCGTCTACGCCTTCTGGCAACTCGCGGGCCTGGCCGGCCTCATCGGCGGATTCGCCGGCAGCACCGGCGCCCGCATCCTCTGGACCGGGTGGGGCTTCTCCGGCGTCGCCATGGTGTGGTCCGCCACGCCCGACGGCAGCCGCACCGTCGCCGCCGGTATCGCCGCCCTCATGTGGGCGCTGGCCAGCATCGTCGCCCTGCGCGGCCTGAGCCTGCGCCCGGTCATCAACACCCCGGCCCCCGCTGCACCGCAGGTCAACGTCTACCCCGCGTTCCACCTCCCGCCGCAGCCCACGCCCGAGCACGACGACCTGGACGACGAACCCGACAACGTCCGCCCCGAGCCGTACACCACTCGTCGCTTCCGCCCCGCCCGCTGACCTGACGCCCTGCCTGGCCCTCGCCCGCCCCGCACCCGGGGCCGGGCGAGGACTGGACAGGCCGCCCGGCCACACGCACCACCCCGCCTACGAGAGAAGGAGATCCCGTCTTGGCGAAAGCCCCGACCGTCATAGGAGTGCTCACCGAGCCCCCGGCTCCGACCTGGTGGAAGGCCAACCGCCACAAGGTCTTCGGCGTCACCGGACTGCTGATCGGCTACCTGATCGGCACCCACCTGCACGGCGCCCCCGAGCAGCAGCCGGCCACGCCCCGGCCGGGCCACACCACGCCCGCGCCGACCACGCCCGGTGAGCACCCCACGCGCACGGCCCACGGCCTCGCCGCATAACCAGCCGCACCACCCGCTGCGCCCGCCGACATCAGCACGACGTCGGCGGGCGCAGCGCTGTCCACCGACGACTGGAGGAACTGCCCGTGCTCATCCCCCGCCCGCGCCGCCGGATCGGCCGGCCCCGCCCGCAGCGCCCCGGCCCCCGATACCCGCACCGCCCCGACCGGCTGCCCGGCGCCTGGAGCAGGTGATGGCGCGCCCGAGGAAGAAGCGCCGCCTCCCCGAGGCGAGCCGGGTGCCGCGCAGTGACGCGGCGCTGCCCGAGTACGACCGCAGCACGGTGCCCGAAGGGCTCGTGACCAGGCGGCAGTTACGGGAGATGGGGCTGAGCCCCGGCGACAACGAGGGCCCGGTCGCGATCCTGCGCTGCAGGCTCTGCGCGACCCGCCCGCAGTGGTCCTGCCGTCATCCCACCCGCGGCTACCTGCTCCGCGTCGACCTGGCGGTGCCCAAGCGCGTGCCGACGCTCGCTCAGGAGTGGGCCCTCGATCAGGCGATGGCGGCCAGGCAGACTTGTGGCCAGTGCAAGAGGCGGTTCTACATCTGCCTCTCCAAGAAGCTGGGCTGCTGCCTGGAGTGCTTCGACGGCACGCCCGCGGACCCCAGCAGCCTCATGACCCTCCCGGCCCCGGGCGTTCACCGGCTGGCCGCGTGAGCCAGCCCCGTCCCGACTGTCGAGGCCGGGACGGGGCCCGCACAACCGGGCGGCCGCAGCACCGGCAAAGGCCGGCCGCCCGTTCCTTCATCTCTTTCGAGCTCAGGAGAGATCCAGCATGCAGCATCGTCCCGCCGTCTTCGCCGCCCTTCTCGGCCTGACCCGCGCAGCCAGCGCCCTCGGCGATTTTTGGATCCAGTCGGATTTCTGCGCCCGCGTAAAGGGCGCCTCCGACGACCACCCGGTCACCTTCAAGGACCCGGCCACCGGAGAGGAGACGACCCACGGCACAGCCAGCGGCCGTTCGGCGTGCCTTCAGCACTGCCTGACCTACACGGCCACGCAGGCGATCGTGGCCGGGGCCGGCGCCCGCGCGCTCGGCATCCGGGTCCATCCGGCCGCCGCCGCGGCCGCGCTCGCCATCTCCTTCGGCACCCACTACGCCGCGGACCGACGCGTCCCGGGCAAGGGCCTGCTGGAGAGGATCGCGACCAAGACCGGCAAGGGCGGCTTCTACCAGCTCGCCGACTTCGGCATCAACGGGGCGTTCCACCTGGACGGTGCCTGGCACCACGGCTGGGAGACCGTCGCGGCCGTGGTCGCCACCGCCAAGGCCACCACCCGGTGACCGGCCGCACCCGCACCCGCCTGGACCGGGTGCGCGCCTCCTTCGCAATCGCCCAGCTCGCCCGCCGTCAACCCGGGAAGGACACCCACGCATGAGCATCACGATCACGAACACGTACGGCACCGCGCACCACGTCAGCGACACCAACCCGGCCCACGTCACCAGCTGCGACCGGTACCGGTTACCGCTCGTCGGCACCATCGCCCCGGGGAACCCCGGCTACGAGGACATGGTCGAGATCCTCAAGGACAACGGTCACGACACCCGCCCCGAGGGGTACGGGCTGATCTTCCTGGAGTCCGAGGAGTTCAGCGCCACGTACTTCGGGTCGATCGCACAGATCGAGCAGTGCAAGCGCGAGAACGTCGACGGCAACGCGACCTTCGACGCCTCGCAGGGCGTCCTGTACGCACAGTGGCCCCACGGCAAGGGCTGGGACGACTTCCTCCCCCGCGTCTTCTGGAACCAGGCACAGCTCGGCGCGATCGCGGACGGCCTCGGCCTCGTCACCGCCTTCGCGCACACCGAGACCCCGGGCGCCGAGGTCATCGTCTACGAGTTCGAAGGCACGTGGAGTCCTGGAGGCAAGTCGGAGCAGCTGGTCACCTATCACTGCACCGCCTGCCACATGGACACGTTCCACGACTGCGGGCACGTGCACGAGAACACCGGCGTCGGCGGACAGAACAGCACCTGCCGCCCCCGTGACGGCGAGATGCTGCGCGTCGTGAACGCCCTCGCCCGCGACATGTGGGGCACCACGGGCAACGCCCTCCCGGACACCGACGACGCGTACTGCGCCACCAAGGGCCCGTGCTCGATCATCCGCGAACTCCGCGCCGGAGTCCGCCCGCCCGTCTACCGCGCCTGATCGCCGATATGCGCACCCCGACCAACACCCGGTTATCGAGCGGCCCCGGCCGCCAACACCCCTTCATGGAGGCCCGCATGGCCCGCAAGCCCGTCACCTGGTACATCGCCACCCCCGCCGACGGCATCATCGAGATGTCCCGGCACGCCGGCACCCCGGTGAGCCTCGCCACCAACGTCAGCCAGGTCGTACGCCACCCCAACCCTTGCGCCACCCTGTGGTTCGACGAGAGCCCCTTCTCGTACTTCCGCATGGTCAAGTGCGTCGGCGAGGCCCTGGAGGACACCGGCATCTGGCCCGTCACCTGGCCCGTCCGCCTGTGGGTCGTGGAGCCGCTCGGTGAGACCGGCAACTGGAGCCAGCGCTACTACCCCTACCGCCTCCTGGCCCACCAGATCCGCGTCCTCGAGGAAACCGACCCTCACCTCGCGCTCGGAGCCGGCGGCCGTGACGTCCTGGACGTCGTCCAGCAGCAGATCCCCGAGCAGGCCGTCCGCTGGGCTGTGGACTGGGACGCCGACCCCGAGGGCATGCGCGAGAGGAAGTGGGACTGGGAGCAGTGCGGCGGCCCCACCTGCGGCAGCGGCCGATGGGCGGAATCCGTCGCCATGGCGACCTCGCACGCACGCCGTGAGTCCGCCGCCCAAACCTGGATCGAGCACCTCGCGCGCAACGCCGTCGACCAGGCCCTCGCCGACACCGACACCAGCATGATGGCGCACTGCTACGCCTACAGCCGCGCCACCGGCCACGCGGTCGCCGCCCAGCACCAGAACCGCTTCGACGCGTACGTCCTGGACGCGCTCCGCGGCATCGGCCTCGACTCCCCCGCTTCCGTCGCTGCCTGACGGGCTCTCCGTGCCGCCCCGGCCCTCCCGCACCACGGAGGCCGGGGCGGTCGCGGTAGCCCCTCAAGCACTGACACGGAGAGGAGAAGGGCGTCATGCCGCGCACCGAGTTCTATGAGGTCGACGTCCCGATACACGACACCATCAATCCGACCCGCAAGGGCGTTGTGACTGAGCGTTTCAGTTGGCCAGTGAGTGCTCGAGTTGGCCGGCTGAGCGTTCAGTAGACGTCATGGCACATCACGCCGTACGAGCGCCTTGGCAACCGGCGTACCGCTGCGCCGCGCGTATGTCATCCGTTCGCGCACGTCGCGCAGCGTTCGGGGCCGGTATCCGGGTCCGCCGCAGCAGCTCTTGTGGAAGCCCACGCCTGCGTTCAGCAGCACGGTGAGGGCCCGCCATGCCGCGACGTCTCGCCGCCGGGGCGCCGCGAAGGCCGATCCTGCGTGGATCATCGGCTCCGCACAGCGCGGACAGATCCGCTGCCTCGCCCTGTCGTGGGGCTGCTTGTACGAGACCCGGCAGGAGAGGCAGACATACGAGGTTTTCCCATTGGCCACCTGCTCAGCCTAAAGATCGCTCAGAGAGCTGGCCAGCAGTATTTCGTGCGCTGGAGACCTCGGCTGGGATAGATGAGCCCGTCCCGCTCAACTGGCCAACTGAAGTGCTCAGTCACAGGCGTGCACGTCTTCACCGGCGTCGCCGACTCCCCCGCCGCGGCCCTGCGCCGCGCCCACGAGGTGTACGACGCCGCGCTCGCCGCGCACACGGCCGGACTGGAGATCCCCGGCAAACAGCCGGACAGCTGGGGAGCGCGCGGGCTTCGGCCCGGCTGGCAGATGGAGTGGCCCGCCGCGAAGGCCGGCCTCTGGCACAACCCCGTCAGCTGGACGACCCGCAGCGACTTCGCGCTGTAGCTCCGCCCCGGGACAGGCGCTCAAGGCGTCCAAACCAGTCGCCTGCCCCGGGCCCACCCAACCCGTACGAGACGAGAGGGAGATCCTCAGTATGGACTCCGTCCTGCACCACCGCGGCCGAATCGGCTCGCGCACCCTCTTACTGACGACCGCCGCCGTGCCGCTGACCGGCTGGGCGGTGCACGCCATCACGCTGCACAAGCAGCTCGCCGCCACGAGGAAGGACCCGCTGACGGGGCTGCTGCGCCGCGATGCCTACACCGCCCGCGCCCGCCGGCTCCTGTCCCGGCACGGCGACGGCGTGGCCGTGGTCATGATCGACGCCGACCACTTCAAGCAGATCAACGACACGGCCGGACACCCGGGCGGGGACGCCGTGCTCGCCGCGTTCGGCGCCCGGATCACCGCGTGGGCGGGCCCGCGCGCCGCTGCGGGCCGCCTCGGAGGCGATGAGTTCGCGGTCGTACTGGAGTTGGCCGCCGACCGTCGCGAGCAGCGCCTCGCGCAGCTGGTCCGGATGCTGCACACGCCGGTCACCCTGGACGACGGCCGCATCATCAAGGTCGCCGCCTCGGTCGGCGCCGCGGCCCCCGACGTCCTCGGCACCCGCGACCTGACCAGCCTGCAGAGGGCGGCCGACACCGCGTTGTACGACGGCAAGCACACCGGCCGCGCGGTCCTTGCCACCGCCGCGCACACCACGCTTCCGTCCATCAACGGCCGCCGGGCCGGACGTCCGGGCACGGCAGTCTGGCGGCGAGCGGCATGAGCACCCACACCGGAACCCTTCCGCCAGCGGGCGACTGGATCCGCGGAATCAGCGTCAAGCAACCGTGGACCACCGCCATCGTCGCCGGGGCCAAGACGATCGAGAACCGCCCGCAGCCTTGGGCCTGGCGGGGCCTGGTGGTGCTGCACGCGGGCCTGCAGACCGACCGACCCGCGCTGCGCCTGCCGCACGTTGCCCGCGCGATCCGCGGCCGTGACCTGCCGACCGGCGCCGTGATCGGCGTCGCCCGGCTGACCGGCTGCCATCAGGACCCGGACGGCTCCCCGCCCTGCACCGAGTGGGCGGAGCCCGGCCTGTGGCACCTGGAGCTCACCGACGTCCAGGAGCTCGCCCTGCCGATCCCCGCACGCGGGCAGCTCGGGCCCTGGAGGCCCACCGAGGGCCTGGTCGCGCAGGTGCGTCAGCAGCTGCCCGACCTGCGTCCGTGAGCACCCGCCGTCGCCCCGCACCCGCACCGCCCGAGCAGCCCGCCGTACCGGTCCCACTCCTGGACTGGCACGACGGCAGGCACTTCGCCTGGCCCGAGCGGTGCGTGCTGTGCCGGAAGACCACTCCGCTGAGGTCCCACGCCGGAGAGGCCGTGCACAAGACGTGCGCAGAGCTCTGGAACGCGGCGCACCCCGGCGAGCCTCGGTTCGTCTCCGACCCGCCCAAGAGCGGCAAGAGCAAGGACCACGCCTGAACTTCCCCTCCAGACGGAGGCCCCCATGAGCACCGACCGCGACGTCGACCACGCCCTCGCCTACCCCGAGCCGCCCGCCTCCCCGCTGTGGCACCGCCACGGCGCGAAGGCCCGGCCGCTCACCGAGGCCCAGCAGAAGCGCAACCGCGAGCTGCTGGACATCGCCCAGCACAAGCCGCGCACCAGGGCCGCGTAGGAGGGCCGCTCGTGTTCACCGACATGAAAGAGGCCCTCGTAGCCGAGGACCTCGAACTCACCCCGCTCGGCAGCGACCAGAGCGCCGCCGCCTCCCTGGTGGTCGCCCACCACGCCCGTGACAAGGACGACCTCGCCGACCTGCTGGGCGCGCTCGGACTGCCCTGCACCGAGGACGACCTGGTGACTCTGCTCCCCCACCTCGCCACCCCCGACGCCCCGACGACTGGAGTTCCGATGCCCGTCAACGCCTTCACCGCCACCGCCGTCTCCATGCTGAACAACGGCGACAGCCCCGAGCACGTCCGCGACACCCTCGGCCTGTCGGAGGCCGAAATCGCCGACGCCCTCCAGCACGCCAAGATCGCCGAAGACGTCCAGAACACCGGACTGCCCACCCCCGACGCGGACACGGAGGGCAGCACCAGCACCCCGGAGACGGCCGCCGCAGCGCCCGACAGCACCATGGACACCGACGGGATCGAGGCCCTGCTCGCGTGGGCGGAGAACCACCCGGCCGCCTCCATCCGCAACCGGGCCGCCCGCGTCCGCAGCGGTCTCACCGAGCTGACCGAGCGCCGTACCGCCGACGCTGCGCAACGGGCGGCAGAGGAGCGGGTCGCCAAGGCCAGGGCCGAACTGGAGGCCGCCCAGGCACAGCTGCGCCAGGTGAAGTCCGGCGCCGCTGCCGTGGTAGCCGCCCCTGAGTCCAACGGCAAACGCAGCAAGGAGGAACTGGCCGCGATCCGGACCTGGGCGCGGGCCCACGGCCACCAGGTCGCCGACCGGGGCACCCCGGCCAAGACGGTCCTGGACGCGTACGACGCGGTCTTCGGCCCCAACGGCCTGGCGGAGGCGAGCTGATGGACACCAAGCCCCTCACCGTCGACGGCTTCCTCGACACCGTCCCCGCGCCCGGCGACGCTCCGGGCACCGCCCGGTTCCAGTTGATCGTCTCTCCCACCGACGACGTCGTGGACGACGTGATCTGGTCCTGCACCACCAACACGTCCTGGATCGCACACGCGCTGCTCACCGAGATCCAGCCCGGCGACCTGCTGCACGTCTCTGGCGTCCTCGCTCAGTCCGACAACCCGGCGGAGCCCGCCCGGCTGACCGTTGACGCCCTGGAGGTCCTGGCCGCCGCCCCGGCCCGGGCGCTTCAGGAGATGGTTCTCGACAGGTACGGCGGCTACGTCGTGGTGTTCGACGCCGACACCGACACCGTCCCGGTCTTCACCGCACTCGGGCAGTGGGTCGGCAGGGCGGCAACCCCCGACGCCATCGGCACGCTGATCGAGACCCACGAGCGCGTCAACGGTGGTGATGGGTGATGGCTACGCCCACCGCCCCGTCCCGCACCGTCCTGGAGCGGTTCCCCGCTGGAGGCCCCCGCGGCTCGTGGCCGGCCGAAGAGTACGCCGCCGCGCAGCGCGCCCAGGGCACCAACGCGCAGGTCGTGATGGACCTGCCCACCGACCAGTTCCTCGTGATCACCGACACCACCCAGTAGGCAGCACCCCCGGAGCGCCGCGCCCCGCCCTTCCCAGCCGGGCGCGGCGCTCCGTGTGTTCCCGCCCTCACCACCGACCAGGAGGCTTCCTTGCGCCCGATCCGTCTGACCTCGTTCGGCTACCTGCACCTGCCCACCGGCCCGGACGGCTCCCCCATTCCGCCCGCCGCCGACCGGATCGAAGACGTCCGCGACCGGCTCCGCGACCCGGCCGCCGCCCGCGACATCCTCGACCTCGACGGCCTCAACCCCCGCGTCCAGGACGTCGTCCTCAACACCCCCGGCGCCCGTGAACTGCTCGCCAACCTCGCCGACTACGCCGACCTGCCCGCCGGCCCCAGCCACATCGCCATCGGCTGTGCGGGCGGCAAGCACAGGGCCAGCGGTCTTACCGAACTCCTGGCCCGAGCACTCCGCGACCGCGGCCGCGAAGTCGTAGTCGAGCACCTGCACGTCCACCTGCCACGCGTCCTCAAGACGCCCGCCGGCCCCCGCACCGCCAATCCTGAGCAGGAGACCTCCCGATGATCCGTCGCTTCCGTCGCTGCGGCCACGGCCCCGGCGCCCTCACTCCTGAGGACCAGGCCGTCGTCGACAAGTTCCGCGCGATGCTCGCCGTCGTACGCGACCCGGAGCCCTGGGCGCCCGGCAGCGCCCGGGACATCGCCGTGCGCGTCGGCCCATTCGTCGAGCGGGCGCACACCCGGCCCGGCGACGACCACGGCCCCGACATGATCGCCGTCGCCCTGGTCCACCCCGACACCCCGCACGCCGGTGCCTACCTCCACGGCCGCCAGCTCGGCTACACCGAACGCGGCTGGCTGCGCTGCAAGACGAGCGTGATCCTCGGCTTCTGGCAACCCGGATACACGATGCTCACCCACGCCGCCGCTGGCCTGCCCCTGCCCGACGACGTCGGCATGGACCCCGCGCACTACGCCCTCTACATCGAGGCCCGCAAACGCGACGACACCCTCGACGGCTTCACCCTGCTGCGCCTCGGCCCGTACACCCAGACCTGGCACGCCCAGCAGGACTACGACCGGCTCACCGCCGCGCTGGACGGGAAGGAGACCTCCCTCGTGCCCGGCCACCGCGTCTCCGTGCGGTACGCGCCGTTCGACGTCAGCGACCACCAGCTGTTCACCGACCCGTGCGAGGCCGACGCCGTGACTCTCCTGGACGCCGCCGTTGTTGGGGTGAGCGCGTGACCGCGCCGACCCTGTACGAGACCTCGATCAGCGAGGGCGACGACGGAACCATGCACACCGTCGAACCGCGCCGAAGTGTGCGCGGGAGATGCCGGACAGGGCAGGATGGGAACAGGCCGCACGGGCCCAGGCAAGCGTCACAACTCGCCCAATCTGTGCGGCCCTTCCCATGTCAAGGGCTGATCGCGATCACCGCGACTCTCAAGGTCCCTATGACCGCGTCGGCCAGACCAGCGCCTGGGCGACGATGACGTTCTCCCCGTTGAAGGTGACGGCGGGGCCGTCGTGTAGCTCGTAGCCAAGGCCTATTGCCTCGCTCACACGGTGGCAGAACGCGGCATGGTCCGGCCCGGTCAGGACTCGGTAGACGGGCAGTCCATCAGGCGGTGTGCTCATGGGCGAAGGATTTCACGCAAGCCCCAGGTGTCCATTAGTACCTCCAGCTCAATCGCTCCCAAGGCCGTAGGCGAGGACGATGAAGTGGCTGGTGCCCTGCGGATCCGCAGGGCAC
>NZ_JBSFLI010000042.1:0-59359 GCF_053598955.1 Streptomyces sp. NPDC001056 | reverse complement strand
CAGGGCATCGGCGACACCATCCGCGTCTCGCTGTCCGCGCCCCCGGTCGAGGAGGTCAAGGTCGGCACCCAGATCCTGGAGTCGCTGAACCTGCGCCAGCGCGGCCTGGAGATCGTCTCCTGCCCCTCCTGCGGCCGCGCCCAGGTCGACGTCTACAAGCTCGCCGAAGAGGTCACCGCGGGCCTGACCGGCATGGAGGTCCCCCTCCGTGTCGCCGTCATGGGCTGCGTCGTCAACGGCCCCGGCGAGGCCCGCGAGGCCGACCTCGGCGTCGCCTCCGGCAACGGCAAGGGCCAGATCTTCGTCAAGGGCGAGGTCATCAAGACCGTCCCCGAGTCCAAGATCGTGGAGACCCTCATCGAGGAGGCCATGAAGCTGGCCGAGCAGATGGAGCAGAACGGCGAGCCCTCCGGCGAGCCGACGGTGTCGGTCGCGGGCTGACCCTCTCGGCGCCCTTCGGCGGGGGGCCGTGCTTCTCCGGCCGAGGGTGACGGAAAGCGGGGCGCGGGGAACCGTGCGACCAGCCACGCACGACCCGCGCTCCCGGCCGGGGGCCGAGCCCTCCGAACTGAACGGCACACGGCGGACCCGGCGCGGCTATAGTGCGGAGACCAGCGCAAACCCCAGGGTGAGGCCCCCGCACTTGTTGACCCAGACCACCTCCCGGGTGCTCGACCCGAGCGACCTCGACGCCGCGCTCGCCGTCCTCGACCGCGAGCCGGTCGCGAACGCCTTCGTGTCCGCACGCGTCCAGATCGCCGGACTCGACCCCTGGCGCCTCGGTGGCGAGATGTGGGGCTGGTACGAGGACGGCATGCTCACGTCCCTGTGCTACGCGGGGGCCAACCTGGTGCCGATCTGCGCCACCCCGCGCGCCGTACGCGGCTTCGCCGACCGCGCCCGCCGGGCGGGCCGACGCTGCTCCTCCATCGTCGGTCCCGCGGACGCCACCTCCGCCCTGTGGCGCCTGCTGGAACCCCACTGGGGCCCGGCCCGCGAGGTCAGGCCCCACCAGCCGCTGATGGTCACCGACCACATGCCCGAGGACATCGCCCCGGACCCGTACGTCCGCCGCGTCCGCAAGGACGAGATGGAGACGATCATGCCGGCCTGCGTGGCGATGTTCACCGAGGAGGTCGGCGTCTCCCCGCTGGCCGGCGACGGCGGCCTGCTCTACCAGGCCCGGGTCGCCGAACTCGTCGGCTCCGGGCGGTCCTTCGCGCGCCTCGACCAGGACGGAAAGGTCGTCTTCAAGGCCGAGATCGGCGCCGCGACCTCCCAGGCCTGCCAGATCCAGGGCGTGTGGGTGGCCCCCGAACACCGGG
The DNA here is from genome assembly GCF_053598955.1 of Streptomyces sp. NPDC001056. Lineage (NCBI taxonomy): Bacteria > Bacillati > Actinomycetota > Actinomycetes > Kitasatosporales > Streptomycetaceae > Streptomyces > Streptomyces sp. NPDC001056. Next base: position 58,034 of record NZ_JBSFLI010000042.1, on the reverse strand, counting down.
GCAAGGGCCTCGCCGCCCCGGCCATGGCGGCGGTCCTGCGCTACGCCCTGGCCGATGTGGCCCCCGTGGTCAGCCTGTACGTCAACGACTTCAACACCGCGGCGCGCCGCACGTACCGCAGGGTGGGCTTCCAGGAGATCGGCGCCTTCATGAGTGTGCTGTTCTGAACCCCGGTACCCTCCCGGCATGGATCTAGCGATCGGCCCCCTGGACCTGTCGGCCCGTGTGGACGAGGCTCTGGCGGTCCAAGCGGTGGCCTTCGGCCTCGGCCCGGACGAAGTCGCCGTACGGCGCCAGATCGTCCAGCGCCACATGCAGTTCCCGGGGGCACGGGCCCTCGGAGCGACCGTCGGCGGGCTCCTCGTCGGCTTCGTCTACGGCATGCCGAACTCGCGCACACACTGGTGGTCGACGGTCGTCGAGCCGTACCTGCGCGCGGCCGGCAACGACTTCTGGCTGGACGACTCCTTCGTGATCACGGAGCTGCACGTCCACCCGGACTACCAGAACCGCGGCATCGGCCGTCGGCTGATCACCAGGATCACGGACTCCGCCACCGAACCCCGCTCGATCCTCTCCGCGATCGACACCGACAGCCCCGCCCGTGGCCTCTACCACTCCCTGGGCTACGTCGACCTCGCCCGCCGTGTCCACTTCCCGAGCGCATCGCGCCCGTACGCGGTCATGGGGGCCCCGCTACCGCTGCGCAGGCGATAACCGATTTCCGCCCTCGCGGCGAGCCCGGCTAACCTCCTATGCCATCACCGTCCCCCATTCTCGGTCGCGCCCGAAGGGGGGCATCCCCACCTGGCAGGAGTACGAGAACCATGGCCAACGCACAGGTCCAGCGCATGTCCCAGTTGATGGCGAAGACGCTGCGCGACGACCCGGCGGACGCCGAGGTCCTCAGCCACAAGCTCCTCGTCCGCGCCGGCTACGTGCGCCGCACCGCCGCCGGTGTCTGGTCCTGGCTGCCGCTGGGCAAGAAGGTCCTCGCCAACGTGGAGCGCGTCGTGCGCGAGGAGATGGACGCCATCGGCGCCCAGGAGGTGCTGCTCCCCGCCCTGCTGCCCCGCGAGCCCTACGACGCCACGGGCCGCTGGGACGAGTACGGCCAGGAGCTGTTCCGGCTCAAGGACCGCAAGGGCGGCGACTACCTCCTCGGCCCCACGCACGAGGAGATCTTCACCCTCCTGGTCAAGGACCAGTGCACGTCCTACAAGGACCTGCCGGTGATCCTCTACCAGATCCAGAACAAGTACCGCGACGAGGCCCGCCCCCGCGCCGGCATCCTGCGCGGCCGCGAGTTCCTGATGAAGGACTCGTACTCCTTCGACCTCGCCGACGAGGGCCTCGCCGAGTCCTACGCCCTGCACCGCCAGGCCTACCAGCGGATCTTCGCCCGCCTCGGCCTCGACTACCGCATCTGCGCGGCCACCGCGGGCGCCATGGGCGGCTCCAAGTCGGAGGAGTTCCTGGCCCCCGCCGAGGCCGGCGAGGACACCTTCGCGGACTGCCCGAACTGCGACTTCGCGGCGAACACCGAGGCGATCAGCTACGCACTCCAGCCCGTCGACGGCTCCGCCGTGCCCGCGCTGGAGGAGATCCCCACCCCGGACACCCCGACCATCGAGACCCTGGCCGCCTCGCTCGGCGTCCAGGCCTCCGACACGCTGAAGAACCTGCTGGTCAAGGTGGACGGCGAGATCGTCGCCGTGGGCGTGCCCGGCGACCGCGAGGTGGACCTCGGCAAGGTCGAGGCGCACTTCGCCCCGGCCACCGTCGAGATGGTCACCGAGGCGGACTTCGCGGGCCGCCCCGACCTGGTGCGCGGCTACGTCGGCCCCCAGGGCCTCGGCGAGAAGGTCAGGTACATCGCCGACCCGCGCGTGGCCCCCGGCACCGCCTGGATCACCGGCGCCAACAAGGAGCACACGCACGCCAGGAACGTCGTCGCCGGCCGTGACTTCGAGGTCGACGAGTACGTGGACGTCGTGGTGGTCCAGGAGGGCGACCCCTGCCCCCGGTGCGGCACCGGCCTGAAGCTGGACCGCGCCATCGAGATCGGCCACATCTTCCAGCTGGGCCGCAAGTACGCCGACGCCCTCAAGCTCGACGTCCTCGGCCAGAACGGCAAGCCGGTCCGCGTCACCATGGGCTCCTACGGCATCGGCGTCTCGCGCGCCGTCGCCGCGCTCGCCGAGCAGACCGCCGACGAGCAGGGCCTGTGCTGGCCCAAGGAGATCGCCCCGGCCGACGTCCACGTGGTCGCCGCGGGCAAGGCCCTGCAGACCGAGCTGGCCCTCGACGTCGCCGGCAAGCTCGCCGCCGCGGGCGTGCGCGTCCTCGTCGACGACCGCGCCGGCGTCTCCCCGGGCGTCAAGTTCACCGACGCCGAACTGATCGGCGTCCCCCAGATCCTCGTCGCCGGCCGCCGCTCGGCCGAGGGCGTCCTGGAACTGAAGGACCGCAAGACCGGCGAGCGCGAGGAGCTGTCCGTCGAGGACGCGCTCGCACGCCTGACCGCGTAACACCGGACTGCCGAAGCGACGCCCCCGGGGTTTCCCCGGGGGCGTCGCCGTGTGCGGTCCGGTCCGGCTAGAGCCACCCGGCGAATTCCAGCAGCAGCTCGCCGGCCCCCGGCCATCCCACCCGTACCGCGCGGACCCCGGACTCCACCGCCCGGAAGAGCGTCCACCCCCGCAGCCGCTCCTGGTCCACCTCCAGCGACTCCGCGAGCCGCTTGATCCGCCGCCGGGTGATCGACGCCCCGGCGGGCGAGGCGATCAGGTCCTCCACCCGGTCCCGCACCAGCCGCGCCAGATCGAACGCGTTCTCCCCGACGACCGGGTCCGGCCCCACCGCGAGCCACGGCATCCGCTCCCCGGCCAGCACCTTGCTCTGCCGGAACGTGCCGTGCAGCAACCGCTGCTCCGGCGGCGCCACCAGCAACGCGTCCCGTGCCGCGAGCGCCGCGTCCACCAGCGGCGCCACCTCCGGCGCCCGCTCCGCCCCGGCCCGCATCGCCACCGCCTGCCGCCGCGTGCGCTCGGCGACGGTCTCGAAGGCGTGGTCCGCGGGCGGCTCCACCCACAGCCGCCGCAGGGTGCCCGCCGCCTCCAGCAGCGCCTTCGCCTCCGGCAGCGACCGCACGGAGACATCGGGGTGCAGCCGTTCGAGCAGCAGCACACCCTCCGCACGGTCCTCCGCGTCCGACGACAGCAGCTGTACGGCACCGCGTCCGCCCCAGTGGGCCAGCGCCGCCCGCTCACTCTCCGGGCGGGCCCGCGGCGGGGCCAGCTTCAGCACGGCGGGCGTGCCGTCCGCACGCCGCACCAGGACCACCAGGCTGCTGCGGCCACCCGGCACCTGCACCCGGTCGACGGTCAAGTCCAGCCGCGTCACGGCCCCTTCGGCGATCCCGGGCAACCGGGCCAGCCAGTCGTCCCCCGCCGGTGCCGTCTCCCCGAGCGCCCGCACCAGGCGCCGCGGCGGTTCGAAAGCCATGCGCGAGCCGTTCCCTTCCTCGTCCATCCCGTGCGACGCGCGGGTCCCGTGAGCCCGCGGTCCTCTCGTACGACGCTCAGCGGCCCGCCGACGCCGATCCCGACGGTGCCGCACCCGACGTGTCCGCCGCACCCGCGGCGCCCGTCCCCGTGTCCGTCCCCTCGCCCGCCCGTTCGGCGAGCCCCGGGAAGGCTACGCTCCGTCCGCTCCAGCCCACCGCCCGCACCGCCGCCTCCCGCAGCGCCCCCGCGGCCGAGGCCCGCCGCGCGCCGGTCGAGGAGCGCACCAGATCCGCGTAGACCCCGGCCACCCGCTCCTCCAGCCGGGCGGCGAGCCGTACCGCGTCGGCCGGGTCGCGCACCGCGAACGGCAGCGCGTAGGCCGCGCTCGCCGCCACCGGCCGGCCGCCCAGGTCCCGTACCTCGCGCGCCAGCGCGTCCCGGCGGGCCCGGTGGGCGTCGTATGCGGCCTTCGCCTCGGTCCTGCGCCGGTCGTCGACGCGGCCGCCGACGACGCCGTACCCGTACACCGCCGCGTGCTCCGCCGCCAACGCGGCCTGGAGCGCGGTCAGTTCGGTCTTCTTGTCGCCGTCGCTCACTTCGGGCCCCCCGTCGTCAGCAGGTACGCGTGCGCGGCCCCGGCCGCCGCCGCCGAGGCCAGCAGCCGCGCCGGCTCGCCCGGCAGGTCCAGCAACGCCCTGGCCCGCTGGTCGGCGAGGGTCCGCTCGGCGGCGGCCAGCGAGGCGAGGGCGTCCTTCTCGGTCGCCGGCGCGGGAGTCGATGAGGCGGTGGGGGAGGGGGAGGCGGAGCCCGAGGGGGTCGCCGCGGGGGTCGTACCGTCCGCGAAGGCGGCGACGTGCGCCGCGACCTCCGTGCGCAGCGGGCGCAGCCGCTCCGCGAGGCCCGGGAACGCCGCGAGCACGGCGTCGTAGCGTGCCAGCAGCGCCTCGCTGTCACCGGCGGCCCGCGCCCGCGCCCGCGCGGTGGCCGAGGGGCCGTCGCCGCCGGAGTCCGGACCGGCCGTGCAGCCCGCGAGCAGGGCGACGCCGGCGGCCGAGGCGAGCAACGTTCTTCTGCGCGGCCCCGAAGGGAAGCGCGGTGGCGAGGGGTACGGCACGGCAGACGTCCTCGGGGAACTCGTACGACAAGAAGAAGAGCGGCGACCGACGGCACGCCCGTGATCACCGTACCCGCGCATGTGTCCGATACCACTCACCGGCACCGCCCGGCCTCACCCGTCCCGCGCCGGGTTGTCCACAGGTGGACGGCAACACACCCCGCGACCGGATACCCTTTCACCAGACACGCGACCCATCCCACAACAGCACACGCGGCCGAGGAGTCACCCGGATGAGCACCACCCAGAGCGAGAGGCTGCGAGAGCTGCTGGAACCGCTCGTCACCTCCCAGGGGCTGGATCTCGAAGAGATCGCTGTCGACTCCGTCGGACGCAAGCGGGTGCTGCGCGTGGTCGTCGACTCCGACTCCGGGGCGGACCTGGACGCGATCGCCGATGTGAGCCGCGCGCTCTCGGCGAAGCTGGACGAGACCAACGCGATGGGCGAGGACGCGTACGACCTGGAGGTCGGAACCCCCGGCGCGGAGCGCCCCCTCACCGAGCACCGGCACTTCGTGCGCGCCGTGGACCGGCTCGTGAAGTTCCAGCTGGCCGAGGGCGGCGAGCTGGTCGCCCGGATCCTGACCGTGGACGACGAGGGACTCGACGTCGAGGTGCCTGGCGTCAAGGGCCGCAAGGCCACCGGCCGCCGGATCGCCTTCCCGGAGATCGCGAAGGCGCGCGTGCAGGTCGAGTTCAACCGCAAGGACAAGAAGGACAAGGAAGAGGAGGAGGCGTAGCCGTGGACATCGACATGAGCGCCCTGCGGGGCTTGGTCAGGGAGAAGGAGATCTCCTTCGACCTGCTGGTCGAGGCGATCGAGTCGGCCCTCCTCATCGCCTACCACCGCACCGAGGGAAGCCGCCGACACGCGCGCGTGGAGCTCAACCGGGAGACCGGGCATGTGACCGTGTGGGCGAAGGAGGACCCCGAGGACCTGGAGGAGGGGCAGGAGCCGCGCGAGTTCGACGACACCCCCTCGGGCTTCGGCCGGATCGCCGCCACCACCGCCAAGCAGGTGATCCTGCAGCGCCTGCGCGACGCCGAGGACGACGCGACGCTCGGCGAGTACGCGGGGCGTGAGGGCGACATCGTCACCGGCGTGGTCCAGCAGGGCCGCGACCCGAAGAACGTGCTGGTCGACATCGGCAAGCTGGAGGCCATCCTGCCGGTGCAGGAGCAGGTGCCCGGCGAGACCTACCCGCACGGCCAGCGCCTGCGGTCGTACGTCGTCCGGGTCGCCAAGGGGGTCCGCGGACCGTCCGTGACCCTCTCGCGCACCCACCCGAACCTGGTCAAGAAGCTCTTCGCCCTTGAGGTGCCGGAGATCGCCGACGGCTCGGTGGAGATCGCGGCCATCGCCCGCGAGGCCGGCCACCGCACCAAGATCGCCGTCCGCTCCACCCGCTCGGGTCTGAACGCCAAGGGTGCCTGCATCGGCCCCATGGGCGGCCGGGTGCGCAACGTGATGGGCGAGCTGAACGGCGAGAAGATCGACATCGTCGACTGGTCGGACGACCCGGCCGAGATGGTGGCGAACGCCCTGTCACCCGCTCGGGTGAACAAGGTCGAGGTCGTGGACCTCGCCTCCCGCTCCGCCCGGGTGACCGTGCCGGACTACCAGCTGTCGCTGGCGATCGGCAAGGAGGGCCAGAACGCCCGCCTCGCCGCCCGGCTCACCGGCTGGCGCATCGACATCCGGCCCGACACCGAGCAGCCGGCGGAGTAGGCCGCGCCGCGGCGCGGGAATGAATCCAGGCCGCTGGTGGCTTGAATTACGACAACAGCCGTTCGATCTTTCCCCCAAAGGGGTGAGGTCGATGCGGGGAGGTAGACTTAGCCGTGTCTGGCCGGACGAACGCCGGAGCATGCCCTGAACGCACCTGTGTGGGGTGCCGGGAGCGGACGGCCAAGAACGATCTCCTGCGGATCGTGCGGAGCGAGGACGAATGTGTCCCCGATCCACGCGGTACGCTGCCCGGCCGGGGTGCGTATGTGCACCCCGCCCTGGTCTGTCTCGACCAGGCGGTACGCCGCCGGGTGTTCCCGCGGGCACTGCGCGCCCCGGGAGCGCTCGACACAAAGGCGTTGCGTCGATACGTCGAGCAGGCAACAGTTGCCGAGGAGGCAACGCCGTAAGACATGCCGTACGGAACCCCGTGCGGCCTGGTACCTCGCGAGTCGAAAGCAGGTCGAGATTGCGATGAGCACTCGATGAGTACGCGATGAGTACGCCCATGAACTAGCGACGGTCCGGCTTCAACCCGGACCTCAAAGGAGCGAAGTGGCTAAGGTCCGGGTCTACGAACTCGCCAAGGAGTTCGGTGTCGAGAGCAAGGTCGTCATGGCCAAGCTCCAGGAACTCGGTGAATTCGTCCGTTCGGCGTCTTCGACCATCGAAGCGCCGGTTGTACGTAAGCTGACCGACGCCTTCCAGGGTGGTGGCAGCGGCAGGTCCGCGAAGCCCGCCCCGCGCAAGGCTTCCCCCAAGCCCGCCGCGCCCTCTCCGGCGCAGGCGGCACGTCCGGCTGCCCCGAAGCCGGCGGCCCCCAAGCCCCCGACGCCCGCCGCGCAGCAGCCGGCGGCCCCGGCGGCTCCCGTGGCGCCCGCGCCGGCCCAGGGTCCGCGTCCGGTTCCGGGCCCCAAGCCCGCGCCGCGTCCGGCTCCGGCCGCCCCGGAGTTCACCGCTCCGCCGGCCCCGGCCGCCCAGACCCCGCAGGCCCCGGCCGCGCAGGGTCCGCGTTCCGGTGGCGCCCGTCCCGGTGCCCCCAAGCCCGGTGGCCGTCCGGCCTCCGGCCAGGGTCAGGCCCGTCCGGGCCAGGGTGCGCCGCGTCCCGGTGGTCAGGCCCCGCGTCCGGGTGCCCGTCCGTCCGGCCCGCGTCCGGGCAACAATCCCTTCACTTCCGGCGGCTCCACCGGCATGGCGCGCCCGCAGGCGCCCCGTCCGCAGGGTGGTCCGCGTCCCGGCGGTGCTCCCGGCGCCGGTCCCCGTCCGCAGGCGCCCGGCGCCCAGGGCGGCGGTCCGCGTCCGCAGGCTCCCGGTGGTCCGCGTCCGACTCCGGGCTCGATGCCCCGTCCGCAGGGCGGTCCCCGTCCGGGCGGTCCGCGTCCGAACCCCGGCATGATGCCGCAGCGTCCCGCTGCCGGCCCGCGTCCCGGCCCCGGCGGCCGCGGTCCGGCCGGTGCCGGTCGTCCCGGCGGCGGCGGTGGCGGCGGTCGTCCCGGCTTCGCGGGTCGTCCCGGTGGCGGTGGCGGCGGTGCCCGTCCGGGCGGCGGCGGCGGTTTCGCCGGTCGTCCCGGTGGTGGCGGCGGCTTCGCCGGCGGCCCCGGTGGCGGCGGTCGTCCCGGCTTCGCGGGTCGTCCCGGCGGTCCCGGTGGCCGTGGTGGCACGCAGGGCGCCTTCGGCCGTCCCGGTGGTCCCGCGCGTCGTGGTCGCAAGTCGAAGCGGCAGCGTCGCCAGGAGTACGAGGCCATGCAGGCCCCGAGCGTCGGCGGCGTGATGCTGCCGCGCGGCGGCGGCGAGACCATCCGTCTCTCCCGCGGCGCGTCGCTCACCGACTTCGCGGAGAAGATCAACGCCAACCCGGCGTCGCTCGTCGCGGTCATGATGAACCTCGGCGAGATGGTCACCGCGACGCAGTCCGTCTCCGACGAGACGCTTCACCTCCTCGCCGGCGAGATGAACTACACGGTTCAGATCGTCAGCCCCGAGGAGGAGGACCGCGAGCTGCTTGAGTCCTTCGACCTGGAGTTCGGTGAGAACGAGGGCACCGAGGAAGACCTGGTCGTCCGTCCGCCGGTCGTGACCGTCATGGGTCACGTCGACCACGGTAAGACCCGACTGCTCGACGCCATCCGCAAGACGAACGTCATCGCGGGCGAGGCCGGCGGCATCACCCAGCACATCGGTGCCTACCAGGTCGCGACCGAGGTCAACGGCGAGGACCGGGCGATCACCTTCATCGACACCCCGGGTCACGAGGCGTTCACCGCCATGCGTGCCCGTGGTGCCCGGTCGACGGACATCGCCATCCTGGTCGTCGCGGCCAACGACGGCGTCATGCCGCAGACGGTCGAGGCCCTGAACCACGCCAAGGCGGCCGAGGTGCCGATCGTGGTCGCGGTCAACAAGATCGACGTCGAGGGCGCCGACCCGACCAAGGTGCGCGGTCAGCTGACCGAGTACGGCCTGGTGGCCGAGGAGTACGGCGGCGACACCATGTTCGTCGACATCTCCGCCAAGCAGGGTCTGCACATCGACAGCCTGCTGGAGGCGGTCGTCCTCACCGCGGACGCGGCGCTGGACCTCCGTGCCAACCCGCACCAGGACGCGCAGGGTATTGCGATCGAGTCCCGCCTGGACCGCGGTCGCGGTGCGGTCGCGACGGTCCTGGTGCAGCGAGGCACCCTGCGGGTCGGCGACACCATGGTGGTCGGCGACGCGTACGGCCGTGTCCGCGCGATGCTGGACGACAGCGGCAACACCGTCGCCGAGGCCGGCCCGTCGATGCCGGTCCAGGTCCTGGGTCTGACCAACGTCCCGGGTGCCGGCGACAACTTCATCGTGGTCGAGGAGGACCGTACGGCCCGCCAGATCGCGGAGAAGCGTGCCGCCCGTGAGCGCAACGCGGCCTTCGCGAAGCGCACGCGCCGCGTGTCCCTGGAGGACCTGGACAAGGTGCTCAAGGCCGGCGAGGTCCAGCAGCTGAACCTGATCATCAAGGGTGACGCTTCCGGTTCGGTCGAGGCCCTTGAGTCCTCGCTGCTCCAGCTGGACGTCGGCGAAGAGGTCGACATCCGCGTCCTGCACCGCGGTGTCGGTGCGGTCACGGAGTCCGACATCGACCTGGCCATGGGCTCCGACGCCATCGTCATCGGCTTCAACGTCCGTGCGGCCGGCCGTGCCGCGCAGATGGCGGAGCGCGAGGGCGTCGACGTCCGGTACTACTCGGTCATCTACCAGGCGATCGAGGAGATCGAGGCGGCCCTCAAGGGCATGCTCAAGCCGGAGTACGAAGAGGTCGAGCTGGGTACGGCGGAGATCCGCGAGGTCTTCAAGTCGTCCAAGCTGGGCAACATCGCCGGTGTCCTCATCCGCTCCGGCGAGGTGCGCCGCAACACCAAGGCCCGCCTCATCCGGGACGGCAAGGTGGTCGCGGAGAACCTCACCATCGAGGGTCTGCGTCGCTTCAAGGACGACGTCACCGAGATCCGCGAAGGCTTCGAGGGTGGTATCAACCTCGGAAACTTCAACGACATCAAGGTCGACGACGTCATCGCGACGTACGAGATGCGCGAGAAGCCGCGGGCGTAATCCGGCCGATGGCTCACGCCGGCCGACGGGACGTGTTCCCGTCGGCCGGCGTGCCGTTCCCGGACATCGCCGGGGCGGCACCCGGGTCTCCGGGCCGTCCCCGACCGAACGGCGGCCGGCACGGGACCGACGGAACGGGCCTCCGGCTCACGGTCGATCGACGGGCCTCAGGCCCTCGGCCACCCGCAGGACCCTGTGCTTCGGCCGGTCGGGCGGGTGGGCGAGGCCGTCGCCGGTCCGCCCGCGTCGAAACCCTGTCGAGGCACCGCCAGGTACGCGGTACCGTTTCTTGATGTCCCCGGCCACCCGGCGCAGGGGCCATCGATCCCGTACCGGCGGGTGAACCGGCATACACACATGTACGTGGGGACTCTGTCCTTCGACCTCCTCCTCGGCGACGTCCACTCGCTGAAGGAGAAGCGTTCCGTCGTCCGCCCGATCGTCGCCGAACTCCAGCGGAAGTACGCCGTGAGCGCGGCCGAGGTGGACCATATGAACCTCCACCGACGGACGATCATCGGCCTCGCCGTGGTCTCCGGCGACGCGGCGCACCTCACGGACGTACTGGACCGGTGCGAACGGCTGGTCGCCGCCCGCCCCGAGGTGGAGCTGCTGTCCGTGCGCCGCCGCTTCCACGGCGACGAGGACTGACACGGACCCCGGACCGCACAACCGCAGACCATAGAACGAAGATCCAGGAACAAGGAAAGAACGGGAGCTGGACCAGTGGCCGACAACGCGCGGGCGAAAAGGCTGGCGGACCTCATCCGAGAGGTGGTGGCCCAGAAGCTGCAGCGCGGGATCAAGGACCCGCGGCTCGGCTCGCACGTCACCATCACGGACACCCGGGTCACGGGTGACCTGCGGGAGGCGACCGTCTTCTACACCGTGTACGGGGACGACGAGGAGCGCAAGGCCGCCGCGGCGGGCCTGGAGAGCGCCAAGGGAATCCTGCGCTCCGAGGTGGGCCGTGCGGCCGGGGTGAAGTTTACCCCGACCCTGACCTTCGTCGCGGACGCCCTGCCGGACACCGCCCGGACCATCGAGGACCTCCTCGACAAGGCACGGCAGTCCGACGCCAAGGTGCGCGAGAGCGCCACCGGCGCCATGTACGCCGGCGAGGCGGACCCGTACCGCAAGCCGGGCGACGACGAGACGGACGGCGACGCCGCGGAATGACCCAGAAGCACACCACGCCCGACGGCCTTGTCATCGTCGACAAGCCGTCGGGCTTCACTTCGCACGACGTGGTCGCCAAGATGCGCGGGATCGCCAGGACCCGCCGCGTCGGCCACGCCGGCACCCTCGACCCGATGGCGACCGGCGTCCTGGTCCTCGGCGTCGAGCGGGCCACCAAGCTCCTCGGTCACCTCGCGCTGACCGAGAAGGAGTACCTGGGCACCGTACGCCTGGGCCAGAACACCGTCACCGACGACGCCGAGGGCGAGATCACCTCGTCCACCGACGCCTCCAAGGTGACCCGCGAGGCCATCGACGCCGGCATCGCCAAGCTGTCCGGCGACATCATGCAGGTGCCGTCCAAGGTCAGCGCCATCAAGATCGACGGCGTGCGGTCGTACAAGCGGGCCCGCGAGGGGGAGGACTTCGAGATCCCGGCCCGCCCGGTGACCGTCTCCTCCTTCACGGTCTACGACGTCCGGGACGCGGTCGCCGAGGACGGCACCCCGGTCCTGGACCTGGTCGTCTCCGTCGTCTGCTCCTCCGGCACCTACATCCGTGCCCTCGCCCGCGACCTGGGCGCCGACCTGGGCGTGGGCGGGCACCTCACCGCGCTGCGCCGCACACGCGTCGGGCCCTACAAGCTCGACTCGGCGAGGACGCTGGACCAGCTCCAGCAGGAGCTGACCGTGATGCCGATCGCCGAGGCCGCCTCGGCCGCCTTCCCGCGCTGGGACGTGGACGCCCGGCGCGCCCGGCTGCTGCTGAACGGGGTCCGCCTGGAGATGCCCGACGAGTACGCGGACGCCGGTCCCGTCGCCGTGTTCGACCCCGAGGGCCGTTTCCTGGCGCTCGTGGAGCTGCACAAGGGCAAGGCCAAGAGCCTGGCCGTCTTCGGCTGAGCGAGGGCTCGCCGCCGTGGAGCGGCGGCCGGCACGGGGTGCGCCCCTGCCGCCGCTCCACGGTCCCCCCTCTTCCCCCACTCCTAGGGTTATCCAGCCGCCGCCGCCAATTCACCCGTCCGGGCAGGCGCTCGGAGTGAACCGGGGGAGCGGAAGGGGGCGCGTTCCCCGACCGGCCCGCCCCGCCGATCATCACCCGCCTACCGTCACCACAGGCACGGGCAAGGGCGGGAAGGCAAGACGATGACGGCAGGAGACCCGCGAACCGGCAGCGCCCGCGGGGCTACGGCGCACGGCACGGGTGGCATGGCGGACGCGACGGGACCGACGGAGGTCCCGGCGGACAGGGCGCGGGGCGCGAGAGTGCTCCCGGCCCCCCGCCGGCACCCGGTGGACTCCCCCGGCGCCCTTCGGCACCCGGCGGGCGCCCTCGACACCTGGCGGCGCCCGGAGGAGGCCCCCGACATCCGCCGGACGAACGCCGCCGCCCCCACCCCCGACCCCCTGGTCCACCTCCACGACCCCGCCGGCCGCCCCCGCGGCACCGGGTTCCTCGCCGACCACCACGGCACCCTCCTCACCAGCCACGAAGCCGTCGACGGCCTCGACCGGCTGGTACTGCGCGCCGGGGACCGCACCCGCGTGGTCGCCGCCGAGGAGATCACCGCGCTGCCCGCCCGGAACCTGGCCCTGGTGCGCACCGAGGGCCTGGACGTGCCCCCGCTGCCGCTGGCCACCCGGGAGGACGTCGAGGCGGGTACCTATGTGCGGATCGCCGCCGGGCGCTGGCGCGAGGCGCGGGTGCTGGCCACCACCGAGGTGTCGTACGGCCGCCACCTCCTCGGCGACGCGCTGGAGCTGGCCATCGGGACGGCGGGCCGGGACGCGCTGCGGCCCGGGGGCGGGGCGGCGGGCGGACCCGTGGTGGACGCCCGTACGGGCGCGGTCCTCGGCGTCCTCGGCACCGTCCTGCGTGCCCCGCACCGCGACGCCGGTTTCGCGGTGCCGCCGAGGGCCGCCGACGGTCCCCTCGCCGAGCTGCTCGCCCGCAACGCGGCCACCGTGCCCGCGTACGGCGCCGACCTCAACCTCGCCGGCGTCCTGGAGCTGACCGCCACCTCGGTGGGCCAGGACGGACCGCCGAGGCCCCTGGTCCAGCCGGTCGAACGCGCCGCGGTGGCAGGGGACCTGGCCGACTTCGCGGACGGCGACCGGCCCGTGCTCGGCCTCGTCGGCGTCCCGGGCAGCGGTCGTACGACGGAACTCGCGGCGTTCGCCGCCCGCCGGGGCCGCGCGGCCGCGCCGACGCTGTGGCTGCGCGGTGCCGACCTGGAGGGGACCGACCGCTCGGTGGCCGACGCGGCGCGCCGCGCCCTGGAACGGGCCGCCCGCATCATCGCCGCCGCCCGCCACCTCGACCTCCCCGACCTCGGCGATCTCACGCCCGAGCACCTCGCCGCCCGCGCCGGCGGCCCCCTCCTGCTCCTCCTCGACGGTCCCGAGGAGATGCCCCCCGCGCTGGCCCACCGCCTCTCCGAGTGGACCGAGGGCACCATCGCCTGGCTCCGGGAGACCGGCGCCCGCCTGGTGGTGGCCTGCCGGGAGGAGTACTGGGAGCACGCCGAGTTCTCCTCGGCCGACGCACGGACCACGCGACTCGGCGACCTCGACGCCGAGGAGGCCGACAGGGCGCGGGTGCGGTACGGGATCCCCGAGGGCCTGCTCGCCGGACGGGACGCCCGGCATCCGCTCACCCTGCGGCTGCTGTCCGAGGTGTGGGCCGCGCTGCGGACGGCGCCGTACACCCGTCCCGTCGACCGGCACGAGGTGTTCGCGGCCCACCTCGACCTGATGTGCCTGCGTGTCGCGGTGCGGCTCGCCGCCGAGCGGGGACTGCGCGGCACCGCCGTACGCCGGCTCGCCGCACGGGTCGCCGGGCAGGTGCACGAGGCCGCCCGGCGGGGACTCGGTTCCGGGCAGGGGGAGTTGGACCGAGAGTCCTTCGAGGCGGTGTTCCCGTGGGGGCCGGCCCCCGACCGGCTCGGCGGCGGCACCGGCTGGGCCTCCGCCGTGCTCGCCGAGGGCCTGCTCGTCCCGGCCGGCGGCGGCTACCGCTTCGCCCACGAGGAGCTGGCCGACTGGCTCCAGGGCATGCACCTCGACCTGGACGAGGCCGTGCACGCCCTGGTGCACCGCGCCAGGCAGGAGGACGCCGTACCCGTACCGCGCCATCGCGTCGGGCCCGTCGTCCAGGCCCTGCTGCACCTCGACCGCCGCCAGGGGGCCCGCCAACTCGCCTTCCGGCTCCGCGAGTTGGTGGACGCCCTGGACCTGGACACCGGCTCCTGGTGGGCCGCCCGGCTGCTCGCCGAAACCCTGTCGAAGGTGCCGGACGCGACGCCGTACACCGAGGTGCTGCGGCTGCTCGCCGAGCGCGTCGTGGTCTGGCGGCGCGAACGGCGGCCGGTGCCCGGGGAGTTCGGCCCCGCCTTCTGGACCGGCCTGCCCGTGCCCGCCGCCGAACGGCTGGACCTGCTGCGCCGGCTCGTCCTCGCCGACCCCGCGGCGGGCGCGCCCGGCGAGCGGTACCTCGACGCCGTGGCCCGGCTGCTGGCCGCCGCACCCGGTGCCGTACAGCCGCACCTGACGCGGTGGTTCGAGGACGAGCGGCCGTTGCCCGCGGCCCCGCACGCGACCGTGGCGACGGCCGCGCAGGCCCTGCTGCACACCCATCGGCACGGCGCCCTGGACGCGCTGACCGAGGCGCTGGCCGCGAGCAGCCACCAGCACGCGCAGGAACTGCTCACCGTCCTCGCCGAGGAGGAGCCGGCGGCGCTGTGCCGGGCCGTCGACCGCTGGGCGCACGACGAGCGGCCCGCCCGGCACACGGCCGCCGTGACGCTCGCGCTGCGCGCCGCCCCGCACCTGCGCACGGCCGCCGACCGCGAGCTGCTGTGCCGCGCGGCGGGCGCCGTGCTCGCCCGCCCCGCCGACCACGCCCTGCACGGCGGCGCGCACGCCCTGCTGGCCGGCGACCCGGGCACCCGCGAACGGCACCTGGCGGAGGCGCTGCGCCACTTCGCCGACGGCGACCCGCTCATCCCCGCGACCGCCCTGCTCCCCGCCCTGACCACCCACCCCGAACCGGTCCTGGACGCCTTCCGGACCCGGCTGCGCGGCCCGCACCGGGAGGCCGCCGGCTGTCTGTGCCGCCTCCTTTCCGACGTGACCACCCCGGCCCTCGCGCGCGCCGCCGCGAGCCTGCTGCGGGAGGCGGTACGACCCCACCCGGAGGCCGCCGGCCGGGTCGCCACCGCCGTCGACCGCCGCCTGGATCAGGGGCCCGCCGCCCGCCCGGTCCTGTTCCCCCTGGTCACCGGCCTGCTCCGGGAGGGCCCCGAACCCCTGCGGGCCGCCCTCGCCACCGTCCTCGCCGCCCCCGGCACCCGCGCCTCCCGCCCGCTGCGCCGCGAACTCCTGGACTTCCTGCTCGGCCGCGAGAGGGAACCGTCCGTCCTGGACGCCGTCCTGCACGCGGCGGCGTCGAGCGACGGCCACGGGGAGGTGCGCGCCCTCGTCCACCGCACCGGACTGCTCCTCGGCCGCACCCCCGAGGGCGCCACGCGCTTCGACCGCGCCCTGGTCGATCTCGGGCGGCACGTCCCCGGCTTCGCCGCCCGGATGACCCGGTGGCTCGCCGACACCCCGGACGAATGGGCCGCCGTGGTGGGCCCCAGCACGCGCCGTACCCTGGAGAACCTCGCGGGGGCGCGCGTACCGGCCTGACACCACCTCCGAGCTGCTCCGGGGACGTGCGCCAGGTCACAGCGCCCCCGCCGATGCGGGCCCCGGGCACCCGGCATGGCACCCTTAGACCTGCACAATCGTCAAGGTAGACACGGACACGGGTTCGAGGAGCGGTCACAGTGCAGCGCTGGCGTGGCTTGGAGGACATCCCCGAGGACTGGGGGCGCAGCGTCGTCACCATCGGTTCCTACGACGGTGTCCACCGCGGCCACCAGCTGATCATCAGGCACGCCGTCGAGCGCGCGCGTGAGCTGGGTGTCCCGGCCGTCGTCGTCACCTTCGACCCGCACCCGAGTGAGGTCGTCCGCCCCGGCAGCCACCCGCCGCTGCTCGCCCCGCACCACCGCCGCTGCGAGCTGATGGCCGAGCTGGGCGTCGACGCGGTGCTGATCCTCCCCTTCACCAGCGAGTTCTCCAAGCTGTCGCCCGCCGACTTCGTGGTCAAGGTCCTGGTCGACAGGCTGCACGCCAAGGCGGTCGTGGAGGGCCCGAACTTCCGCTTCGGCCACAAGGCGGCCGGCAACGTCGAGTTCCTCACCGAGCAGGGCAAGGTCTACGACTTCGAGGTCGAGGTCGTCGACCTGTACGTGTCCGGCGCGGCCGGCGGCGGCCTGCCGTTCTCCTCGACCCTGACCCGCCGCCTGGTCGCCGAGGGCGACGTCGAGGGTGCCCGCGAGATCCTGGGCCGTCCGCACCGGGTGGAGGGCGTCGTCGTACGCGGCGCCCAGCGCGGCCGTGAGCTGGGCTTCCCCACGGCGAACGTCGAGACGCTGCCGCACACCGCCATCCCCGCCGACGGTGTGTACGCCGGTTACCTGCACGCCCAGGGCGAGATCATGCCGGCCGCGATCTCGGTGGGCACCAACCCGCAGTTCGACGGCACCGAGCGCACGGTGGAGGCGTACGCCATCGACCGCGTCGGCCTCGACCTGTACGGCCTGCACGTCGCCGTCGACTTCCTCGCCTACGTCCGCGGTCAGGCGAAGTTCGACTCGCTGGAGGCGCTGCTGGAGCAGATGGCGGCGGATGTGAAGCGGTGCAGGGAGATCGTGGCGGCGGAGGGCTAGAACGTTTCTCGGGGCAGGCCCCGCACCCGCTCCACGGCGCTCCTGGCGGACCGCGCCTGCTCCTCCCGCGCCATCCGCAGCCACCTGCGGCGGTGCGGCATCCGCGCGGTCATCCCGCGGCCGTCCGACCAGGTCGGCCACCGCCTGCGGCGGGGCTGCCGCGGCGGCCGACCGCCCGGGTTCGACGCTGTTGCCTGCACACAGCGCGACACCCTCGAACGCCGCATCAACCGGCTCAAGCAGCGGTGCGGCCTGGCGACACGATGCGACATACGTGCCATCGCCCGCCAGGCCGCTCTCCACCTCGCCGCCATCCCCGTCCGGGGGCGACGCCGATCAGCGGGACAGGACCCAGCCGTCACGCCGGTCAGGGCCGGTTCGGCGGCGGATCACCTTCAGCCGGCGGTGCAGGACACCGTCGGAGCGCCGTTGCTGCCCGAGTAGTTGGCGTTGAATCCGAAGGAGGTGCTGGCACCGGCGGCCAGCGAGCCGTTGTTGCTCGCGTTCTTCACGGTGACCGTGTTGCCGGACTGGGTGTAGCTGCCGTTCCAGAGGCTGGTGACCGTCTGGTTGCCGGGGAACGTCAGCTGGACGGTCCAGCCGTTGATGCTGGAGGAGCCGGTGTTGTCGACCGCCACCGAGCCGGTGAAGCCGGAGCCCCAGTCGGAGGAGTTGGTGAAGGTCGCGGAGCAACCGCTGCCGCTCGGAGGCGGGGTGGTGCCACCGCTGCTGCTGCCGCTGCTGACGGTGATGTTGGAGCTGCCGCTGCTCTGGTAGCCCTCGGTGGCCAGGATCTCGTAGTTCGGGGTGCCGAGGTTCAGGCCGAGGTTCTTCCAGGCGTTGAAGATGTTCGCCACGGTGATGGTGCCGCCGGTGCGCTTCGACTGACGGATCGCCCAGTACTGGTCGAACGTCGCGGTGCCCTCGATGGACGGCGCGTTGGTGCGGGTCGTCTTGTACAGGTCGTACGTGCTGCCGTCGCTGCTGACCGAGCCCAGCTTGGTCGCGCCCGAGCTCGGGTTGTAGTTGCCGTAGTTGTCGACGATGTACCACTCGACCAGCGGGTTGGTGGTCCAGCCGTACAGCGACAGGTAGCAGTTGCCGTTGCAGTTCCACGTGCCCGAGTACGAGACCGTGTTGGTCGTGCCCGGGTTCCAGCCGGTGCCGGCGACGACGTTCTGCGAGGCCGTGTTCCAGGTCAGGCTGTAGTTGCTGCCCGATCCCAGGGTCATGGTGGCGCCGCTGGACTGCTCCCAGAACGAGTAGAAGTAGCCGTTGTTGGTGCCGGTGCTGTTGGAGGTGATGGTCGTGTCGGCCTGAGCCGCGCCGGGCAGCGCGAAGGCGACCACGATCATCGCCGCCGCCGCGGCGACGAGACCTCGGACGGCAGCCACGAGGCCGCGCCTGCGGCGCATCTCGTGGGTCAGCGTACTCATGGGGTGTTTCCTCCCTGTGCGGGTGTGGAGGGCCTGCTGTGCGCCGGGCCCCGAGCCGTCACGGGCCGAGACCCGTGATGGCAGGGGCATGACACGTCCGGCCGCCGAGAGCTGCGACCGGAGGCCGGGTCGGCGTGCGGCCCGGAGCGCCGGCGACGGGCACCGGCGATGGCGAACAGTCTGGACGGCGACCGGCGGGTGTCAACAGTTTCGGTAGAAGTTTCGAAATCTTTCTGTCCGATGGATTTTCTCGACGGGGGCATCATTCCTGGTCAGAGGTAGATTCTGGCGATCCGGCCGACGTGATCTTTGAAGTCGACTCAAGGAGTTGCGTATCTGACGGACCGGTGAGTGGTCATCTGCTCGAAAGTTTCGAGCACTGCGAAGCGGTCCTTCTTCAGCGGCTTCGACCCGCGTGACGCGTCCGGGGTGTCGGTGGTCCGGCGGAGTCGGACCGGGGCGCTCACACGCTCCGAAGGGTTTCGTTGCGTCACGACGACGAAGGGCGGCCGGTGCGTGGTGCACCGGCCGCCCTTCGTCATGCCGTGAGCGGTGCTATGGCTGCTGCGGGGGCTGGCCCTGGGGGTAGGGCTGGCCCGGACCCTGCGGGTACGGCTGGCCCTGCTGCGGGGGGTAGGGCTGCTGCTGGGGCGGGTAGGGCTGCTGTGCCTGGGGCGGGTAGGGCTGCTGTGCGGGGTACTGCTGGCCGGGGTACTGCTGTCCCGGAACCTGCTGTCCCGGAACCTGCTGCCCGGGAATCTGCGGTCCCGGGCCCTGGGGGTAGGGCTGGCCCGGCATCTGCTGCTGGCCCGGCATCGGCGGGGCGGCCACCGGCGGCGGGTTGCCGTCGCTGGTCCACAGCCCGTGCGCCTGCTGGTGCCGCACGAAGTCCTCGGCGATCATCGCGGCGAGGTTGAAGTACGCCTCGCGGGTGCGCGGCCGCATCATGTCGAGGTCCACCTCGGCACCGGCGGCCAGGTGCTCGTCGAAGGGCACGACCACGACGCCACGGGTGCGCGTCTCGAAGTGCGACACGATGTCCTCGACCTTGATCATCTTGCCGGTCTCGCGCACCCCGGAGATCACGGTCAGCGAGCGGGAGACCAGGTCGGAGTACCCGTGCGCGGCCAGCCAGTCCAGCGTCGTACTGGCACTGGACGCGCCGTCCACGGACGGCGTCGAGATGATGATCAGCTGATCGGCGAGGTCGAGCACCCCGCGCATCGCGCTGTACAGCAGACCGGTGCCCGAGTCGGTGAGGATGATCGGGTACTGGCGGCCGAGCACGTCGATCGCGCGCCGGTAGTCCTCGTCGTTGAACGTGGTCGAGACGGCCGGGTCCACGTCGTTGGCGATGATCTCCAGACCGGAGGGCGCCTGCGAGGTGAACCGGCGGATGTCCATGTACGAGTTCAGGTACGGGATCGCCTGGACGAGGTCGCGGATGGTGGCTCCGGTCTCCCGGCGCACCCGTCGGCCGAGCGTGCCGGCGTCCGGGTTGGCGTCGATGGCGAGGATCTTGTCCTGCCGCTCGGTGGCGAGGGTGGAGCCCAGCGCGGTGGTGGTGGTGGTCTTGCCGACGCCGCCCTTGAGGCTGATGACGGCGATCCGGTAGCAGGACAGCACGGGCGTGCGGATCAACTCCAGCTTCCGCTGACGCTCGGCCTCCTCCTTCTTGCCGCCGAGCTTGAACCGGGACCCGGCCGCGGCCGGTCGCCCGCTCCTCGCCTTCTGCCGGCGGTTGTTCAGCAGCCGGTCCGCGGACAGTTCCACGGCGGCGGTGTAACCCAGCGGCGCGGCACCGGGGTTGGTGGGCTGCCGCTGATCGTGCTGGATCGGCTGCGGCCAGGCGGCCCCGGTGCGGGGGTCGACGGGGGGCTGGGAGGCATCGGGCTGCTGCGGCGCCTGCTGTGCCTGCTGCGGGAAGCCGTAGCCGCCCTGCTGCGGGGGGTTGGCGCCCTGGGGGAAGCCGTAACTTCCCTGTTGGGCAGGGGTGTTGACGGGGCCGGGCGGCGGGAAGCCGTAACCGGCCTGCGGGGTGGCGGCGTTGGGAGCCGGCTGGGGATGGGGCTGAGGCTGGGAGTGGGGCTGGGGCTGGGGCGGCTGGGCCTGGGGTGCCGGGGGCTGGGGGAAGCCGTAGCCGCCGGCCGCGGCGGGACCGCCCGGGTTCGGCTGCGGCACGCCCTGGGGACCCGGCTGGGCGGGGGGCATGGGCATGCCGGGGTGATGGGGCTGGGCGGCGTGGTTCGGCTGCGGGGGCTGTCCGGGCTGGTTCCCCTGGTTCCACGCGGCGGGCGCGGGCTGCGGGGCCTGCGGCTGGAAGGGCGGCTGCGGCTGCCCCTGCCCCGGCATCGGAGCGGGCTGCTGCGGTGCGGCCTGCGGGGGCAGGGGCTGCTGCGGTCCGCCCTGCTGCGGCATGGGCTGCTGCGCGGGCCACTGGGCCGCGGGGGCCGGGGCTGCGGGCTGGTACGACGGGGGCAGCGGGGGCACGCCGTTCTGCGGCGCGGGCGGGGGCATCCACGCGGGCGGGAAGTCCTGCGGCACCGGGGGAGCGGAGGGGGCGACGGCGTCCTGCGGAGCGGCGTCCTGCGGGGCCGCGTCGTGGACAACGGCATCGTGGGCAACGGTGTCCTGGGGTGCGGCGTCCTGGACGCCCGCGGGGGCCTCGGCCTCTTCCTGCTCGGCCCCGTCCTGACCGGAGCCTTGCGGAGGGGCGTCCGCGTCCACGGCGTCCGAGGCGTGGCTCGTCACCGCGCCGGTCGCATCCGCATGCGCGTCCGTGTGCGCGCCCTCGGGCGAGGAACCTCCCTCACCTCCCTCACCCTTCTCGGCCGCCGCGTCGCCGTCCGCCCCGGCCGGGTCCTCGCCCGCCACGGAGCCGACGGCGGAGGCACCGCCCTCGGAGCCGCCCTCCGCCTCGGACGCGGCCCTGGACCGGTCCTCGGCCGCGGTCTCGGCGGCCGCCTCCTTCTGGAGGGCGGCGGCGCGCTCGGCGATCTCGGCCATCTCGCGCTTCAGGGCGACGGCGGAGAACCGCATGGTCGCCCCGCTCTCCAGATCCCCGTTGCCGCTCTCGGGCTCGGCCGGCGAAGCCTCGGGCTGGACGGGCGGGACCTGCGGCTGCTCCGGCTGCTGCAACTCGAACCCGTCGGGCAGTCCGGGCATCGGAACGGCATCACCGATCGACTGCGCGGGCTGCGGTTGCGTCGGCGGAACCGGCGGGAACGACGTCCCCTGCGGCGGCGTACCGACGGGCGGGGCGGCGACGGCGGGAGCACCGAACGGCGTTCCCACGGGCGGGGTGCCCCCAGGCGTCGTCCCGGCCTCCGGCCCCGGCACCCCCGTACTCCCCGACGGAGAGAACGACGGAAGCCCGGACCCGCCCGCGGTCCCCGGCCCGCCGCCGGTGCCCTGCTCGGCGTAGCCGCCGGTGCCCTGCGCGCCGTTCACGCCCCCGGCGCCCCCGATCGAGCCGCCGGAGCCCGCCGTGCCGGCCGCGTTCTGCGTGTACCAGGCCGGGGGAGCGTAGTCGATGGTGAACTCGCCGGTGGTCTCGACGGCCTCCGCGTCGGGCTGGTCATCGCCGGGTGTGGCCCAGCCCCCGCGCGTCCCGTCCCGATCGCTGCTCACAGTTCCTCCTGGTGTGGTCGAGCACCCTCATGCCGTGCCGGGGCGACCATGTCGTGTCGTTCGAGTCGTCCGTAGTCGTCAGGGGCAGTCCGATCCACGGGTCCTGCCATCACGCCCGCTCCCAGCCTAATCACCACGAGCCGCCCCTCGGCAGGCCCGCCCGCCTGTCGGCTCGCGCACACCCGCTCAGAAGGCATGGCGAAGACCCCGGCCGGCTACCCGAGTTGTCGCACGAAACAGGAGCAACCGGAAGAGGGACGACGAACGGGAAAGAGAAGACAGACGAACAAACGCTCCAGGCGAGGGCAATTCAGTCCATGCGTCGCGGTGTGCCCAGCAACCCGGTCTCGGCGTCGGTCGGTTGGGTCAGCACATATTGCCGATCCCGGTCGGTACACCAGAGGGTGACACCGTCCGGCAGGGCCGGCAGCGACTCCACCTCGGTGCGGGTGAGCCCCATGGTGCGGCCGAGTTCGGCGGCCTCGTCCGGCGAGACCCGCTGGATGCCGGCGAGCCGCGCCTGGCGCAGCAGCCGGGGCGCGACCGGGCTGAGGTACGGCAGCAGGGTCAGCACCGACTGCCAGGGCCCGGCCACCACACGGCCGCGCGGGGGGCGCATACCGCAGTCCCGGACCACCAGGACCGGCGTACCGGCCGAGGCGCCCTGCGGGGGGACCCGTCCGACGTCGTACACCGCCAGGCCGTTCTGCCCGCCGCCCATGGCGTGCACCATCTGCATCCAGGCCTGCGGGCGGCCGGTCTCCACGGCCACGCGGGCACCGGTGGCCGCCGAGCGCAGCGCCAGTACCTGCGCGGTCCACAGGCCGCCGATCAGCACGACGTCGTACGGCGTGGGCCGGTTGATGCCGAGGACGGCCGGCTGGCCCTCGGCGTCCACGCCGGCCACCACGCCGTCGTCGCCGATGGGCAGGGCGAGGGCGTCCAGCAGCTGCGCGGGCAGCGCGTGCCGGCCGTGCCGGGGGCCGAGCAGGCCGAGGCCGTGCCGCAACCGCTCGCCGAGGCCGCGCGGTGCGGCGCCGGCCGCCGTCGGCTGCCGCGTGTCGGGGGAAGCCGTGGGAATCGTCGTCACCGCGCACCTCCGAGCGGCAGTGTGGCCAGCATGCCGGGCAGTTGCTCACGGTCGAGGCGGGCCAGACCGGCCCCGGCCCGCCGGGCCGCCGCCTCCAAGGCGCGCCGCGCCGCCACGAGTTCGTCGTCGCTGCGCCCGGTCACCCGCAGGTGCCCGCACAGCGAGACCTCCTGCCGGTCGCCGCGCGCGAGGGTGAGGCTGAAGGTGGTGGCGAGCGCCGGTATCGCCGTGACCTGCGCGACCAGCTGCGGCAGCGACTCGCCGCGCCCGCCGCCCAGTTGGGGCCAGCGCCGCACCCAGTAGGTGGTGTGCCGCCGGTTGTCGCACCGCCAGCTGCGCCCGGACTCCTCCGTACGCCGCTCCCGCGTCTCGCTGCGTCCCGCCTCCGCGGTGACCAGCGGATTGGCGCAGGCCGAGGTGGCGAGCGCGGCGATCAGCTCCTCCTCGTCGAGCACCCGCGCCCGAAAGCCCGCCCCGGTCAGCCGGCTCGCCAGGTGGTCCGCGCTCCGCACGACACACTTCTGCGCCCCGAGCAACCCGCCCCCACGCGCCGCCACCGCCTCCGCGCAGGCCTCCGGATCAAGCTTCAACGCGATCCAGGTGATCCGCACGGCCGGGGCACCGGTCTGCTCCTGCAACGGCAGGTAATTGGCGACGGCCACCGACTGCTGCGGCAGGTGCAACGCGGGCGCCGGCTGCGTGTGCAGCACCACCTGCGCCGACTCCAGCCGTATCCCGTCCACCTCCAGCGCGTCCCGCACCAGCCCCAACGGCAACGGCTGCCGACTCCGCTCGGCCCGCAACGCGGTGGCGTCGGCCTCGACCTGGAGAACGGCGGTGACGAAGGTGCCGTCGCCGACGATGCCGACGGTACGGCGGTCACGCCCGCCGTACGCGTACGTGCGCAGGCTCGGCTCGCATTCGAGCGCGGGCACCAGCGACGGCTCGGTGCCCGGCGGTATCGGGGTGTTCGCGGCCCGGCGCTTGCGCGCCTTCAGCTCCCGCGCGGTGGTCAGCCACTCGGGCAGCGAGCGCCCCCGGCGCCGGACGAACGCGAGGGCGACCAGCAGGACGGCGACGACCGCGGCGGGCACCAGGGCGACCGGGCCGATGACCCAGCCGACGACGAGCGCGGCCAGCGCGAGTTCCGGCAGCACGAGCCGTTGCATGCGAAATGAACCGGACAGCGTCGGACGGGCGCCCGGACCGGTCGTGTCCGGGATCCGCTGTTCCCCGGGCGGCGCCGGCCGCGATCCCGCCGGTTGCGGACCGGCCGTCGAGGGGCCGGCTCCCCGTCCATGCCGGCGCGTACGAGCCCGCGTCCCGGAAGCCCTCAACTCATCCCCCCATTTTCCTTACAACTTTCTGCAATTCAGCCCCCGAGCAGAGCCCTTGAGGGCCCGGGTACCCTACCCGTTCCACGGAACCGGCCAGACACCAGGCATAGTAGGGGCTCGGTCCGACAACGGTGTGCCGGAGACGGTGGTCTTCGACCGGTATCCGGACGGCCACACGGGGAGAATCAGGGGCAGATGGCATCTCGGCGGGATCAACTCAACGCCTACACCTTTGCGAAGCAGCGCATGCTCGCGGCGTTCGTCCAGCCCTCCTCCGACGGCTCGGAGGAAGCGGCTCCCAAGCCGTTGCGGGCGGTTCTGCCCGGCACCATCGTCGGCGTGGTCGTCATGGCCGTGTTCGGCGCCTGGGGGATGTTCCGCCCGACCGCGCCGCAGGGGTGGGACACCCCCGGTGAAAAGGTGATCATCGCCAGCAAGTCGACCACCCGGTACGTCGTCCTCAAGACCGACGGCAAGACCCAGCTGCACCCGGTGCTCAACATGGCGTCGGCGAAGCTCCTCCTCGCCGACGGCAAGGGCGACGTGGTCACCGTCGACGAGTCGATCCTCGACAGCGGCAAGATCCCGCACGGCGTCACCATCGGCATCCCGTACGCCCCCGACCGCCTGCCCTCCAGCCAGGAGGCCGGCGCCAAGAAGCGCTGGGCCGTCTGCGAGCGCCCGAGCGCGGGCGGCAGGGCCATCCAGAAGGCGGCGTTCGTGCTCGCCGCCCGTGACCTGAAGAAGACCGACGGACCCCGCCAGAAGCTCGGCGGCGGGGACGTCCTGTACGTCGAGGCTCCGGACGGGCAGCGCTACCTCGTGGACGCGCACGGCACCGCGTACGAGGTCGACAAGAACAACGAGTTGCTGCTGCGCACGCTGGTCGGCGCCGGCCGGCAGCCCGAACGCGTGTCCCGGGACTGGCTCGACACCCTGCACCCGGGCGACCCGGTCGCGTTTCCCCGGATCGAGGGAACCGTGAGCGCCCCCGCCGGCATCCAGGGCAGCCTGCCGGCCGCCGCGAACAAGGTCGGCATGGTGCTGCGGGCCCCCAACGGCGACGGCCAGCAGTTCTACATCGTCGAACAGGGCAAGGTCCTGCCCGTCTCGGACTTCACCGCCAAGCTGCTCCTCAACAGCAGGGACCTCGTCGGCCTCGGCCAGGCCGGCAAGGCCCTCGACGTCAGCGCCGGCGCCTTCGTACCCGGTCCGACCGCCTTCGCGGCCGACCGCAAGTGGCCGAGCCTCGCCCCGAAGGTCGTCAACGACGCGGGCACCGCGACCGGCAGCCGCGACACCGTCTGCAACGTCCTCGACCACGTCGACCCCGGCCACGGCACCACGACCCTCAACACCTGGGCGGGCACGGACTTCCCGGCCGAACTGCCCACCGGTTCGTCGAGTGCCTACGTGACCCCCGGTTCGGGTCAGCTCTACCGCCAGTTCCAGGGCACGGACACCAAGGCCGGCGGAGTCTTCCTCGTCACCGACACGGGCCTGCGCTACGCCATGCAGTCCAACGCCGACAGCGGCTCCAGGGGCACCGAGTACGGCATGACGGACAAGCAGCGCAAGGAGTTGCAGCAGGAGGCCCAACTGGCCCAGACACGGCTCGGGTACGCGGGTCTGGACCCCGCCCCGATCCCGGTCGCCTGGTCCCTGTTCCTGCCGACGGGACCGCGCCTGTCGACCACCGCGGCGAGCCAGCCGCAGGGTTCGTAGGAGGGGCCACGTGTCGTACCCGCGTCTGCTCCGTACCGCGGCGATAGCGGCGGCCACGCTGTGCACCGCCACAGTCGCCCTGGCCCCGCCGGCCGCCGCCGACTCCTTCGCCGACCAGTGCAATTTCCCGAACAAGATGTATCCCGGGCGTCCCTGGGCCCTCCAGCGCGTGCTGCTGGACGAACTGTGGAGCCAGTCCAAGGGCAAGGGCGTACGGGTCGCGGTCATCGACACCGGCGTGGACACCAAGAACCCCCAACTCACCCATGCCGTGGACGCGTCGAGCGGGGCCAACCTCCTGCCGGCGAAGAACAGCAAGGGCCAGAAGATCGACCGCGGCAACGCGAACGGCACGACGGACACCGTCGGGCACGGCACCCGCGTGGCGGGCATCATCGCCGCCCGGCCGAGGCAGGGAACGGGATTCGTCGGCCTCGCGCCCGAGGCGACCATCATCCCCATCAAGCAGAACGACGCGGAGGGCGACGGCACCGCGGCCACCCTCGCCCAGGCCATCGAGCACGCGATCAAGGAGAAGGCCCAGGTCATCAACATCTCCCAGGACACCGCGAACGCCATACAGCCGGCCGGCGGCCTGCACCGCGCGATCGACGACGCCCTGGCGCACCAGATCGTGGTGGTCGCCTCCGCGGGCAACGACGGCATCGACGGCAACGTCAAGCTCACGTACCCGGCGTCCTACCAGGGGGTTCTGGCGGTCGCCGCCTCGGACCGCAACAACGAGCGCGCCTCCTTCTCCCAGTCCGGCGACTTCGTGGGCGTCGCCGCCCCCGGAGTCGACATGATCTCCACCGTGCCCAAGGGCGGCCACTGCTCGGACAACGGAACGAGCTTCTCGGCTCCCTACGTGGCCGGTGTCGCCGCGCTCATCAAGGCGAAGCACCCCGACTGGACGGCGCGCGAGATCGTCGCCCAGATCGAGCAGACCGCGGAGCGCTCGGTCGCCGGGCACGACATCCTGGTCGGCTGGGGTGTCGTCGACCCCGTACGCGCCCTGACGGACGACGAACACCCCATCGAGAAGCCCGACCCGCACGAGGGCCTCAGCCGCGCCGAGGCCCCGACCCCGGCCCGCCTGGTGCTCGGCGAGACACCCGACGAACGCAACGCCCGCCTGGCGACGTACGTCGCCGTCGGAGCGGCCGTGTCGGTGGCGGCCCTCGCGGGGGTGTCGGTGGCGATCCGCGACGCGCGCAGGCGGACGGCGGGCGGTCCGGGGCGGCCGGCGGCGTGAAAGATGCGTGAAGGTCGCCGGGCTGCAGCAGACTTGTCACACAAGTCAGTTGGGGGGTGTCAGTAGCGTTGACTACAGTGATTGCATTGCGAAGACGAACGCTTGAGGAGTGCTGCCGCCTCAAGCAGGGGATGGAAACGGGGGTGGCGCGACGTGCGGCCTGACGACGGCACGGGCGGGTTGAAGGTTGGTCTGGAGGCTCTGAAGACCTTCAAGACGCGTGTGGACTCGGTGCTCAAGACATTCGAGGACTCACCCGGCTCGGCGAAGAAGGTGGCGATGCATACGATCACCGCCGAGTCGTTCTGCGGCAACGGCGGATTCCCTGAGGCCACGGGACTGCACAGTCAGTACACGCGCGTCCACGACCGTCTCATGACGCTCTCCCAGTCGCTGACGCTGCAGATCGAGGCGATGCAGATCGCCGTGCACGGCGCGGACGTCGGTTTCGCCAATCTGGACGACGACCAACGGCGCCGGTTCCACGAGATCCGCACGCAGATCAACGAGCAGTTCGGCGATGCGCGCAAGGACCAGAAGCGCACCGACGACAAGCAGGCCGACGGGGACTTCTAATGGGTGACCAAAACAAGCAGCCGGACCCGCACGAGTTCGACCGTTGGGCGGCCGACCAGCAGTTCAAGCAAGAGAAGTCGGCCATGGGCGGCGGCCAGTGCGCCGCGCCGAGCCTCAACAAGCCGGGCGGCGGCTGCCGGGTCAGCGACTTCGAGAACCACCAGTTGAACGACATGGTCGACATGGTGAAGTCCGCGAACCATGAGCACCTGGAGAACGCCGCCAACGGCCTCTGGGACGCGCGGGACGCCATCTGGAGCGCCGCCGATGAGCTCCTGGAGCACATCGGCCGGATCGACTGGCACGGCGAGGCAGCCACCTCGTTCCACAGCTGGGCCGGCGACCTCGTCAACCACACGTACGAACTCGGCTTCTACGCGGACAACGTGGCGACCCAGGTCTCCGCGGCCAGCATGGGACTCGCCTCGGTGAGCAGTTCCATGCCGCCCCGCGACAACCGGCCCAAGATCCTCCTGCCGGCCGAGCAGGCCAAGTTGGATCCGGGTGGCATCCAGGCCCAGGCCGTCGAGAACCACCGCCAAGAGGCGATCACCCAGATGAACCGGCTGGCGTCGTACTACGCGGTCTCGGAGGGGAACCTGCAGGGGCTGGAGGAGCCCAAGTTCGGGAAGATGCCGGACATGGGGGTGCCTGCGCCTTATAAGGGTTCATTTCACGGTTCGGACGATGAAGGCCAGGCAACCCCTGCGCACTTGCCTGCGGGCGGAACAGCGCGCCAGTACGCTGTTGCAGCTCCGGACGGGCCGGGTACGAAGGGGGCTGGCCCCGAGACGAAACTGAACCACGTGGTCCTGCCGTCGGAACAGCACAGGCAGGTGGACCCGTCCCAGCACGTCGGCACCACCATCGACAGCGTCAACACCCTTCCCCCGGACACCGTGAAGCCGACGGTGCCGGTCGCGCCGCCGACCGCACCCGGTCCTGGTGGCGGCGGTGGGGGACCGATCACACCCTTCCCCACCGGCCCCATGATCCCGACCGTGGGCCTGCCCGTGGCGCGCGGCGGAGCGGGCGGCGTCCGGGGCCCGGTCGGGACTTCGCGGATGGCCGTACCCCCCGTCGAAGAGCCGGAAGGCGGAACCGGCACGGGGCGCGGACCCATCAGCGGGGTACGGCAGCCTGTCGTTCCTGGTCAGGCGGGCGCGCGTGGGCCGGCGTCGCCGATGGGCAGGACCCCCATGGGTCAGTCCCCCCTGGGCAAGGCCCCGGTGGGCCGGGGCCCGGTCGGTCGCAGCATCGTCGGCGGAACGCCTCGGACCGGGGGCGTGCCGGGCGAGCGTATCGGTGAACCGGGCCCGACCGGGGCGGCACGCACCGGCGGTGTCATCGGTGGCCGGCCGACCACTCCTTCCGGGAAGGGCGTCACCGGAGCCAGGGTGCCGCGCGGCAAGGTCATCGGCAGCGAGTCCGCCGCTCGTGACCCGCACGCCGTCGAGCGGCCCGGTCAGCGCGGAGTGATCCGTGGGGCCATGCCGGAGGGCGCCGAGGCGCAGGCCTCGCGCAGGCCCGTGACTCCCGGCGGGGCGGTCGGGACGCCCAACAGCAAGGCGCCGACGGCCAGGAACGGCACCCGCGCCGCCGACGAGCACACGGCGGGGCGTTCGTCAGCCCGACGCTCCACACGGGACCGCGACGACAAGAAGTCGCGCTTGCGGCAGGCGCCGGAGACCGAGTAACGAGATGAAGCGAGGACGTACGAGAGGCATGTTGTCAGCGAGCACGAGACGACTGACCGCCGCGTGTGCAGCGCTCGGCGCACTGATGGCTCTGCCGGTGGGCCTGGCCCCGAGCGCGGCTGCCGCCGACGTCCAGTCGCAGCAGTGGTACCTGTCGGCGATGAAGGCCGACGAGATGTGGAAGACGAGCACGGGCAAGGGGGTGAAGGTCGCCGTCGTCGACACGGGCGTCAACCCGTCGACCCCCTCTCTGCAGGGGCAGGTGCTGGCCGACGAAGTGCCGAAGTCTCTTTCCTACGGGGCTACGCAGGATATCAACGGTCACGGTACGACGATGGCGGAGGAAATCGCCGGTACCGGGCGCGGTGGAGGCCTGAAAGGCCTGGCGCCGGGTGCCAAGATCGTGCCGTACCGCGTCGCGCTCGATGGGATGAGCCTTGCCCAGGAGAACAAGGCACCAGACGTGGCCAAGGTGATCAAGGCCATCGCTGACAGTGATGTCAAGATCATCAATATGTCCTTTGGAGACGACATCCCGTTTGAGGATGAAGAGGCGGCGATCAAGTATGCCGCTTCAAAAGGCAAGTTGATGTTTGCTGGCTCGGGTAACGACGCCGACACGACTAACAAGAAAATGTATCCGGCCTCGTATCCTTATGTCGTCGGCGTCTCTGCCATTGACAAGACCGGAACGGTGGGGAAGTTCTCGAACCACGGGTTCTCCGTCGATCTGGCCGCTCCCGGTGTGAACGTGCCCGCATGGTGCAACGCGAGCTTCCGCTCGTACTGCTCTCACGTGAACGGCACCAGCGACGCCACCGCCATCGCCTCCGCCTCCGCCGCCCTCATCTGGTCCGCCCACCCCGACTGGACCGCCAACCAGGTCCTTCGCGCGCTGATCGACACGGCCGGCCGGGAGTGGCCCAAGAGCACCCCCAGCAACTACCTCGGCTACGGCATCATCCGCCCCCGCAAGGTGCTGGAGAACCCCCACTACAACCCGGGCTCGGCGACGGCCGATCCCCTCGCCACGGAGAACTGGCGCGGTAAGCCGGGCACCTCGCCCTCCGGGTCCGCATCCAGCTCCACCCCCTCGGCCCCCGCCAAATCCACCTCCGGCGGTGAGACCTCCGCGGCCGGCACAAGCTCGAAGTCGTCCGGCAACACCCTGACGTGGGTCGTCGTCGGAGCGGCCGCCGCACTGGTGGTGATCGGAGGCGCGGCCTTCGCCGTGATCCGGTCGCGACGACGTGCCTGACGGTTCACAGGAAAGGCGTCACCGCCCGGTGATGCGCAGTCAACAAGAGCACAGCTCTCACGAAGGGGAGTGCCGCAATGGCCGACGGCCGTAAGTTTGTAGATGAGCACGCACATAAGCTCCAGACGAACGTCATCGACCGCTACGACTCGGTCAAGAAGTGCCTCGGCCGCCTTCAGGGCACGATCGACATGATCGAGGCCCAGTGGACCGGGCACGGCTCCAACGCGTTCAAGACGAAGCAGCACGAGATCAACGAGCACATGGCCGCCATCGGCCGCATGCTTGAGGACTTCCTTGAGGGCATCAACCTGAACAAGAAGGACAAGACCCAGCTGGAGGACGAGCTGCATTCGACGATCAGCAAGATCGAGGTCGACGCCGGCGCGAGCACCTCCGCGCTGAACCTGTACTGACCGGATCCCCGAGGAAGAGGAAGAGACATGACCACTCCGCACTACCAGGATCTCTCCGTCAAGTACGGCGCCATGGACGCGCTCGCCACCGAGCTGGGCAACGTCGCCAAGCAGCTGGAGGACGACCTCAGCGCGCTGAAGAAGGGCGTCCTCGACGTGGCCGAGGGCTGGGGCGGCGAGGCGTACGACTCGTTCCAGCGGAAGTCCGTGAAGTGGGACCAGCACGCCACCGGTATCCACCAGGCGCTGCTCTCCATCACCCAGCGGGTGCACGCCGCCGGCGGTGACTACCGCGGTGGCGACCTGAAGGGCGCCAGCTACTTCGAGTAAGACGGACGTCGCACGGACGACGAGGGGTGGGCACGCGCGGGAGGTGTCCACCCCTTCTGCGTCACGGTCCACCGAGGGAAGACGGCCAGGGGGTGGGCGGCCGAAAAGGAAGCGCCGACCAGTGCCGAACTCCCCGTAGCGGGGAACCAGCGGAGGAAACGCGTATGGCATGGGACGAGTGGGAGCAGCTGAAGGCCGAAGCCGCGAAGGGGCGGTCGACGCACATGCGGCTCAACCAACTGGCCGCGGATCCGGGCGGCGGAGGGGGCGACAGCCCGCAAGGCGACCTCACGGTGAACCAGGCGGACCTCGCCGCGATCGGGTCCGCCGCGTACGACCTGTACACAGACTTCGGAGCGTGCAGCGACCAGGCCCGCATGGCCTCGATGAAGGCGGCGGGCGGGCTGGAGACCCAGGGGTTCGCCCTCGGCTCCGCCCTGGACCACGTCGCAGAGCACTGGATCGACCAGGTGCAGTCCCTGCGCGACGCCTGCGCCCATATCTCCAACCACCTGCGTTACACCAAAAAGCAGCACGCCGGCGACGACCACTACATCGCGGGCACGATCAGCAGCATCTCCCAGCTGGACCAAGGCTTCGACGAGCGGAAGGGCAGCTGACGGAGATGGATCTCAACGCGTTATGCGACGGCAACTTTTCCCAGCTCAGCGACGCCATCACCGACTGGGAGCAGATGACCAAGAATCTCGCCAAGGTCGAGAAGGACGCCCACGACCATCTCAAGGCCAAGGCCGACAAGGCGAACTGGGCCGGCGTCAACGCCCAGGTGAGCCGTGAGTTCATCGACAAGACCGCCGCGGAGTTCACGGACGCCCACACCCAGGCCGACTCCATCACGAACATCCTCAAAGACACCTACGACGAGCTCGTCGACTACCGGAACCAGCTGAACGACGCCATCTCGCGGGCCCAGGGCAAGAACATCACGGTCATCGACACCGGCAAGGGCAGCTTCGAGGTCATGCCCAGCACCCGGCCGGACTGGGCCTCCGACCCGAGCGGCAACACGGGCGTCGCCGACCAGAAGGATGTCGACGCCACGCGGGACGAGATCCAGCGGATCCTGAGCAAGGCGACCACCAGCGACACCTCTGCGGCGAACGCGCTTCGGATGCTCGTCGATCAGGCGAAGTACGGCTTCTCCAATGCCCACTTCCAGAACCGGGATGAGGCCGCCAAGTCCCTGGCCGACGCCGACCGTATGGCCGAGATCCTCGCGAAGGATCCCCACAAGGTCACGAACACGGAACTCGCCTCGCTCAACCGGATGCTGACCGAGCACAAGAACGACCCCCTGTTCGCGGAGGAGTTCGCGAGGAAGGTCGGCCCCAAGAAGGTCCTCACGTTCTGGGCCGGCATAGCCGATCCCTACCAGGCCACGTACGACCCGGCTCGCGCCGAACAGGCCAAACAGATGCAGAAGAACCTGGGCACCACCATCGGCCTGGCCACGCTCTCCGACAGCGACAAGATGCAGAGCTGGGAGAAGCAGATGATCGAGCTGGGCCCGGACCAGCTCGGCATCGACGACGCAAGCGATCCGACCGGCTACGCGGTCATGAGCAACCTGATGCGGTTCGGCGACTACGACGACCAGTTTCTCAACGACTACGGCGACCACCTTCTCGCGTACGACAAGAAGGTCAACGGCGCGGGCATCAGCCTCTGGGTCAACAACGCCAACCAGGGCGACCTCAACCACTGGGACAAGAACGACCGCGGCCGCGATCCCGTGACGGGCTTCCTCCAGGCACTGGGGCACAATCCTGACGCGTCGGCCCAGTTCTTCGCACAGCCCAGCGGCGCGGGCGCCACCGTCGACAAGAGCTCCGAGCTGAACGCCCACCTCAAGTACCTGACCGAAGACCGCGTCTGGACGCCCGACATCACTCTTGAGGGCAAAGACGGGTACGTCGCCGGCCGGGACGCGCTGGGCCACGCTCTGGAGGCGGCGACGACCGGCTATTCGTATGACGCCACCGCGGATCAGATCAAGGCCGGCGGCGACCACCGCACGGCGGCCACGGCGGGCGTGATGGAACAGGTGTCCTACATCTACGGCACCACCGAGGACGGCCCCAAACTGCTGCACGGCCAGCCCGAGTTGGCGGACAGCCTGGGCAAGATGGCGGGGGCGTACATCGACGACATCGACTATGAATTGTCCGGCATCGGGGACTCCGGCAAGGACGCAGGCACCTTCCCCCCGCAATACGAGGGACGCGCGAACTTCACCAATCAGGGCGCCATCAATTTCCTCAGCGTACTCGGGCAGAACGAGGACTCACACCGTGCTGTCAGCGCGGCCCAGAACCTGTACACGCTCAGTTCTCTCAGCGCCCATCCGGCGACCAGCGATGCCAACATCGATCACGCTCGCAGCGCGATGACCGTAGGCGCCACCGCGCGCGGCATCCTCGACTACTCCCGCGTGGAGCAGGTCAAGCATACGTACCAGGATGACGCGGCTGCCGCCAACGCGTCCCTGAGCCGGTCCGGCGACTGGATCAAGATGGGAACGGGAGCGCTGGTCGGGGCGGGTATCGCCGCCATTCCCCTTCCCGGTTCCACGGCTGCCGCGGTCTTCATCGCGCCCATCGCCGCGGGCACTGCCGGAGAGGCGGTCAAAACGTTCCTCGGTCATGAAATCGACAGCGGTCTCAGTTCGAACCAGCAGGATCCCACGGAGAAGGGGCAGATCGCCAGCGTGAAATTCTACGCCGATGGCGAGAATCAGCTGGGTGAGACCTTTGCAACCTACATCAAGGAAAATTCCCACGGCGTCGACGCCTCCAGAGCTCAAGAATGGGAGCGGGACATCAAGTACGCCTACACCAGCGGCTCCGCCGAGGGCGATCATCGAGGACGGACCCCGTGCTAGAGCCGACCGGACGGAAGGCAGGCGACCCATCACAGGGTCGAGTAAAAAGTCTTACCGCCTTGCGCCCGGTGGTGGCCGCGATGCTGCTGGTTCTGAGTGTCTCCGCTTGCAGCGCAAGTGGCCACCCCGCAAGAAATCCGGGGGTCGCGGCCTCCGAGGCATGCGGAGCAACGCTCGACTCTTCGGCAGCGGCAGCTCTTCGACGCATGACCGAAGCGGACAGGTTCTATCAGATTTTCGACGGTGATGACGGTTATGGTTTTCTCGGCAGAGCAGGAAAGCCATCCCCTCGAAGAGAGGTAGGGAATCTCCGCGACTTTACGTCAGGATGGGAGTGCTACCTCACCAAGACGGACGCCGATGGCTTCCCGCCCGGGATTGACGTCAGTTTTGCCGCGCAGGATTTTCTCATCAAGGAGAATAAGCCCCCGGAAAGAGGTGAGAAATACTATCCGATCGGCGCCTATGCGCGGACGCGCAAAAACAGCAGCGCCCAGATCATTTTTGCGTGTCCGACCCGTTCGGCCGAGAAAAAGGGCGACACGGTGCCGTACGTCGAGGGAGAATTTTTCGTTGTTCCCTCTCAGCTCTCCCCGAAGGCCACCGAGAGGGACCCTATGGTCGTACTCATTTCGTTTGCCCGCGCCGCGGCAACCCAGCTGGGCTGCCTCTCCCAGGCCCATATCCCCGCACAGGTCCCCCGCGTCTAGTTCGGAGGCCCGCACCTGGCCGCTCGATTCCCTCCGCCGCTTCCGTCAGCACCCGGCTGACCCGCGGCACCAGGATTGCGGACTTCCAGTCGAAGTGCTTGCGCAACTCGATCGTGGTGTCGAGGATCAGGTAGACTTGGCCGCCACCGTCGGGGCGAAGCTTGTAAGCGCAGGCATCCGCGAGACCGATCCGTGCTTCGGCCTGCGTGACCCACCCCGTGCGAGTCCCCGTGCTCCCAGGCGTCGCACGGACGACGAGGGGTGGGCACGCGCGGGAGGCGCCCACCCTAGTCCTGTCAGCTGCAGTTGGCCTTATGGGCCAGCGCCGCACGGAAGCCCCGGG
Organism: Streptomyces sp. NPDC001056; assembly: GCF_053598955.1. Lineage (NCBI taxonomy): Bacteria > Bacillati > Actinomycetota > Actinomycetes > Kitasatosporales > Streptomycetaceae > Streptomyces > Streptomyces sp. NPDC001056. Next base: position 22,437 of record NZ_JBSFLI010000042.1, on the reverse strand, counting down.
CGAGGGCGTCGTTCTCGGAACCGGTCTGCACGAGGGTCTTCTTGCCGTCACAGTTCAGGGTCGCCGACCAGCGATCCGAGCCGGATCCGGAGCCCTTCAGCCAGAGCAGGTACGGGTCCTGGGTGACGGTGAAGTGCACCTCGTCGCTTCCCGCACGCAGCGCGCAGCTCCAGAGTCTGAAGTCACCGTCGGTCGCGTACTGCTCCGTGTACTTCGCCGGGACACCGAAGCCAGGCAGGCCGCAGGCCTTCCCAGCGGCTGGCGCGTGGCCTTCGAGCAACCGCGGGGCGGCGGCCGTGGTCTTGAAGGACGCGCTCGAACAGCCGAGTTGACGCGTGAGCCCTGTCGCGGCCGTCATCAGGACATCGGCCATCCGCCTCTGCAGCGTGCCGTCGCGCCACGTCCTGTCCTGGTCGGCCAGGGTCTGCACCCGGACGTAGGCAGCGCCGCCGAAGTGGAGCCGAGCGGAGCAGGACGCCGGGAGCAGCACCCCCGCCATGCTCTGGTTGACCCAGCCAGGCACGCCCGCGAGCGGTGCCCGGAAGGGCGAGACCCCTGCCACGTCGTCCGCCAGGTGCCAGACGTCGTTGCTCGGTGAGCCGCCCACGGAAAGAGAGAACTGCAACTGCTTCATCACCCCGTGCGCGTCGAGACCCGCCCCCACCTGACAGGTGGCGAGCGTGCTCCCCATGAGGTCTCCCTCGTCGGACGCGTACCGATGGAGGGGACGTGTGCCGAGCGCGGCGACGTCGCCACGCTTCAGCGTCCCCCAGCAGAAGGACTTCTGCTCCGCGGCCGAACCGCTGCCACCACCGCGCAGGACGGCGACGGTGACTCCGGCCGCGGCCACCAGCACCGCCACCGTCACGGCCAAGACGATTCCTGTCCTCTTCCTCCGGTTCATCAGCCTGCGGGCTTCCCCATGTAACCGACGCCGTTCGTCAGGCCGTCGTGGTAGCGGGTCAGTCCGGCACCCTGAAGGTTGTTCTCGAACTGACCGGGGTCCTGGTCCATCAGATGCCACTGGCTCTGCGGCAGCTTTTCGTGCACGGCTTTCTCCAGCATCTTGTCCACCTGCTGGTGACCGGCGGAGAAGTGATCGGCGAGATGCTGCCGCGTCTCCTGGTCGACCTGGGAGTTGAGGTTGTTCTGGTACTCGGCGGTACCTACGTCGACCATGCGCTGGATCGTGTCTCCGGCCAGCGGGATGCCGGTGACCGGGCCACCGATCACGTGGTAGTACATCATTTTGTTCCAGGCGTTGATGCTCTTCTTGTCCTCGCCCATCTGGTAGATGACGTCGGCGCGCACCGCGTCCATCTGTCCGAGCGCGGAGTTCGACTGGCCCACGAACGCCTGCAGTTCGTCGGCGCCGGGCGCGTTCTTGTCCACGAACGCCTGGCCGTCGTACTTGTCGAGTTCCTGAGCGACGTACGAGGTCTCGGCGTCGTGCACCTGCGCGAAGGCGTGACCGTCTTCCGCCATCGCCCGCATGACGGGGACCAGGTCCTTGTTCTGAATGGTCAGGCCGCTGTAGTCGGTGGGCGTGTCGCGCTCCTGACCGAGGATCTCGTGGACGTCGCCGATGTAGTCGGAGAGCATGCCGCCCATCGAGTGGTGCAGTCCCGCCGGCATGCCGCCCACCGGATCGCCGGCGATGCCATGGCCGTACGCCGTCACGACGTCGGAGAAGATCGCCGCCTGTGCGGGGTCGTGACGGGCTGGTATCTCCGGAGTCTGGATACCGGGCCGGTGCCCGGTCGCCGCCGCTTCGAGGGCGTCGCCGAAATAGTGCCGCGCGGAGCTGTCGATCAGGTCCTGCGGCATCTTGTTCTCGACATCGCCGCCCGGCCAGTCGCGTTCCTTGAGGAAGTAGTTGAGGTTGTCGTTCTGGTGCGGGTCGAAGTAGGACTCCGCTGCCTGGGGGTTGCGGCTCATGGCCTGCATCAGGCCCTTCATGGGGTCTTCCTGGGTGCCCTGCCAGTTGTCGGAGATACCGTCGTACGGATGCTTGGTGTGTGTCTCGTAGTCGCGTATCTCGTCGCCGGTGGCCGACAGCAGGCTGCCGTCGTAGACCGCGTCGCCGGAGCCCATGAGCTTGGTGAGGATCCCCAGGCCGGTGCCCCCGCCGCTGAGGGAGCCGGGGACCTGCTGGGGCAGGTCGTTGCCCTCGCGGGCCGTCTTGACCAGATTCCGGGCCCACTCCGAGGGCACTCCGCCGTCGGGACCGAGGGGCGCGCCGGGACGCGTGGCGGTGGCGAGGTTGGCTGACAGGGCGTCGCGCAGCCGGCGTTCGGTGTCCGACATCTGCCCGTCCATGCCGCCGCCCTCCAGGTTCTGGGCGAGCAGCAGCAGCCCCTCCTGACCGTCCCGGCCGCGGTAGTCCAGGTCCTTCATCAGCTCGCTCGCGAAGACCGGCGAGTCCTTGCCGTTCTCCGTCAGCTGGACGAGCCGCTTCATCTCCGCGTCGTTGAGCCCGTCGAGCCGGGAATACAGTCCCGCGGCCTCCTTGGCGTCCTTCGTGTCCTGCGCGGCCTTCTTCTCCGCGGCGACGGCGGCGTCGCGGTCCCCGTAGGCGGAGTCCGCGAAGCCCTCCTTGACACTGTCCACGAGGGACTTGAGCACCCGTGCCGCCGAGCTGTCACTTTCCGTTGCCTTGCTGAGGATCCGCTGCACCTCCTCGCGGAGCAGATCCTCGTCGACGTCGGTGTGCTCGGGCACGGTCGTGCCCTTGGCGGCCCTGTCGGGATGGACGATCATCTGGACGTGGAACATGCCGCAGCCGTCGTCCACGACCGTCAGGTTCTTCTTGCGCGCGGTGTCGAGGGTCTCCTGGAGGTTCTGGCGATAGCTGATGAGTTCCTCGCGGGTGTCCGTGAGAATGTTGGCGATGCTCTGCGCCTGCGTGTGCGCGTCCGTGAACTCGTCCGCCGTCTTCGCCACGAACTCCCGCGAGACCGTCGCGTTGACGCCTGCCCAACGCGCCTTCATGGCCTTCGCCTTGAGGTTGTCCCGCGCGTTGCTTTCGAGGGCGGCCAGCCGCTTCGTCATCAACTCCCAGTCGGTGATGGCTTGACCGAGTTCCGCGAAGTCGCCGTTCAGCAGTGCGTTCAGATCCATCAGTACCCCCGGTGCTGGTCGAAGCCCTTGTCCAGGGTCGAGATGCTGCTGATGGTCGCGTAGGTCCGCTCTTCGTCACCGCGGTGAATGGCCTTGGTGAAGTCGAGGTGCGAATAGATGTGCACGCACGCGTCGAGCAGGGACTGGACCTGATCCACCCACCGTGTCGCCACGTGGTCGAGGGCCTCGCCCAGGAGGAAGCCCTGATCGGTCAGCCCCCCGGCGGCCTTCATCGACGATATGCGCGCCATGTCGTTGCACTGGTTGAAGTCCGTGTACAGCGAGTAGGCGGCGTCACCCACGGCCTTCAGATCCTCCTGGCTCACGGTCAGGTCGCCGGTGGGGGCCGCGCCTCCCCCTCCGCCCGGCTCTGCGAGCTGGTTCAGCTGCATATGGGCACCGCGCTGCTGCGCGTCCGCCTTGAGCTGCTCCCATTCGTCCCATGCCATGTGGTTGTTCCTCCCCCGTCTCCTGAGACCTCCCGGAGACCGAAGCCCCGGACAGGTCACCAGCCGGTCATATCGACATTTCATCCGAGGCTTTGCACCTTGCCAAGGCTCGGCGGAATGCTGCCGAGCCCCTAGACAGGAGCGTCAGTACTCCACGTCCACCAACCCCGTCTGCACCAGCATCTTCCCCCGCCTGCGCGACACGAAGACCCCCCGTCCCGCCGGCATCGGCCGCGGTCGCACCCCGCCGAGGATGTCGCCCTCGCTCGGGTCGCCGGCCAGCACCACGCCCTGGGCGCCGAGTTCCATCATCCGCTGCATGAACGCCTCGAACGACGCCCGGCCCGCGCCCGCGGTCGACCGCGCGATGATGAACCGCACGCCGACGTCACGGGCGAACGGCAGCAGATCGGTGAGGCCGCTCAACGGGTTTCCGCTGGACGTCGACACCAGGTCGTAGTCGTCCACCACCACGTACACCGTCGGGCCCCGCCACCAGCTGCGCTCCCGCAGCTGCTGGGCCGTCACATCGGCCGTGGGCGTGCGCCGGTTCATCAGGTCGGCGAGGGCCACCATGTGGTGGTCCATGGAGTTGGACATCGGGATGTACTCGGCCAGGTGCGAGGCCGGGGTGACGTCCAGCAGCGAGCGCCGGTTGTCGACCACGAAGAACTTCGCCTCGTCGCCCGAGTAGCGCCGCGTCAGCTGCGTGATGAGCAGCCGCAGCAGGTTCGACTTGCCCGACTCGCTCTCGCCGAAGACCATGAAGAACGGGTCCGTCTCGAAGTCGACGAAGACCGGTTCCAGGTCGTTCTCGTCGATGCCGAAGGCGACCCCGTGCCGGGGGAACCGGTCGCCCGCGGGCAACTGCTCCATGGGGAGTTCCCGGGGCAGCATCCGTACCTGCGGCGCCCCCGGCGCCTGCCAGTGCCGGGATACCTCGGCCGCCAGCGCGGCCGTCGCGTCCGCCAGGTCCGTGTCGGACGTCAGGCCGTCGATGCGCGGCACCGCCGCCATGAAGTGCAGCTTCTGCGGCGACACACCGCGGCCGGGCACGCCCGCCGGGACGTTCGCCGCCACCTTGCGGTCGATCTCGGAGTCCATGGTGTCGCCGAGCCGCAGTTCGAGGCGGTTCATCACGTGGTCCTTCATGTTCGCGCGGACCTCCATCGAGCGCGACGCCGTCAGGACCAGGTGGATGCCGTAACCGAGGCCGCGAGAGGCGATCTCCAGGACGGCCGGCTCCAGACTGTCGTACTCCGTGCGGAAGTTGCCCCAGCCGTCGATGATCAGGAAGACGTCGCCCCACGGCTGGTCGGTGACCGAGATCTCGCCGCGCTCGCGCCGGGTGCGGAAGTCCTGGATCGAGGCGATGCCCGCCGTCCGGAAGTACTCCTCGCGGCGCCGCAGCACACCGTAGACCTCGGACACCGTACGCCGTACCCGCTCCGGGTCCAGCCGGGAGGCGATGCCGCCCACGTGCGGCAGTCCGGAGACCGCCGCCATACCGCCGCCGCCGAAGTCGAGGCCGTAGATCTGCACCTCGTACGGCGTGTGCGTCAGCGCGAAGGAGCAGATCAGCGACCGCAGCAGCGTGGACTTGCCGGACTGCGGGCCGCCCAGGAGCTGCAGATGGCCCGCGGCACCGGAGAAGTCGAGCCACAACGGCTCACGACGCTGCTCGTACGGCTTGTCGACCAGGCCCACCGGGACGACGAGGCGTCCCGCGCCCTCGTAGCCGGGCTGCGTGAGCCCGCGCCCCTCCACGGCCGTGAGCTTGGGCAGCAGCGCGTCCAGCGAGGGCGGGCTGTCCAGCGGCGGCAGCCACACCCGGTGCGCCGCCGGCCCCTGCGCCTCCAGTCGGCGCACGATCACATCGAGCACCGTGTCCGCGAGGGCGTCGTCGACCTGCGCCGCCGAATCCGTGCGCTGCCTCGGCACCGGCGCGTAGTGCACGGGCACCTCCGCGGCCGTGAACAGCACCGGCCGCCGGTCGACGGGCAGCGGCCCCCCGGCCGCAGCGCCCTGCCTGCCCCCGGAGCGGTACACCCCGGAGACGTACGCCGCCTTGAAGCGCACCATCTCGTCGGTGCCGAACTTCAGGAAGCCGGAACCGGGCACGTTCGGCAGCTCGTAGGCGTCCGGGACGCCGAGCGCCGCGCGGGACTCGGCCGCGGAGAAGGTGCGCAGACCGATCCGGTACGACAGATACGTCTCCAGGCCGCGCAGCCGGCCCTCCTCCAGACGCTGCGAGGCCAGCAGCAGGTGCACGCCCAGCGAACGGCCGATGCGGCCGATCTGCACGAACATCTCGATGAAGTCCGGCTTGGCGGTCAGCAGTTCACTGAACTCGTCGATCACCAGGACGAGCGAGGGGATCGGCTGCAACGGGGCGCCGGCCGCGCGCGCCTTCTCGTAGTCGTGGATGTTGGCGTAGTTGCCCGCGTCGCGCAGCAGCTCCTGGCGGCGGTTCAGCTCGCCGCGGATCGAGTCGCCCATGCGGTCGACCAGCGTGAGGTCGTCGGCCAGGTTGGTGATGACCGCCGCCACGTGCGGCATCTGCGCCATGCCGGCGAAGGTCGCACCGCCCTTGAAGTCGGCGAGGACGAAGTTCAGGGTCTCCGAGGAGTGGGTGACGGCGAGGCCCAGCACCAGGGTGCGCAGCAGCTCCGACTTGCCGGAACCGGTCGCGCCCACGCACAGCCCGTGCGGGCCCATGCCCTCCTGGGCGGCCTCCTTGAGGTCCAGCATCACGGGCCGGCCGTCCGGGCCGACACCGATCGGCACCCGCAGTCGTTCGGCGAGTCCCCGTGGTCGCCAGGTGCGCTGCGGATCCACGGATGCCGCGTCCCCGAGGTTCAGCAGATCGGTGAACTCCAGGTTGGCCAGCAGCGGTTCGTCGTCGTCACCGCCGGAGGCCAGCCGCAGCGGGGCCAGCTGCCGGGCGAGGGCCTCGGCGGACTCGTACGACAGGGCGTCCGGCGTGCCCTCGTAGATGTCCCCGTTCGCGGACTCCAGGCGCAGGATGCCGGGCTGGGCGATGACCGCGAGGTCGCCGCGGGCGCCGGTGAGGTCCCCGGGCACGACCTCGATCACCGTGACGCCCTGGAGCCCCTCCATGTTGGACAGGACGGAGTCCTGCGGCAGGGAGACCCCGTCGAGGACGACGACGATGTGGGGCTCCTCCAGGAGCGGCGCGCCGCTCGGGTGGAACCGGGGGCGGCCGGCGAGACGGTCGGCCAGCAGGCCTTCGAGTCCAAGGGCGTCGGAGCCGATCAGCCGCCGGGTGCCCGCCCCGTCCACCGAGTCGGGCGCCTGGGCGTGCGGCAGCCACTTGACCCACTCCCAGCGCGGGAGCGTCTCGCGGCCCGCCGCCACCGCGATGACCAGGTCCTCGGGGGAGTGCAGCGCGGCCAGCGAGCCGGTCAGGGCACGCACGGTCGAGCGCGCGCACTCCGCGTCGCCGCTGACGGTGACGTGGTAGAAGGCACGCAGCGACACGGCCATCGGCAGATCACTCAGGGTGCCGTGGACGTCGAGGAAGCGCTCCATGGCCCCCGCGGTGAGCGGCTCCAGCCGGCCGGCCGCGCCGGACTCGGGCGCGATGAGCGGCGTGGCCAGCTCCTGCGAGCCCAGGCCGATGCGCACCTGGGCGAAGTCCTCGTCGCCCGGCCTGCGTTCCCACACCCGGCTGCCCTCGGCGACCAGCGCCCACAACTGCTCGGGCGAGGGATGCAGGTAGTACTGGGCATCGCGCTGCGCCTTCGCGGTGTCCACGGCGGCGCCGCGGGTCTGCGACAGATAGCGCATGTAGTCGCGCCGCACATCGGCGAGTTGTCCCTGGGAACCGCGCCGGAAGCGGATGACCATCGCGATGGACATGGCGACCGTCGACGCGATCATCACCATGCCCATGATCTTCATGAACGGCTGTCCGTTCGTGAAGAAGAAGACCACCGATCCGCCCATGCCGAGCGTCGGCAGCAGCTGCATGAGGACGCTTTCCTGCGGCCCCCGCGGTAGTTCCGGGGGAGGCTGGAGAACTACCTCCCCTGTGGGCACTTCGGACGGCAGCGCCCGCGGCGGGCGCTTCACGACGATGTGACTCACTGCTCCCCAATTCCTCAGCCGGGCCCCAAGAATGAGGTCCGTCCCCCGTTGACGGACGGACGCAGGCCGCCGCGTGATCCTACTGACTCCACGGGTGACCGGTGCGGGGTAGGGTGCCGGGTGTTCGCTTGAGCACACGCGAACACACCCCGTAAACCGGGGTATTCCGTGCGAGGCGTCGCCGCAGGCCACTCCTGGTGGAGCCGGACGACGCCCTTCGCGCCGATTCCCGTGGATTCCACCCGGGAAGAGGCGCAGGATTTTCACATCACGGGCGCAGGAACATTACTGAGGGGGAGTACGAGGTGAGCACGACGACCACGGGAGCAGCGGTGCCCGGCACGGGGTCGGGGTCGGGGCTCGGTTTCTGCCGGGTCACGATCGTCGCGCCCGACAGCCGGATCGACGTGGCGCTGCCCGACGACATCCCGGTCGCCGACATCTACCCGGAGATCCTCCGGCTCTCCCGGCAGGACCCCGCGGAGGGCGCCCCGGTCGGCTACCACCTCGTGCGGCGGGACGGCGCCGTCCTCGACAGCGCGCGCTCCTTCGCGGCCCAGCGGATTCTCGACGGTGAACTGCTCATCCTGCGGCCCTTCTCCGAGTCGCTGCCGCCGGCCGTCTTCGACGACGTCTCCGAGGCGGTCGCCTCCTCGGTGACGCGGCACCGCACCCTGTGGAGCGACGACCTCACCCGCGCGGCGGGGCTCGTCGGCGCGGGCGTCCTGTCCACCCTGCTCGCCTTCGTCACCTGGCAGGCCGATCCCCGGCACGACATGCACAGCCTGCCCGGCATCCTCGCGGGCGTCGCCGGAGTGCTCCTCGTCGTCTTCGCCGCCGTCCGCGGCCGGGTCTACGACGACCGGGGCGCCGCGATCGCCCTGGGCCTCGGCGCCCTGCCCAACGCCGGTGTGGCCGGCTCCGGCCTCCTCGCCCTCGCCCACGGTCAGGGCATCGGCAAGCTCCAGTTCCTGCTCGCCTGCGCGGCCGTTCTGCTCGCCTCGGTCGTCCTGACCCTGTGCACGCCGGGCGGCGACGCCCCGTTCGTCGCCTTCGTCCTCGCGTCCGCGCTCGGCCTGGTCACGGTGTTCACGGCCATCCTCGTGCACTGGACGCCCAAGGACATCGCCGCCCTGTGCGCCCCCCTCGCGGTCGGCGGCCTGGCCTTCCTGCCGGGTATGTCCATGCGTTTCGCCCGGTTGCCCATCGGCTTCGAACCGCCGAACTCCGCCCAGAACAGCGCCTACGGCACGGAGACCGTCGTCCAGGAACCGGTCGACATGAAGCGGATCGAGGCCCAGGCCCGCCGCGGGCACGAGATCCTCGTCGGGCTCGTCGGCGGCTGCGCGCTGACCGCTCTCGCCTCCTGCGCGGTGCTCGGCTTCTCCGACGACATCTGGGCCCAACTGCTCGCCCTCGCCACGGCCGTGGCGCTCCTGATGCGCGCCCAGCTCTTCCGCTACACCGGGCAGGTCGCGCCGCTGCTGGCGGCCGGGCTCGGCTCGCTCGTGCTGCTCGGCCTCGGTCTGGCGCTCAACCCGCCGCAGTCCATCCTGCGCGACGCGCTCACCGGCGACCGCTCCGGCCTCGACATCCGCGCCGTCTGGCTCGCCGCCGCGATCGCGGCCGGGGCGGCTCTCGTGGCGGCCCTCGGGCTCATCGTTCCGCGCCGGGGCCTGAGCCCGTTCTGGGGCCGCTTCCTCGAGATCATCGAGGGCTTCGTGCTCCTCACGCTGGTGCCGCTCGCGCTCGCCGTGTTCGACGTGTACGCGGCGGCCCGCGCGATGACCAGCAAGTGACCCCAGGCCCGGCACGGCCGGCCCCCCGCCCCCGGCGAGGCGGCGAAGAAAAGGATCCCCCAGCGTGAGCTTCGGCCCGCCCCCGTCCATGTACACCCAGTCCGCGCTCGCGGCCGACCAGTCGCGCAGCCGACGCCGACGCCGTCTCCTGGGCGGCATCGCGGCGGCCGTGGCGGTCGTGCTCTGCGCCGGCACGGGGCTGTTCTGGTCCCACTCGTCCGGCGACGGCAAGGGCCGGACCGACGCCGAGGCGATCCGGCAGTCCCCGGACGACGTGCGGGACGACCGCGCGAGCAGGGAGAAGGCGCCCGTCTCCCCGGAGGGCGAGACCGTCGTCAGGCACGAGGAGGAGGTCGCCAAGGGCGCCACCCGGCATGCGCCCGGCACGTGGGCCACGGGCAAGATCGTCGCGCGGGCGGTCGGCGACCGGATCACGGGCTACAAGATCGGCGGCTCGAACGACACCGACAACACGGCCTGGACCCTGCGCCTCGACGGCTCCGTCTGCGCCGTCAGCCGTGACGTCACCGTCGACGGCCGGACCGCGGTCGTCGTCCAGCCGGCGCACGGCATCTGCGACCAGGTGCTCATGCTCGACCTCGACACCGGCAAGCAGCTGTGGAAGCGGAAGATCCCGGCGGCCGACTTCGCCTACGTCACCAACACCAACGTCGCTCTGACCAGGAGCATCGTGGCCATCGCCTGGAGACAGGGCTCGGCGGCGTACGACATGGACAGCGGCAGGCGGCTGTGGAACACCACCCTCGCCACGTCGCAGTGCCACGACGCGGGCTACGCCGGAGGCCGCGCGTTGCTGGCCCTGGTCGTCTGCAAGGAGGACGACGAGAGCACCTACCGGGTGGAGAAGCTCCAGCCGCGCACGGGCCGGATCGTGTGGCGGTATCCGGTCAGCAAGGGCGTCCAGGATGTCTTCCTGCCGTCCTCCGACCCGCCCGTGATCGCCGTCGCGGCCGGGGACACCATGGTCACGGACCTGATCACCCTCGACCCGGGGAACGGCGAGCGCCTCGCCACCATCTCGCTGAAGAAGTACGAGCCCTACTGCGACCCGGAGATCCTGGGCTACTTCGGTGTCGTCGACAAGTGCACCGGCATCGTGGTCGGCCGCGACCGGATCTTCGTCAGGGGCAAGGACGGGGACGACGTCCTCAAGCCCACGAACCACATCACGGCATTCGACGTCAGGAAGGGCACCGCCGTCGCCACGTTCTCCGGGCGGCAGTTCCAGTCGGTGCTCCCTGTCCGTATGAACGGTGACGACCTGATCATCTACCGCAGCAGCCTGGACGAGGTGCAGCCGGCGGCGATGGTCGACTGGAACCCGCGGACCGGCAAGGAGACCCCGTACCTCTTGTTCCACCTGCCGGAGGGCGACGTGAAATACGGGGGGAAGGTGGGGGACGACCCCGAGTTCTCGTTCATCCTGTACGAGCGGGGCCGCGTCTTCTTCGCCCCTTACCAGCTGGAGTCCGACGACCCGCGCAAGGGGGGAGAGGTCGTTTCGATCTTCGGCGTCGGCACCGCCGGCCTCGGACACTGACCTCTCCCACACGAGAAGGGGCGGCACCCCAGGCGCCGCACCTCCTCCATGGCTACTGCACGTCCAGCCCGCCGTTGTGCGCCATGGGCTTCAGGTCGAACTCCCCGTCCCGCGCCCCCAGCACGAACGCCCGCCACTCCGCCTCCGTGTAGCGGAGCACCGTGTCGGGGTCGAGGGAGGAGCGCATCGCGACGGCTCCTTCGGGGAGGTACGCGATCTCGACGCGCTCCTCGTGCTCCTCGGTGCCCGGGGCGCAGTGCCACTCGACGCCCGAGATGTCGAGCGCGTACAGCTCGTCGCGCTCGCGTTCCTTGCGTGCCCTGGTCTCGGCTTCCGTTTCCGCCATCTCGCGGCGACCCCTTCCCGACGTAACGTACGGTCCCGGTGACGTACAGTCCCGAGGGTCACCCTAGTGGCCGTGCGCCGCCCCCCGGAGGGGTTCGCCGACCGGGGGAAACGGGCCCGCCACCGCCTGGTACCCTGAGTGACGGCCGTTCGTGTACGCACCCCCGGAGCCCCGTGCCCTGGAGGCCGCGCGCAGCGGATCCCCGCCTTCCGAGTCACGGAAGCTCCCCCGAGATGCAGACCGGGGGCACTCGGTGGCCTCAACAGACTATGAGGAGTACGCGTGTCGCTCGACGCCGCTACGAAGAAGCAGATCATCGGCGAGTTCGGTACCAAGGAGGGTGACACCGGCTCCCCCGAGGTCCAGGTCGCTCTGCTGTCCCGTCGGATCTCCGACCTGACCGAGCACCTCAAGGCCCACAAGCACGACCACCACAGCCGTCGTGGCCTGCTGATCCTGGTCGGTCAGCGCCGTCGCCTGCTGCAGTACCTGGCGAAGAAGGACATCCAGCGCTTCCGTGCGCTGGTCGACCGCCTCGGCATCCGCCGCGGTGCGGCCGGCGCCAAGTAAGGACGCCGTGAGGGGAGCGGTTCCCGGCAGGACTCGGGGGCCGCTCCCTTTGCTGTACGTGCGGAAACGTGCGCGGTGTCACTCACGCTTTGTAGTGTGGTAGCACAACGCAGGAACGCAGGACGCACGACACAGAACGAGGAGAAGCGCACCACGCCGCCGCCGGTCCTCGGTAGTGGCCCCCGGGGGGAAGCGAGCCCCGGGTGCTTCGATCGAAGACCGGCCCGCACCGCAGGCGCGCTTCTCCACCACCGTCCCCCTGCCACACGGGCAGACCAGGGACGAAGACGAGGAGAAAACGCTAGTGGAGAACGAGACCCACTACGCCGAGGCCGTCATCGACAACGGCGCCTTCGGCACCCGTACCATCCGCTTCGAGACGGGCCGCCTGGCCAAGCAGGCCGCCGGCTCCGCCGTGGCGTACCTGGACGACGACACCATGGTGCTGTCGGCCACCACCGCCTCCAAGAACCCCAAGGACCAGCTCGACTTCTTCCCCCTCACGGTGGACGTCGAGGAGCGGATGTACGCCGCCGGCAAGATCCCCGGCAGCTTCTTCCGCCGTGAGGGCCGTCCCTCCGAGGACGCCATCCTCACCTGCCGCCTGATCGACCGCCCGCTGCGCCCGTCCTTCAAGAAGGGCCTGCGCAACGAGATCCAGGTCGTCTGCACCGTCATGGCGCTCAACCCCGACCACCTGTACGACGTCGTCGCGATCAACGCCGCGTCCGCGTCCACCCAGCTGGCCGGCCTGCCCTTCTCCGGCCCGATCGGCGGCGTCCGCGTCGCGCTGATCCGCGGCCAGTGGGTCGCCTTCCCGACGCACACCGAGCTTGAGGACGCCGTCTTCGACATGGTGGTCGCGGGCCGCGTCCTGGAGGACGGCGACGTCGCGATCATGATGGTCGAGGCCGAGGCCACCGAGAAGACCATCAAGCTGGTCGAGGGCGGCGTCGAGGCGCCGACCGAGGAGGTCGTCGCCGCCGGTCTTGAGGCCGCGAAGCCGTTCATCAAGGTCCTGTGCCGCGCCCAGGCCGACCTCGCCGCCAAGGCCGCCAAGCCCACCGGCGAGTTCCCGATCTTCCTGGACTACCAGGACGACGTCCTGGAGGCCCTGACCGCCGCGGTCAAGCCCGAGCTCGCCCAGGCGCTCACCATCGCCGGCAAGCAGGAGCGCGAGGCCGAGCTGGACCGCGTCAAGGGTCTGGCCGCCGAGAAGCTGCTCCCGGAGTTCGAGGGCCGCGAGAAGGAGATCTCCGCCGCGTACCGCTCGCTGACCAAGACCCTGGTCCGTGAGCGCGTCATCAAGGAGAAGAAGCGCATCGACGGCCGCGGTGTCACCGACATCCGCACCCTGGCCGCCGAGGTCGAGGCCATCCCGCGGGTGCACGGCTCCGCTCTGTTCGAGCGTGGCGAGACCCAGATCCTGGGCGTCACCACCCTGAACATGCTCCGCATGGAGCAGCAGCTGGACACCCTCTCCCCGGTGACCCGCAAGCGCTACATGCACAACTACAACTTCCCGCCGTACTCCACCGGCGAGACCGGCCGCGTCGGCTCCCCGAAGCGCCGCGAGATCGGCCACGGCGCCCTCGCCGAGCGCGCGCTCGTGCCGGTGCTGCCCGCGCGCGAGGAGTTCCCCTACGCGATCCGCCAGGTGTCCGAGGCCCTCGGCTCCAACGGCTCGACGTCCATGGGCTCGGTCTGCGCCTCGACCATGTCGCTGCTGAACGCCGGTGTGCCGCTGAAGGCCCCGGTCGCCGGTATCGCCATGGGTCTGATCTCCCAGGAGATCGACGGCGAGACGCACTACGTCACCCTCACCGACATCCTCGGTGCGGAGGACGCCTTCGGCGACATGGACTTCAAGGTCGCCGGCACCAAGGAGTTCGTGACCGCCCTCCAGCTCGACACCAAGCTGGACGGCATCCCGGCCTCCGTCCTGGCCGCGGCCCTCAAGCAGGCCCGCGACGCGCGTCTCCACATCCTCGACGTGATGATGGAGGCCATCGACCGGCCCGACGAGATGTCCCCGAACGCTCCGCGGATCATCACCGTCAAGATCCCGGTCGACAAGATCGGTGAGGTCATCGGCCCCAAGGGCAAGATGATCAACCAGATCCAGGAGGACACGGGCGCCGAGATCACCATCGAGGACGACGGCACGATCTACATCGGTGCCGCCGACGGTCCCTCGGCGGAGGCCGCCCGCGCCACGATCAACGGCATCGCCAACCCGACGATGCCCGAGGTCGGCGAGCGCTACCTGGGTACGGTCGTCAAGACCACCACCTTCGGTGCGTTCGTCTCCCTGCTGCCCGGCAAGGACGGTCTGCTGCACATCTCGCAGATCCGCAAGCTGGCCGGCGGCAAGCGCGTGGAGAACGTCGAGGACGTGCTCGGCGTGGGCCAGAAGGTCCAGGTCGAGATCGCCGAGATCGACTCGCGCGGCAAGCTCTCCCTCATCCCGGTGATCGAGGGCGAGGACGGCGACGAGGCGAAGGACGACGCCGAGAAGTGACGTCCCGTGGCTCGAAGGTGACGGCCCGCTCCTCTTCGGAGGCGCGGGCCGTCGCCCGTACCCAAACCCTCATCCAGGGCACCGGCGGCATCGGTACCGTCCGCAAGACCACCCTCCCCGGGGGCCTGCGCGTCGTCACCGAGACCCTGCCCTCGGTCCGCTCCGCGACCTTCGGCATCTGGGCGCACGTCGGCTCCCGTGACGAGACCCCGTCCCTGAACGGCGCCACGCACTACCTGGAGCACCTGCTCTTCAAGGGCACCGAGCGCCGTTCCGCGCTGGACATCTCCGCCGCGATCGACGCCGTCGGCGGCGAGATGAACGCGTTCACGGCCAAGGAGTACACGTGCTACTACGCACGCGTGCTCGACACGGACCTGCCGCTGGCCATCGACGTGGTCTGCGACATGCTGACCGGCTCGCTCATCGTCGAGGAGGACGTCGACGTCGAACGCGGCGCGATCCTTGAGGAGATCGCGATGACCGAGGACGACCCCGGCGACTGTGTGCACGACCTCTTCGCGCACACGATGTTCGGCGACAACGCCCTCGGCCGCCCCGTCCTCGGCACCGTGGACACCGTCAACGCCCTGACCGCCGACCGCATCCGCCGCTTCTACCGGAAGCACTACGACCCGACCCACCTCGTGGTCGCCTGCGCCGGCAACATCGACCACAACAAGGTCGTACGACAGGTCCGCGCGGCCTTCGAGAAGGCGGGCGCGCTGAAGGACCCGGCCGCACGGCCCATCGCCCCGCGCGACGGCAGCCGCACGATCCGCACCTTCGGCAAGGTCGAACTGCTCGGCCGCAAGACCGAGCAGGCCCATGTCGTCCTCGGCATGCCGGGCCTCGCCCGCACCGACGACCGCCGCTGGGCCATGGGCGTCCTCAACACCGCCCTCGGCGGCGGCATGTCCTCGCGGCTCTTCCAGGAGGTCCGGGAGAAGCGCGGCCTGGCCTACAGCGTGTACTCGTACACCTCGGGTTTCGCCGACTGCGGCCTGTTCGGCGTCTACGCCGGCTGCCGTCCCAGCCAGGTGCACGACGTGCTGCGGATCTGCCGCGACGAGCTCGACCAGGTCGCCGCCAACGGGTTGACCGACGACGAGATCGCCCGCGCCATCGGCCAGTTGCGTGGCTCCACGGTCCTCGGCCTGGAGGACACCGGCGCGCTGATGAACCGCATCGGCAAGAGCGAGCTGTGCTGGGGCGAGCAGATGTCCGTGGACGACATGCTGGCGAAGATAGCCGCGGTCACCCCGGACGACGTCCGTTCGGTCGCCCGCGACATCCTGGGGCGGCGCCCGTCGTTGTCGGTCATCGGCCCGCTGAAGGACAAACAGGCCGCGCGACTGCACGACGCCGTCGCCTGACCCCCGCCGTCATCGGAAATCGGCAAGCCGGCAGCCCGGTGAGCCGGTAAGTCAGCAAGGATCGGTAAGGAAGCGAAGATGAGCAAGCTGCGCGTGGCGGTCCTCGGGGCCAGGGGCCGGATCGGGTCCGAGGCGGTCAAGGCGGTCGAGGCCGCCGAGGACATGGAGCTGGTGGCCGCCCTCGGCCGGGGCGACAAGCTGGAGACGCTGGCGGAGACCGGCGCCCAGGTCGCCGTCGAACTGACCACCCCCGCCTCGGTCATGGGCAACCTCGACTTCTGCGTGCGCCACGGCATCCACGCGGTCGTCGGGACGACCGGCTGGACCGACGAGCGCCTCGCGCAGCTGAAGGGCTGGCTCGACCAGTCCCCGCACACCGGGGTGCTCATCGCCCCGAACTTCTCCATCGGGGCCGTGCTGACGATGAAGTTCGCACAGCTCGCGGCGCCGTACTTCGAGTCGGTCGAGGTCGTCGAGCTGCACCACCCGAACAAGGTGGACGCGCCGTCGGGTACGGCCACGCGCACGGCACAGCTCATCGCCGAGGCCCGCCGCGCGGCCGGTACCGCCCCCGCGCCGGATGCCACGGTCACCGCGCTGGACGGCGCCCGGGGCGCCGACGTGGACGGCGTCCCCGTGCACGCCGTACGGCTGCGCGGTCTCCTGGCCCACCAGGAGGTGCTGCTCGGCGCCGAGGGCGAGACCCTCACCATCCGCCACGACTCCCTGCACCACAGCAGCTTCATGCCGGGCATCCTGCTCGGCGCGCGCCGCGTGGTGACCACTCCGGGCCTGACCTTCGGCCTGGAACACTTCCTGGACCTGAGCTGAGAACAGTCCCTGCCATGCGCGCGAAGATCAACTACCTTGTCACGGCCGCCGTCCTGGTCTTCTACTTCGTCCTGGTCGGCAGCCGGGGCGTGCTGCTCATAGAGACCGGTACGGCTCTCACCGTCACCTTCGGGATCGCGGTGCTGATCCTGCCGGTCATCGGTCTGTGGTTCCTGTGGAAGAACACCCAGTTCGTCCGCCGGGCCAACCGGCTCGCCGCCGAGCTCGACGCGGAGGGCGGCCTCCCCGTGGACGAGCTCACCCGCACGGCCGGCGGCCGCATCGACCGCGACTCCGCCGACGAGGTCTTCGCCAGGCGCAAGGCCGAGACGGAGTCCTCCCCGGACGACTGGCGCTGCTGGTTCCGCCTGGCCGTCGCCTACCACGACGCCCGCGACACGCCCCGCGCCCGCAAGGCCATGCAACGGGCCATCGCCCTGCATGCGGGCCGCATCCCGACCGACGCGTAACGCTGCGCGACACCGGCGGACCTCGTACCTGCGGGTGCGTCGTGGATCGTCGCGCCGTTCCGCGCCTCTTGGGGGGCGCTTTTGCTCCGGGCACTCGTGCGGCACGCGAACGGTGCCGGGCAAGCAGCCCTCGCCGGCCTCAGCGGCCGCGCTCCGCCGCCCACGCCTCCACCGCGTCCGCCGCCCGGTCGAACGCCGCCGGCCGGTCGAGAAAGTCCAACGTGTGGGTCGTGAGCAGCGCCGTCGCATCCCCCGCCGCCCGGTCCCTGCGGGCCAGCACCAACGCCTGCCCCTGCACCGTCCGCGGCAGTCCCAGCCACCGCACCGGCTGCTGCACCGTCCGCACGGAGACGACCCGCTCCCACGGCACCGTCCGCGTCACCAGCAGTCCGACCTGCCGTACGCCCCGGGGGCTCACCCACACCCCCACCCGCAGCATCCGCAAGGCCCCGGCGATCACCACCAGACCGATGCCGAGCACGACACCCGCGGACGACGACGACCCGGTCAACGCGATGAGGACCGCCGCGAACAGCACGAACGACGCGACCATCAGCACCAGTGCCGCCACGCCCACCCGCCAGGGACCGGGACGGTAGGGACGCCGCCAGCGGTTCCGGTCGTCGTACGGCAGTGCGCTCTCGGAGGCCGCCTCGAAGGTACGGTCGGCCGTCAGGAAGGGCAGGGGCACGGCGGTTCCTCACTCGGTGCTCGCGGGGGCTGTGCCCGGTGAGGCTATCCGGCCGCCTGCCCGCTCACCAGCCCGGAGCCGCCGTAAGGGTCAGCGCCCCTGGGACGCCTGGGACTGCGGAACCGGCGGATCGGACGGCGTGGACAGCGCCGGCATGCCGATGATCAGCGCGCCCACCAGCCCGGCCACGACGGTCAGACCCAGCAGCCAGCGGCCGGCTGTCTCGCCGAAGGACCCCCGCTGCCGCGGCGGGGGAGTCACATTGCTGCGGAACGTCTCGGCCTCGGCGAGGAAGGCGAAAGGTACGGGCTCGCGCCGACGGGACATCGCGGTGCTACTCCTTTCCCGGTTCGGGGTCGAACGTGCAGGTCTCACCGGTACAGACGATCGAGTACCGCAAAAGGTGCCCATGTCAGAAAAAATCGTCGGTGCGTTCTCTTGGGGTGAGGTCCTGCTCCGGCCCCGGCGGGTGCCCCCGTAAGGTGGGCGCGAACCACCGAAGTGATGGGAAGGACCCCAAGCCCCGTGACCACCCCCGAGTCGCTCACGTTCCGCAGCGATGTCACCGTCGAGCTGGTCAAGTCCAGCGCTTCGGACGCCGACGTCCTCTTCGCCGCCCGCGTCTCCACCGCCGGCGAGCAGTCCCTGGACGAGCTGAAGAAGGACCCCGAGCGCTCCAAGGGCCTGATCAACTACCTGATGCGCGACCGGCACGGCAGCCCGTTCGAGCACAACTCGATGACCTTCTTCATCAGCGCCCCGATCTTCGTCTTCCGCGAGTTCATGCGGCACCGCGTGGGCTGGTCGTACAACGAGGAGTCCGGCCGCTACCGCGAGCTGGAGCCCGTCTTCTACGTCCCCGACACCTCCCGCAAGCTCGTCCAGCAGGGGCGCCCCGGAAAGTACGTCTTCGTCGAGGGCACCCCGGAGCAGCACGCCGCGGTCAAGGGCACCCTGGAGGAGTCGTACGAGCAGTCGTACGCCGCCTACCAGCAGCTCCTCGCCGAGGGCGTCGCCCGCGAGGTGGCCCGCTCGGTGCTTCCCGTCGGCCTGTACTCCTCGATGTACGCCACCTGCAACGCGCGCTCCCTGATGCACTTCCTCGGCCTGCGCACCCAGCACGAGCTGGCCAGGGTGCCGTCCTTCCCGCAGCGGGAGATCGAGATGGTGGGCGAGAAGATGGAGGCGGAGTGGGCGAAGCTCATGCCGCTGACGTACGCCGCGTACAACGCGAACGGCCGCGTGGCCCCCTGACGAGGCCCTGTCGCGCGTCGTCGGGCCGCACGGAACGGATGTACGGGTCAGCCTCCTGAAGTGTCCGTATTGCGGCATTTAGAGAAGTTCATCTAGCCTGATCAAACGGACCCGGCACTGCTTGAACCCCCGAGCAGGCAGTGCCGGGTTCCATCTTTGTCCGGACTTACCCGATACCCCACGGGCAGACCGCGCACGGAGCACCGAGTAGCGTGTTACCCATGGCTCCGACCTCGACTCCGCAGACCCCCTTCGGGCGGGTCCTCACCGCCATGGTCACGCCCTTCACGGCGGACGGCGCACTCGACCTCGACGGCGCGCAGCGGCTCGCCGCCCACCTGGTGGACGCAGGCAACGACGGCCTGATCGTCAACGGCACCACCGGCGAGTCCCCCACCACCAGCGACGCGGAGAAATCGAACCTGGTACGAGCCGTCCTGGAAGCGGTCGGCGACCGCGCCCATGTCGTGGCCGGCGTCGGCACCAACGACACCCACCACAGCATCGAGCTGGCCCGCGAGGCCGAGCGTGTCGGTGCCCACGGGCTCCTGGTCGTCACGCCGTACTACAACAAGCCCCCGCAGGAGGGCCTGTACCGGCACTTCACGGCCGTCGCCGACGCGACGGGCCTGCCGAACATGCTCTACGACATCCCCGGCCGCAGCGGCGTCCCGATCAACACGGAGACGCTCGTCCGGCTCGCCGAGCACCCCCGGATCGTCGCCAACAAGGACGCCAAGGGCGACCTCGGCCGCGCCAGCTGGGCCATCGCCCAGTCCGGCCTCGCCTGGTACTCCGGCGACGACATGCTGAACCTGCCCCTGCTGTCCGTGGGCGCGGTCGGCTTCGTCTCGGTCGTCGGCCACCTGGTCACCCCCGACCTGCGCGCCCTGATCGACGCCTACACCTCCGGCGACGTCGTCAAGGCCACCGAGATCCACCAGAAGCTGCTCCCGGTCTACACCGGCATGTTCCGCACCCAGGGCGTCATGACCACCAAGGCCGCGCTCGACCTGCTCGGACTGCCCGGCGGCCCGCTGCGCTCGCCCATGGTCGAGTGCTCGCCCGAGGAGATCGCCCAGCTCAAGATCGATCTTGCCGCCGGCGGGGTACAGCTCTAGCAACAGACTTCAGCACCACCCGGGCCCTCGCGGTCCAGAAGCTCCCCGGGCTTCACAACTGAAGACACAACCGCATACCCGCACGGGCCACCGGTGCCCGTATCACAACGACAACTGCTTCGCACGAACGTCATGCGCGCCACGTGCCGTACCGGTACGTGGCGCGTGTGGTTGAGGAGAGTCTTTTGAGTCATCCGCACCCTGAACTCGGCCCGCCCCCGCCGCTCCCCGAGGGCGGCCTCCGGGTCACCCCGCTCGGCGGTCTCGGCGAGATCGGCCGGAACATGACGGTCTTCGAGTACGGCGGCCGTCTGCTGATCGTCGACTGCGGAGTGCTCTTCCCCGAGGAGGAGCAGCCCGGAATCGACCTGATCCTGCCGGACTTCACGTCCATCCGGGACCGCCTCGACGACATCGAGGGCATCGTCCTCACCCATGGCCACGAGGACCACATCGGCGGTGTGCCCTTCCTGCTCCGCGAGAAGCCGGACATCCCGCTGATCGGCTCCAAGCTGACCCTCGCGCTGATCGAGGCCAAGCTCCAGGAGCACCGCATCCGGCCGTACACGCTGGAGGTGGCCGAGGGCAACCGCGAGCGCATCGGCCCCTTCGACTGCGAGTTCATCGCCGTCAACCACTCCATCCCCGACGCCCTGGCCGTCGCCATCCGCACCCCCGCGGGCATGGTGGTGCACACCGGCGACTTCAAGATGGACCAGCTCCCGCTGGACAACCGCCTCACCGACCTGCACGCGTTCGCGCGGCTCAGCGAGGAGGGCATCGACCTCCTGCTGACCGACTCCACGAACGCCGAGGTCCCCGGGTTCACCCCGCACGAGCGGGACATCTCCAACGTGCTGCGCCAGGTCTTCGCCGGCGCCCGCAAGCGGATCATCGTGGCCAGCTTCGCCAGCCACGTCCACCGCATCCAGCAGATCCTGGACGCCGCGCACGAGTACGGCCGCCGGGTCGCCTTCGTCGGTCGCTCCATGGTCCGCAACATGGGCATCGCCCGTGACCTCGGCTACCTGAAGGTCCCGCCGGGCCTGGTGGTCGACGTGAAGACGCTGGACGACCTGCCCGACCACGAGGTGGTCCTCGTGTGCACGGGCTCCCAGGGCGAGCCGATGGCGGCGCTGTCCCGGATGGCCAACCGCGACCACCAGATCCGCATCGTCGACGGCGACACGGTCATCCTGGCCTCGTCGCTGATCCCCGGGAACGAGAACGCGGTCTACCGCGTGATCAACGGTCTGACCCGCTGGGGCGCCAACGTCGTCCACAAGGGCAACGCCAAGGTGCACGTCTCCGGTCACGCCTCCGCGGGCGAGCTGCTGTACTTCTACAACATCTGCCGCCCGAAGAACCTGATGCCGGTGCACGGCGAGTGGCGCCACCTGCGCGCCAACGCCGAGCTGGGCGCGCTCACGGGTGTCCCGCACGACCGGATCGTCATCGCCGAGGACGGCGTGGCGGTGGACCTGGTCGAGGGCAAGGCCAAGATCTCCGGCAAGGTCCAGGCCGGCTACGTCTACGTCGACGGGCTCTCCGTTGGCGACGTGGGTGAGCCCGCGCTCAAGGACCGCAAGATCCTCGGTGACGAGGGCATCATCTCGGTCTTCGTGGTCGTGGACTCCTCCACGGGCAAGATCACCGGTGGCCCGCACATCCAGGCCCGCGGCTCGGGTATCGAGGACGGGGCCTTCGTCGATGTCGTCCCGAAGATCGACGCGGCCCTGGAGCGGTCCGCCCAGGACGGTGTCGTGGAGCCCCACCAGCTCCAGCAGTTGATCCGCCGCACGCTCGGCAAGTGGGTCTCGGACAACTACCGCCGCAGGCCGATGATCCTGCCCGTGGTCGTGGAGGTCTGACGTCCCGTCGACTCGGACCCGGAGCGGGGCGCCTCGATTTGCATCGGGCCGCCCCGCTCCAGTACGTTTACGACCTCGCCCGGTGGGAACCCCGACACTTCACGCGTTGGACATGGTGCCCCGGACCGGGTGGGAAACCGACTCAGAGCTTCTGATAAAGTCGGAACCGCCGGAAAGGGAAACGCGAAAGCGAAAACCTGGAAAGCGCCGAGGAAATCGGATCGAGAAAAGATCTGATAGAGTCGGAAACATCGAAGGGAAGCCCGGAGGAAAGCCCGAGAGGGTGAGTACAAAGGAAGCGACCGTTCCTTGAGAACTCAACAGCGTGCCAAAAGTCAACGCCAGAT
>NZ_JBSFLI010000041.1:0-60080 GCF_053598955.1 Streptomyces sp. NPDC001056 | reverse complement strand
GGCGGCGCCCATCACCAGGGCCTGGGCGACCCGTCAACGGCATGGTGGACCAGCTGTCGTCCTTCGGTGCCGAGGTGACGCGGGTCGCGCGGGCGCCGCTTCCCTCTCCCCCACCCTCCTTGTTCTCTTTGTTCCCTTTGCCCTCATTCCCCTGTCCCGCGGACCCAAGGAGCACCCGTCACCATGGCTCGTTTCGACGTCAACGCCGCCCGCGCCCAGCGCCTCGAAGCCCTCGGCCGTACCTGGTCGTTCGACCTGGACGGCGAGAACTACACCCTGCCCACCGAGCTGAGCCGCGCCACCGCGAAGGCGCTGCGCAAGCTCGACGACAACGACGTCGACGGGCTGCTGCGGCTGCTGATGGGCGAGAAGCAGTTCGCCCGCTTCGAGCAGCACGAGGTCACCATGCAGGACATCGCCGCCATCCTGGAGGCCTACGGCAAGGAGACCGGGCTCGGCCTGGGGGAAGACTGAGCCTCGTCGGGTTCGTCGACGAACACGCCGAGGCCCTCGAAGCCGATCTGCTCCGCTACTACGGCATCGACCTGCTCGACTGGCACCGCGACCGCCTCTCCGCCCGGCGGCTCGCGGTGCTGGTCAAGCACCTCCCGCGGGACAGCGCCCTCAACCGGGAACTCCACGGCGAGTCCGCGGACTGGTCGGTGACGGACCATCTGCTGGCGGCGGCCGTGGATCATCTCGCCGCCGCCAACTGGATGTTCGCCTGCGTCAACTCCGACGAGGGCGAGCAGCCGGACGCGCCGGCGCCGGTGCCGCGACCCGAGCACCGGGACGCGGAGGAGGACGGAACGGCCGACGAGCCGGGAACGGTGGCCGGGGCCCCGTCCTCGGCCGCGTCGGACGGACCGCCGCCCTCGCCCTCTCAACTGGCGCATTTCTTCGGCTGAGAGGGGAGGGATGCGATTCCCCCCGCTCCCTCACCTCCGTACCGGCGGCCCCTGCTGGTCGTCACGTCGGCGGGCCGGGGGGACCCGGCCCTCCAGTTCGTCGGCGAGGGCGCGGGCGCGGTCGGAGAGGCGGGGACGGTCCTCGTCGCGGCCGGGCGGCGCGTCCTTCGGGTCCGCGCGGCGGGACCTGTCACGGCCGGCGTCGCTCTGGCGGGCCAGTGGGGGCACACTGGGGCGGCCGTTGCGGCGGAGCACCGGGCGGCGTTCGGAGTCGGCCGGCCTGCGCTCCCGCAACTCACGGGCGGACAGCAGGATGTCGGCGGCGGAGCCGGGGTCGGCCACCGGTTCGACCGCGTCGCTCCCCTCGGCGGCCGGCTCCGGGTCGTCCGCGGCGTTCTCGCCCTCCGCACCAGGCGCCGGCGCACCGCCCGCGACCGTCCGCTCCCGTTCGCCACGCTGTTCGACGCGTGTCAACTCGTCCGGGGGGACGAGAAGTCGGACGTACGGCAGCGGTATGACCTCTCCGCCGCCCCCCTCGCCCTCGGTCCGGCGGGCACGGCGCGGACGGCGGCCGGTGCGGGCGTCCTCCTGGCCCTGGAGGTAGGCGGCGGTGATCCGCTGTTCGTACGCCTGCCGTACGGCGGGGAGTTCCTCGTCGACGACATCGGCCCAGCCGGCGCTGTACGCGGCCAGCTCGCGCCGGTCGAGTTCGGCGCGCGGGATGACCACGAGGTCCTCGGGCGCGTGGCCGAGGCTGAGGACGAGCTCGGAGACGCGGGCGATGAGGTGGGGCAGATCAGGGGCCTGTTCCAGCCAATCGATCATGTGCCGTTGCCGCGTACCGCTCGCGTCCCCGTCCACCCCGTAGGCCCTGCCCTCGTCCCTGCCCCATCGCGCCCCCCGCGCGAGAACGGCTGCCCCTGCGCCGTCCGCCGTCGTCTGATCGCCCCTCAGGTCCCTTGTGGGACCAAAACGTTCACCGTTGCTTCACCGATGGGAGGAACGGCCGGATCCTACTCCACGGCTTTGCCGCGCATCCCGCCCGACCCCCCTGCGTCACCGCAGGTCGGGTCCACGCGGCGGGCGCAAGGTCCCGGCCAAACACCGAACGACCCGAGGGAATTACTCGTACACTAGTTCGAACAGCACGCTTCGAACGCCACGGAGAAGCGCCGCACGCACCACGGCAGGACCCAGCGGACAGACCGGAAAGCAGGACGACATGGCGACTGGCACCAGCAACCTCCCGGAGCAGTCGAGCGACACCTACGCCCGCCTCGCCACCCTGCTGCACTCCCCCGCCCCGAACCCGGAGGCCCTGCTGGACCGGCTCTACGAGGAGTTGCTCGCGCGGGAGTCCCGGGCGTACGCGGCCGGCTGGTCGGACGCGCTGGCCGAGACCCGGGGGCTGCCGGGACGGCCGTAACCCCCTGCGGCGTCGGGCGCCACGCCCGCACGACCACGGAACGGGCGGCCCGCCGGCCCGCTACCGGCCCTCGCCGCGGTCGGCGTCCTCCAGGACACCCCCGATCCGGTTCCCGGTCTCCTGGCTCGGCCCCAAGCCGGGCCCCGGCATCCATGCCGACGGCTTCCTCACGGCTCTCCCGGCCGGTGCCATCACTCGCGCCACCGCCCTCACCCCTACCGTTCGGCCCTCAGCCGGCCGAAGAGACCGCGTAGCCCCTCACGGCTCCGAGCCACCCCGCCCCCTCCCCCGGGCGGCTCGCGGCTCCTCCCGCGGCGAAGCGGTGTCACCCGGCCGTCACCAGGGGCGGACCAGGCACACCATCACGAATCCCGCGACGAAGAGGACCAGTCCGCCGCAGCCGAGCAGATAAACGGCGAGACGCTCGGCGCGATAGTCGTAGTCCTCTCGGCTCCCGGTCTTCGCCCGGCTGGGCTTCCTGCGGTCGTAGACGACGGGGACGACCGTGCCGGGCCCGCCGATCAGCTCGCGATGCCGCTCGTAGAATTCCCGCCCCTCGCCTCCCTCGGGCAGACGGACCCGCAAGTAGACGCGGTGCAGTCCGTCCATGCGGTCATGACGTACGACCACGGCCTCGCCCTCGGTACCGGAACGCTCCAGGATCCGCAGGCGCCGGTAGGTCGCAAAGCTGGTCAATTGGATCAGCACGCCCATGAAACCCAAAATCATGAACAAGAGCCCCAAAAGGTCTACCACGCCGCCCGGCTTCCCCATTCGTGAATCCCCCCTGAAAAAGCGAAGAGCATCAGAATGGGCAACCTAGTGGCCGCCGAGCGGCGAAGTCAATACCCGGCATCCATGAAGCGAGGCAAAAATGGCCTGTGATTCGGATCCCCAGGTCCTGCAGAAAATTGCGGACCTCAAGAAGGACATCGGCACGGTAAACACGACACTGAACACACACGTAAAGAATGCCGGCGCTCTCACCAAGACCGACAAGCAGGACATCATCAATGCGATCAAGGGCGGCCCCGACGAGCAGAAGAAACCGTGGGAGGCTTTCGCCGAGGCGATCGGACTGAAGGATCTTTTCGACGCCTTCAAGCAGCTGAACCCGCTGACCCTGGCCATCGCCGGAGTCGCCGCCGGCATCGCCTTCCTCAAGGACAAGCTGTTCAACATGGGGAATATCCTCAACTGGGTGTGGGAGAAGTTCACCGGCAAGATCTGGACCCTCGGCGACAATGGGCTGCCCAGGCAGCAGACACGCGCGGACGCGGAAGCCAACAACAGTCTCTCCGTCAACCTGGACGGCGCCACGCCACGGCAGCTGAATGACCTCAAAACGGCCCTCAGCGGGCTTCCCCCGAAAATCCATTCCTTCAACACGAAGATCCGGGAGATGAAATCCCCGAGCGCCATAAACAAGATCACCACGGCGGTCGGGAAACTGAAGGAAAAACTTGAACCGAACCCCGCGGAGGACATCAGGGAAGTGGCCACGGCCATCGGGGAACTCCACACGAAACTGGAGCCCTTCGATCACGACAAGCTTCCCAAGCCCCGAACTCTCCGTGACATATCCGACGCCGCCAAGGAACTCAACCGGAACGCGGAGAACGTACGGAAGATGTTCCGGGACCTGGCGACCTCCGCCACCAACGCCGCAAACGCCATTGCCTGACCGTTTCACCCTTTTCGAAGGAGGTGCGTCATGAGCCTCGTCAGCTCGTTGAAGAAGGCGTCCGGGTCTCTGGAGGACTTCAAGTCCAAGGCGTCCGGCGCGGCTGCGTCGGCCAAGGGAATCGGCAGCGCCGGCCAGAAGGGCGCCGGTCAGCTCAAGGACCTCAAGTCGGCTTCGCAGAGCGCCGAGAAGGAGCTGAAGGGCCTCAAGTCCGCGTCGGACACGGCCGAGAAGTCCCTCGGCAAGGCAGGCAAGACCGGGTCCGGCGCCGGCAAGAACCTCGGGAAGTACGAGTCCGGGGCGAGCAAGGCGGCCAAGGGCCAGGACAAGATGAACAAGTCGATGAAGGGCAACTTCTTCGGCCTGCTCATGCAGCTGCTCCAGCCGCTCATCGACAAGGTCATCGACATGGTGACCAACTCGAAGACGATGCAGAAGGTCATGAAACAGGCCTTCACCGTCATCAAGACCGTGATCAGCAGCGTCATGAAGGCCATCGGGCCGATCATGAAGAGTGCCGGCAAGCTGATCAAGTCCGTCTGGACCGGCGTCAAGTCGACGGTCTCGTCCATCTTCAAGGCCATCGCGAGCGTCATCCGGTCCGCCGTCAACACCTGGAAGTCGGTCATCGGCGGCGCGCTGAAGGCGATCAAGTCGGTCGTCTCCGGCGCCTGGAACGGCATCAAGGCCGTCATCTCGCCGGTCGTCGGCTGGATCAAGTCCGCGATCCCGAGCGCCTTCAAGGCCGTCAAGGACCGGCTGTCCAGCATCTGGGGCGGCCTCAAGGGCATCGCGAGCGGCGCCTTCAACGGCATCAAGAGCGCGGTCACCGGCCCCATCAACGGTGTCATCGGCATCATCAACCGCGCCATCAGCGCCCTCAACGGCATCCACGTGTCCATCCCGGGCTGGGTCCCGATGGTCGGCGGCAAGACCTTCGGCGTCAGCCTCCCGCACATCCCGGCCCTCGCCACCGGCGGTGTCGTCATGCCGGTCTCCGGCGGCGTGCCCGCGATCCTCGCCGAGGCCGGTGAGGCGGAGGCCGTGCTGCCGCTGAGCAAGCTCGACCTGCTGCTGCGCCGGGCCGCCGCGCGGGGCCGGGCGCCCGGCGGTGCCTCCGGGCCCGACGGCGGGGCGCTGCACATCGAGCACTACTACGCCGCCGAGAACAGCAGCCCGCAGCGGACCGCGGACGCGCTGATGTTCCTGGCGAAGGCGCGCGGATGAGCAGCGCGGTCGTACGGAACCCGTTCAAGGGGGCCCTGCCCGTCCTGCGTTCCTTCCGTGGCAAGTCCGACCAGGCCAGGGCCGGCGCGCGCGCCCTCACCGACCGCGTCAAGACGGCGGCCACGGACCTCGACCGGGTCGGGACGCCGGCCCGGCAGAGCGCCACCGCCGTCCAGCGGATCAAGTCGAGCGCGGACACCGCCGCCCGTTCCGTCACCAAGGCCGGCCGCACCGCCACCACCGCCGGGTCCCGCATCAGGTCCGCGGGAGGCAGGGCGAAGAGCGCGGGGAAGTCGCTCGGCAAGCTCGGCGCGGGGCTCGGCGGGGTCTTCGCCGTCGTCGGAGCGCTGCTCGACGCCTCCGGTGTGCTCGGTGGGCTGCTGGACAAGTTCGGCACCGCCATGACCATCGGCTCCGGCATCATGCTCGCCGTCAACCTGATCACCCGCGCCAACCCCGTCGGCTTCCTCACCGGCATCCTCCTCCCCGTCGCCGGCTGGCTGCTGGACCTCGCGATGAACTCCGAGACCGGGCAGAAGCTGATGGAGCAACTGGCCACGCTGGTACTGAAGTACGTGGAGTCGGTGCTGACCGTCCTCGTACCGGTGCTCAAGGTCGTCGCGACGGTGGTGGGCACGTACCT
The DNA here is from genome assembly GCF_053598955.1 of Streptomyces sp. NPDC001056. NCBI lineage: Bacteria > Bacillati > Actinomycetota > Actinomycetes > Kitasatosporales > Streptomycetaceae > Streptomyces > Streptomyces sp. NPDC001056. The sequence continues at coordinate 54,192 of NZ_JBSFLI010000041.1, read as the reverse complement.
GAAGGGGTACCTCACCGTCATCCGCGGCGTGCTCACCGTCCTCGGCGCCCTGGTCGGCACCGGGTTCGCCGTCCTCAAGGCCCTCACCACCGGCGACACCCGAGCCCTCGGCGGCAGGGTGTCCGCGGTCTGGCACGGACTCAAGGACGTGGTGCGGCCGGTGCTGGACTGGATCACCAAGGACGTCCCCCGGATGTTCCAACGGGTCAAGGACGCCGTCACCGGGACCCTGCGCGGCATGGGGCAGTTCGTCACCACCGGGGCGCAGACCGTCGCCGGGGTCGTCAAGGGACCGATCCAGGGGCTCGTCGCCTTCGCGAACTGGGTCATCGACGGGCTCAACCACCTCAGCTTCAGCTTCCTCGGCAAGAAGTTCGGCGTACACCTGGACAAGATCCCGATGCTCGCGCAGGGCGGCGTCGTCGTTCCCGGCACGCACGCCCGCGCGGGAAGGGTGCTGCCGCTGACCGCCCTCGACCGCCGGCGCGCGCTCGCCGCCCGGCACCGGACCACCGCCCAAGCCCGCTACCGCGTCAAGGAGTTCCACGAGAGCCACGGCGCCGGCGCCTACGGCACCGCGCAGGACCTGCTCTTCCTGGCCTCCGCCCACGCCTGCTCATGACGACCGCCGAATGAGGTGAAGGCCCGATGGCCGACCTGACCACAACCGCATACACCGACGACGTCCCACCCGGCTCACTCATCACCCTCGACGGGCAGATGCAGTGGGCCGGACTTCTGATGGGCCCCGGTACGCCGTACGAGATCGACAGCGGCGGGCTCACCGGCTGGGAGGACCTGCCCGACTACGACACCACCGACGCCGACCACCCCACCGCGCACGGCGCCTGGCCGGGCGCCCGCTACGCCAAGCCCCGCAAGGTCGGCGCCACGGTGTGGACCCTGCCGCCGCAGGACGACACCGCCTCCTCGCTCGCCGCCATGCGCGTCCTGCGCCAGGCGCTGCTGCTCGGCGACGACGAACGCTGGCTCGCGGTGCGGCTGCACGGCGAGACGCTGGCCGTCCGGGCGCGGGTCAGCCAGCGGGTGCTGGCCGCCGACCGGACGTACACCACCCAGGGCGTCTCCAAGGCGACCGTGCAGTGGTACGCCACCGACCCGCGCCGGTACACGATGGACGAGCAGACCGCCGTCACCGGTCCCCCGCAGCCGGAGAGCGGGCTGACCTGGCCGCTGACCTGGCCGCTGTACTGGGGGCAGGCGACCTCCACCGGAGACGTGGACGCCGACAACAACGGCTCGGCCCCCACCCACCCGGTGCTCACCTTCACCGGTCCGTGCGTCAACCCGACCGTCACCGACCGGACCTCGGGCCTGCGGCTGCGCTACGAGATCGCCCTGGCCGCCGGTGACGAGCTGGTCGTGGACACCGCGGAGGGCACCGTCACCCTCAACGCCACCGCCTCCCGCCGGCACACCGCGGCCGCCGACAGCAGCCCCGAGGAGCTGTTCGCCTTCGAACCGGGCCGCGCCGGCCTCGCGTTCCGCCCCGACAGCCATGACACGGGCGCCCGTCTCACCGTCCGCTGGCGCTCGGCGGAGTGGTGAGGCCCGCGACCGCCAGTACCCCAGCCACGAGAACACGGGAGACCGCCAGATGAACCTCCGCAGCTCCTGGGTCGCCGAGACCGGCCAGACCCGCGAGGACACCCGACTGACCCAGATCGGGGCGACCACCCCGGCCAACCCGCTCGAAGTCCGCTCCGGCATCCTCCCCGGGTCGTACGACGGTCTCAACCGGCTGTCCGGCTTCTGGCTGGACGGCACCGCCGGCACCATGCAGGCCACCGTGCACGAGGGCCGGGCCATCGTCGCGGCCGGTGCCACCCAGGGCGCCTACCCGGTCACGCTGCCCGAACCGGCCCCCCTGGCCTTCGCCGACGGCGAGGACAACCCCCGTATCGACCTGGTCGTGCTGAAGATCTACGACGCGCTGTACGACACCGGCGCCTCCGGTGGCACCCAGCAGTCCACGGCCACCCTGGAGATCGTCAAGGGCACACCGGACGCCAACCCGCAGCCGCCCGCCGCCCCGGCCATCGGGCTGCCGCTCTACCAGGTCCTGGTCCGCGCCGGGATCAGCGCGGGCAAGGGCGGCATCAACTGGAGCACCGACGTCACCGACCTGCGCACCCCCACCGTCGCGGTCGGCGGCATCCTGCCCGCCGTCGGCGACACCGGCAACGGCGCCTACCCGGGCCAGTACCGCGACTCCGGCGGCGCGCTCCAGCGCTGGGACGGCTCGGCGTGGGTGTCGTACCCGAGCGCGCTGGGCGGCATCGCCCCGGCCGGCACCGTCGGCACGGCGAGCTACACCGGGCAGTACCGGGACTCCTCGTCCGGGCTCCTCCAGCGCTGGAACGGCTCGGCGTGGGTGTCGTACCAGCCGGTGCCGAAGTGGGTGGACTACACGCCGGTCTGGGGTACCGAGACCGGTACCAAGCCCGCGATCGGCAACGGCACCCTGGCCGGGTCGTACGTGAAGACGGGCAACGTGGTCACGGTCCGCATCTATCTCAAGATCGGCTCCACGACCAACCTCTCCGCCCAGGCCACCAACGCCAACTGGACGTTCTCGCTGCCCGCCGCGCCGACCTCCACCACCTGGAAGCTGGACGGCCGGGTGCTGACCGCGGTCGCGTTCGACCAGTCGACGCAGCTCTTCTACCAGGGCACCGGCCTGCTGGCGACCACCGGCGGCGGCGTCGTCCGCTCGCTGCGCGACGGCTTCGCGTTCAGCGCCGGCATCTGGGACAAGGGCCTGCCGATGACCTGGGCCGCGAACGACGTGCTGACCATCTACGGCACCTACGAGTCCGCCTCCTGACAAGGGGTCCGCCATGACCATCAGTTCCGCATGGCTGTCCCCGGACGGCCAGACCCGGGCGGACACCCGGGTGACCCAGACCGGAGCGCTCACCCCGGTCACCGAGAGCCAGGGGCGCTCGGGTGTGCTGCCGGGCTCCGCGGGCGGTCAGTACCTCACCGGGGGTCTGTCGCTGACCGGCACGACCGGCACCATGACCGCCCAGCTCGGCGCCGGCCGCGCGGTGATCCAGTGCCCGCCGGACCGCGGTGCCTATCCGGTGACGGTCACCGAGCCGGTCCCGCTGACCTTCGCCGACGGCGACGCCCAGTACGGCCGGATCGACCTGGTCGTGCTCCGGATCTACGACCACGACTACGACGGCAGCGGCCGCACCGAGGCCGTGGCCGAGATCGTCCCGGGCACCGCGGCCCCCACTCCGGTCGCGCCCGCCGCCCCGGACGCCTCGCTGCCCCTGTTCGCGGTGACCGTCGCCGCGGGCGTCGGCGCCGCCCAGGGCATCGACTGGAACACCGCGCTCACCGACCTGCGGTCCACCACCGTCGCGGTCGGCGGCATCCTGCCGGCGCGCTCCGGCGACACGGCGGCAGGCGGGTATCCGGGCCACTACCGGGACGTCGACGGCACCCTCCAGCGCTGGGACGGCACCTCCTGGATCGCCTATCCGAAGGGCACCGGCGGCATCGCCCCGGCCGGCAAGGTCACCACCGGGAGCTACACCGGGCAGTACCGCGAGTCGTCGGCCGGCGTGCTCCAGCGCTGGAACGGCTCGGCGTGGACCTCGGCCGTGGTGACCTCGGCGTACGCGGGGTCCGTGACCTCGGGGTCCACCAACTCGACGACGTACACGTCCACGTTGGCGAACACGAGCGGCCCGCTGAGCCTCAACTTCACCGCCCCGCCCACCGGCGCGGTGCTGCTGCACTTCGGCGCGCGCATGTGGACCGCCAACAGCACGAACAGCTCCGCCTTCATGGCACCGCAGATCTCCCAGAACGGCACCGTCACGTTCGCCGCGAGCGACGACTTCTCCTGCATGTACGGCGGCCCGGTGAGCGCCTCGGTCGCGACCATGTGGCGGCTGTACGGCCTCACGCCGGGCCTCGTCTACACGATGACCGCCATGCACCGCTCGAACGACGCCGCCGTGACCTGCTGGTTCGACACCCTCTTCCTGCGTGTCGACCCGGCCAACTGACCCGATCCGAAAGGAGTCGACGTGGCCGCACGCTCCGTCTGGCTGTCCCCCGACGGACAGTCCCGCGAGGACACCCGCCTCGTACCGCTCGGCACGATGACCCCCGTCTCGCCCGTCGCGTCCCGCTCCGGCATCCTGCCGGGCTCGGCGGACGGCACGACCCGTCTCTCCGGCTTCACCGCGGAGGGCGTCGCCGGGACCATGACCGCCGTGGTCCACCCGGGCCGGGCGCTGGTCCAAGGCCCGGACGGACAGGGCGCCTACCCGGTCGCCCTCGCCGAGGACCTGACGCTCACCTTCACCGACGGCGACGCCCAGTACGACCGGATCGACCTGGTCGTTCTCCGGGTGTACGACGACGCCTACGACGGCGGCGGCCGCACCGAGGCCGTGATCGAGGTCGTCCCGGGCACCGCGGCCGCCACCCCCGCCGCCCCACCCACCCCGCCGCTCGCGCTCCCGCTGTACGAGGTCCGCATCCCCAAGGGGGCGAGCGCGAGCACCGCACCGAACTGGAGTTCGGCCCTGACCGGGCGCCGTACCGCCACGGTCGGCCTCGGCGGCATCCTGCCGGTCACCAGCGACACCACCAACGGCGCCTACCCGGGCCAGTACCGGGACCTGGGCGGTGTGCTGCAGCGCTGGTCCGGCACCGCCTGGGCCGACTACCAGCCGCCGGTCGCCGTGGAGACCACCACCACCGGGGCCACCGCGACCACCGACTGGTCGGTGCTGAGCTACAACGCCCGCCGCACCCGCGGGGTGTGCTCCTTCAACCTGGCCCTGGCCCGCACGGGCGCCAACCTCGTCGCGACCGCCGCCGGCACCACCAACCCGGGCAACCTCAACGACACGCAGATCGCCACCCTGCCGGCGGGCTGGCGGCCGGCCCAGGACAGCTACGCGATCGCCACCGACGGATACGCCGACGGCTCCGTACGCATCCTCGCCGACGGCTCGGTCCTGCTGATCACCTGGGCGACCAGCGGGGTCATCCAGACCGGCAACAACGTGCGGATCTCCGCCTGTTACGTGCTCTGACGACCGAGGGGCCGACCGCCGCATGACCACCAACACTCCCTACCGCGCGATCTTCTGCGACCTGCTCACCGACAGCACCATCGACATCCTGCCGCTGCGCGACGTCACCGTCGACGACTACATCGGCAAGGCCGGCTCACTGACCGGCACCATCCCGGTCCCCGACGCGGAGACCGCCGCCCGGGTCCGCCGCATCGAGGAGGGCCGCACCTCGGTCTACCTCCAGCGCGGCCACGACCTGTGGTGGGGCGGGATCATCTGGACCAGCACCCTGCACAGCGACGACCAGGGCATCCTCACGCTGGAGATCCAGGCGGCGACCTTCGAGTCGTACGCGCGACGGCGCTGCATCCGCGCCGACCGCTCCTTCTCCGGCGACCAGTTGGACATCGCCCGCGCCCTGTGGGCCGATCTCCAGGCGGCGCCCGGGGGCGACATCGGCGTCAGCCCCGGCACCGAGACGTCGGGGCAGCAGCGCGCGGTGGCGTACCGGGACGGCGACGAGACCGTCTACCAGGAGGCCATCGAGGCGCTCGCGGCCGTCGACAACGGCTTCGAGCAGCGCATCTCCGTCTACCGAGACCCGGCCACCGGGGCGCGGGTGCGCCGGCTCCAGCTGGGCAGTCCCGCGATCCGGATCGGCACCACCGATCTGGTCCTGGACCGCCCCGGCTCGATCCTCGCGTACTCCTTCCCGCACGACGCCACCCGCGGCGGCACCACCGCCCGCACCCGCGGCGCGTCCGTCAACGACAACCAGGCCGCCGAGTCACGCCCCCAGTGCTCCACCGAGCAGGTCGCCGGTGACCTCCTCGCCGCGGGCTATCCGCGCATCGACCTGACCTCCGACCACACCGACGTCACCGACAAGAACACCCTCGACTCCCTGGCCAGGGCGGAACTGGCCGCGGCGCGGGGGGCGGTGGTGATCCCGGAGATCACCATCCGGCTCGACCACCTGGTGCCGCCCGCGCTGCTCGGCCGTACCGCCCGGCTGCGGATCACCGACGAGTGGTTCGCCGAGGGCCTCGACGCCCGCTACCGGATCATCGGCGTCAAGGTCAGCCCGGCCCAGCGCGGCCGCCCCGACACCGCCGACCTGTACCTGGAGGAGGTCTGATGCCCCAGCTGCCCGAGGACATCATCGACCGGCTGACCCAGATGGAACGCCGGATCCAGCAGCTGTCCACGGCCGTCAACGGCCTGCCCGCGCTCAACAAGGGGGCGGGTGACAGCGGCTACCTCTCCGTGCGGGCGCCGGGCAACGGGGCGGAGGTGTTCCGGGTCGGCAAGTGGACCAAGGACGAGTTCGGCCTCGCGATCCGGCGGCAGACCGGCAGCCTCGCCCTCAGCGTCTACAACGGCGACGGCACCAGCGCCTCCGTCCAGCCGCTGCGGATCCACGACAAGGCCACCCGGGAGATCTTCTCCGACGACATCGCCACCGGCGGCCTCGCCCGGCCCTGGCTGGCCATGCTGCCCCCGCAGAACACCGCCACCGCGAGCTGGCCGCAGACCTCCTCGGCCGCGTGGACCACGATCGCGATGTCCTACAACGTGGTCTGGCAGCCGTTCATGCGCCTGCTGGTCAACACCCGGGCCGCTTCCGGCGCCACGGGCAGCGTGCGGGTGCTGGTGAACGGCGTCCCCTGGGGGAACACCGTCACGGCCCCGGCGGACTTCGACTACACGGGCGCCGTCGCCGCCGACTTCGGCTCGGCCTTCGGCGGCCAGATCAAGGTCGAGGTCCAGGCCTGCGTCACCAGCGCCTCCGGCACCGTCTTCGCCAACCCCGTGCTGATGCACGGCTGCCAGACCCAGCCCTGAGGAGGGCCACGCACATGGACATCGACACCACCCAGCCCTGGGGCCTCGCCATCGACTACGCGGGCCGCGCCACCCTCTCCGAGGCCGGCCACACGATCCACGTCAACGTCTCCGACTCCAGCTACAGCAGCATCATCGGGCCGGACTCCGTCACGGGCACCTACTCCCCCGTCACCGTCTACGCCCAGCTCACCGAGACCGGCGCGAACGGCGCGGTGCTGCGCGGCTGGGGCCGGGTGACGGTGATGCCGGTCGGCACGGACCCGGTCGTCCCGGACCAGACGGCCATCCAGCGCGCGGTCGCGGACGCCCTCGCCGACTTCCAGGCCAACACGGCGGCGTACGTGGACCTGTGCGCCACGTGGTCGTCGGCCGGGACCGGTTCGACGCCGGACCCCGGCACCGGCACCACCGGCCCCTGACACCTCCCCCCTCCCCACCGCCCCGGGCCCCCGGCCCGGGGCTTTCCCCTGTCTGGAGTTCTCATGGCCACACCCCTGTCCGCCGACGCCCTCGTCGCCGCGCTGCGCGCCGAGGGCGTCACCGTCGTGGAGCAGCCCGGCTGGCGTACCCACAACCGGAACCAGAAGGGCAGCTGGGGCCCGGTGAACGGCGTGGTCATCCACCACACCGTCTCCTCCGGCACCAGCTCCAGCGTCAACCTGTGCTTCAACGGCGACTCCGCGCTGCCCGGCCCGCTGTGCCACGGAGTGATCGCCAAGGACGGCACCGTCCACCTCGTCGGCAACGGCCGCGCCAACCACGCCGGCGGCGGCGACCCGTCCGTGCTGCGGGCCGTGATCAGCGAGACGTACGGCGACCGGCCGCCGGTGCCGCGCGAGCACGAGGGCAGCGCCGGTGCCGTCGACGGCAACTCCCGCTTCTACGGCTTCGAGTGCGTCAACCTCGGCGACGGACACGACCCGTGGCCCGACGCCCAGTTGGAGGCCATCGAGCGGGTCTCCGCAGCGCTGTGCCGGGCCCACGGCTGGGGCGCCAAGTCGGTGATCGGGCACCTGGAGTGGTCCGACTGGAAGAGCGATCCGCGCGGCTTCTCCATGTCCGGGATGCGGCAGCGGATCCAGGCACGGCTGTCCGCCGGCACCGGTCCGAAGAAGCCCCCGCAACCCCCGCGCCCGCCGCAGTACCAGCCCTTCCCGGGTGTCTCGTTCTTCAGGGACAAGCCGGACTCCCCGATCGTCACCGCGATGGGGCGCCGACTGGTCGCCGAGGGCTGCGGCCGCTACCAGGTGGGCCCGTCCGCCCAGTGGTCGGCCGCGGACCAGCAGTCGTACGCCGCCTGGCAGCGCAAGCTCGGCTACCAGGGCGCCGACGCCGACGGCTGGCCGGGCCCCACCTCCTGGGCGGCCCTGAAGGTCCCCCACACCGCCTGACGCACACCAAAAAAGCGAGGTCCCCATGTCAGAGGCCGCCAAGCGCACCCTTCGCACCGCCCTGCAGACCGCTGTCGGCCTGTGCGTGCTGCTGCCCACGCTGATCGACGCCGTCGGCGTCCCCCGCACCCTGCCCTGGGCCGCGGGTGTGCTCGCCGTCGCCGCGGGAGTCACCCGGGTGATGGCCGTACCCGGCGTCCAGGCGCTGCTGCCCACATGGCTGCGCACCGAGCACCGGCCGAACACGGACGCCGCGCTACGGTCCCTGGGCGCCGCCGCGCCGACGGAGCGGGGTGAGGCGTGAGCGAACCCTCCTCTCCCTCCTCCCTCTCCGATCCGACCGCCGTCGCTGTGGAGCTGGAGCGGCTGCGCGGCACCGTCGAGGCCGGCTTCGCCCGGGTCGACGGCTCGCTCGCGCTGCTGGTCCAGCGCAGCGACCAGACCGACAAGCAGCTCGCCGACCACGAACAGCGGCTGGACGCCCTGGAGCGTGGCCGCTGGCCGCTCGCCAGCGTCGGCGCGCTGGCCGCCCTGGCCACGGTCGCCGTCACGGTCTGGCAGCTGACGGCCCGCTGACAACGCCGGACAACGCCGAAGGGCGGCCGCCCCCCGAGGGGAGCGGCCGCCCTTCAAGCTGCTCGCTTACTGGTTGTACGGACCGTAGTCGTAGTCCTCCAGCGGAACGGCCTGGCCGGAGCCGGTGCCGAACGGCGAGTAGTCGATGTCGTCGTAGCCGACGGCCGAGTACATCGCGGCCTTGGCCTCCTCGGTCGGCTCGACCCGGATGTTGCGGTAGCGGGACAGACCCGTACCGGCCGGGATGAGCTTACCGATGATGACGTTCTCCTTGAGGCCGATGAGGCTGTCGGACTTGGCGTTGATCGCCGCGTCCGTCAGGACTCGGGTCGTCTCCTGGAAGGAGGCGGCCGACAGCCAGGACTCCGTCGCCAGCGAGGCCTTGGTGATACCCATCAGCTGCGGACGACCGGAGGCCGGGTGACCGCCCTCCTGGACCACACGACGGTTCTCGGTCTCGAACTTCGAGCGCTCGACCAGCTCGCCGGGCAGCAGCTCCGCGTCGCCCGACTCGATGATCGTCACACGGCGCAGCATCTGCCGGATGATGATCTCGATGTGCTTGTCGTGGATCGACACACCCTGCGAGTTGTACACCTTCTGGACCTCGCCGACCAGGTGGACCTGGACGGCACGCTGACCCAGGATGCGCAGCACGTCGTGCGGGTTGGTGGCACCCACGGTGAGCTGCTGGCCCACCTCGACGTGGTCGCCCTCGCGGACCAGGACCTTGGCACGCTTCGAGATCGGGAACGCCGTCTCGTCGCTGCCGTCGTCCGGGGTGACGACGATCTTCTTCGTCTTCTCGGTCTCCTCGATCCGCACGCGGCCGGAGGCCTCGGAGATCGGGGCGACACCCTTCGGGGTACGGGCCTCGAAGAGCTCGACGACACGCGGCAGACCCTGGGTGATGTCGTCACCGGCCACACCACCGGTGTGGAAGGTACGCATCGTCAGCTGGGTACCGGGCTCACCGATGGACTGGGCGGCGATGATGCCGACCGCCTCACCGATGTCGACCAGCTTGCCGGTGGCCAGCGAACGGCCGTAGCACATGGCGCAGGTGCCGACGGCGGACTCACAGGTCAGGACCGAGCGGGTCTTGACCGTCTCCACACCGTGCTTGACCAGCTCGTCGATGAGCACGTCGCCGAGGTCGGTACCGGCCGGGGCCAGCACCTTGCCGTCGACCACGATGTCCTCGGCGAGGCAGCGCGCGTACACGGACGTCTCGACGTTGCCCGTCTTGCGCAGGACACCGTCCTCGCCACGCTCGGCGATCGCCAGCTTGAGGCCGCGCTCGGTGCCGCAGTCCTCCTCGCGGATGATGACGTCCTGGGAGACGTCGACCAGACGACGGGTGAGGTAACCCGAGTCGGCGGTACGCAGAGCGGTGTCCGCCAGACCCTTACGGGCACCGTGCGTGGAGATGAAGTACTCCAGCACGGACAGACCCTCACGGAACGAGGCCTTGATCGGACGCGGGATGGTCTCGTTCTTCGCGTTCGACACCAGACCGCGCATACCGGCGATCTGCCGCATCTGCATCATGTTTCCTCGGGCACCCGAGTCGACCATCATGAAGATGGGGTTGGTCTTGGGGAAGTTCTCGTTCATCGCCTCGGCGACCTCGTTGGTCGCCTTGGTCCAGATCGCGATGAGCTCCTGAGTGCGCTCTTCCTTGGTGATCAGACCGCGCTCGTACTGCTTCTGGACCTTCTCGTCCTGCGCCTCGTAGCCCGCGACGATGGCCTTCTTCGCCTCGGGGACGACGACGTCGGAGATGGCCACGGTGACACCGGAGCGGGTGCCCCAGTAGAAGCCGGCCGCCTTCAGGTTGTCGAGCGTCGCCGCCACGATGACCTTGGGGTAGCGCTCGGCCAGGTCGTTGACGATCTCGCCGAGCTGCTTCTTGCCCACCGAGTAGTCGACGAACGGGTAGTCCTCGGGCAGCAGCTCGTTGAAGAGCGCGCGGCCCAGAGTCGTCCGCAGGCGGAAGGTGTCACCCTGCTGCCACTCCGGCTCGCCCTCCTCGCGCGCCGGCGGGGTCCAGCCGCGCGGCGGGATGGTGCCCACCGGGAAGCGGATGTCCACGGACGACTGGAGCGCCAGCTCGCCGGCGTCGAACGCCATGATCGCCTCGGCCGTGGAGCCGAACGCGCGGCCCTCGCCCTTGGTGTCACGCAGCTCGCCGTCGGTGGTGAGGAAGAACAGACCGAGGACCATGTCCTGGGTCGGCATCGTCACCGGGCGGCCGTCGGCCGGCTTGAGGATGTTGTTCGAGGACAGCATCAGGATGCGGGCCTCGGCCTGCGCCTCCGCGGACAGCGGCAGGTGCACGGCCATCTGGTCACCGTCGAAGTCCGCGTTGAACGCGGTGCACACGAGCGGGTGGATCTGGATGGCCTTGCCCTCGACCAGCTGCGGCTCGAAGGCCTGGATGCCGAGGCGGTGCAGGGTGGGCGCACGGTTCAGCAGCACCGGGTGCTCGGCGATGACCTCTTCGAGGACGTCGTACACCACGGTGCGGCCGCGCTCGACCATGCGCTTGGCCGACTTGATGTTCTGCGCGTGGTTCAGGTCGACCAGGCGCTTCATCACGAACGGCTTGAACAGCTCCAGGGCCATCGCCTTGGGCAGACCGCACTGGTGCAGCTTGAGCTGCGGGCCGACGACGATGACGGAACGCGCCGAGTAGTCGACACGCTTGCCGAGCAGGTTCTGACGGAATCGACCCTGCTTACCCTTCAGCATGTCGCTGAGGGACTTCAGCGGACGGTTGCCGGGGCCCGTCACCGGGCGACCACGACGGCCGTTGTCGAAGAGGGCGTCGACCGCCTCCTGGAGCATGCGCTTCTCGTTGTTCACGATGATCTCGGGCGCGCCGAGGTCGAGAAGCCGCTTCAGGCGGTTGTTGCGGTTGATGACACGGCGGTACAGGTCGTTCAGGTCGGAGGTCGCGAAGCGGCCACCGTCCAGCTGCACCATCGGACGCAGGTCCGGCGGGATGACCGGGACACAGTCCAGGACCATGCCCTTGGGGCTGTTCGAGGTCTGCAGGAACGCGGAGACGACCTTCAGGCGCTTGAGCGCACGGGTCTTCTTCTGGCCCTTGCCGGTGCGGATGATCTCGCGGAGCTTCTCGGCCTCTTCCTCAAGGTCGAAGGACTCCAGGCGCTTCTGCAGCGCCGCGGCACCCATCGAGCCGTCGAAGTACGTGCCGAAGCGGTCGCGCAGCTCGCGGTAGAGCAGCTCGTCGCCCTCCAGGTCCTGGACCTTGAGGTTCTTGAACCGGTTCCACACCTCGTCGAGGCGGTCGATCTCGCGCTGCGCGCGGTCGCGCAGCTGCTTCATCTCGCGCTCGGCACCCTCGCGCACCTTGCGGCGCACATCGGCCTTGGCGCCCTCGGCCTCCAGCTCGGCCAGGTCGGACTCAAGCTTCTTGGCGCGGGCCTCCAGGTCGGAGTCGCGGCGGTTCTCGATCTGCTGGCGCTCGACCGAGACGTGCGCCTCCAGGGAGGGCAGGTCGCGGGTACGACGCTCCTCGTCGACGTACGTGATCATGTACGCCGCGAAGTAGATGACCTTCTCCAGGTCCTTCGGGGCGAGGTCCAGCAGGTAGCCCAGGCGGGACGGAACGCCCTTGAAGTACCAGATGTGGGTGACGGGAGCGGCGAGCTCGATGTGGCCCATCCGCTCACGGCGCACCTTGGCGCGCGTGACCTCGACGCCACAGCGCTCGCAGATGATGCCCTTGAAGCGGACACGCTTGTACTTGCCGCAGTAGCACTCCCAGTCCCGGGTAGGACCGAAGATCTTCTCGCAGAAGAGTCCGTCCTTTTCCGGCTTCAGGGTGCGGTAGTTGATGGTCTCGGGCTTCTTGACCTCGCCGTGGCTCCACTGACGGATGTCGTCAGCGGTGGCCAGGCCGATCCGGAGCTCGTCGAAGAAGTTGACGTCGAGCACTATGCGTCAATCCCTCTCAGGGTCGTGAGTCTGTGGTCTGAAACGGGGGCCTGGGGGTCGGCGGGGCCCTGTGGGTGAGGGCCCCGCCGGACTCCCGTCAGACCTCTTCGACGCTGCTCGGCTCGCGCCGGGACAGGTCGATGCCGAGCTCCTCCGCAGCGCGGAAGACATCCTCGTCGGTGTCACGCATCTCGATGGACATACCGTCGCTGGACAGCACCTCCACGTTCAGGCAGAGCGACTGCATCTCCTTGATGAGCACCTTGAAGGACTCGGGGATGCCGGGCTCGGGAATGTTCTCGCCCTTGACGATGGCCTCGTAGACCTTCACGCGGCCGGTCACGTCGTCGGACTTGATGGTCAGCAGCTCCTGGAGGGCGTACGCGGCGCCGTAGGCCTCAAGGGCCCACACCTCCATCTCACCGAAGCGCTGGCCACCGAACTGCGCCTTACCACCCAGCGGCTGCTGGGTGATCATCGAGTACGGGCCGGTCGAACGGGCGTGCAGCTTGTCGTCGACCAGGTGGTGCAGCTTCAGGATGTACATGTAGCCGACCGAGATCGGGTCCGGGAACGGCTCACCGCTGCGGCCGTCGAACAGCCGCGCCTTGCCGGACGGGAGCACCATGCGCTCGCCGTCGCGGTTCGGGATGGTGTGCTGAAGCAGACCCGCCAGCTCGTCCTCGCGGGCACCGTCGAACACCGGGGTGGCGACGTTGGTGCGCGGGGCGACCTGGTCGGCGCCGATGACCTGCAGACGCTTGGCCCACTCGTCACCGAGGCCGGAGACGTCCCAGCCGCGGCTGGCGAGCCAGCCGAGGTGGATCTCCAGGACCTGTCCCGGGTTCATTCGGGACGGCACACCCAGCGGGTTCAGGATGATGTCGACCGGGGTGCCGTCCTCCAGGAACGGCATGTCCTCGATCGGCAGGATCTTGGAGATGACACCCTTGTTGCCGTGGCGGCCGGCGAGCTTGTCACCGTCGGTGATCTTGCGCTTCTGCGCGACGTAGACGCGGACCAGCTGGTTCACGCCCGGCGGCAGCTCGTCGCCCTCCTCGCGGTCGAAGACGCGCACGCCGATGACCTTGCCGGTCTCGCCGTGCGGCACCTTCAGCGAGGTGTCGCGGACCTCACGGGCCTTCTCGCCGAAGATGGCGCGCAGCAGGCGCTCCTCGGGGGTCAGCTCGGTCTCGCCCTTCGGGGTCACCTTGCCGACCAGGATGTCGCCCGCGATGACCTCGGCACCGATGCGGATGATGCCGCGCTCGTCGAGGTCGGCGAGGACCTCCTCGGAGACGTTCGGGATGTCCCGGGTGATCTCCTCGGGGCCGAGCTTGGTGTCACGGGCGTCGACCTCGTGCTCCTCGATGTGGATCGAGGAGAGGACGTCGTCCTGCACGAGGCGCTGCGACAGGATGATCGCGTCCTCGTAGTTGTGACCCTCCCACGGCATGAACGCCACGAGCAGGTTCTTGCCGAGGGCCATCTCACCGTTCTCGGTGGCCGGACCGTCGGCGAGGACCTGGCCCTCGATGATCCGGTCGCCCTCGTTGACGATGACCTTCTGGTTGACCGAGGTGCCCTGGTTGGAGCGGGAGAACTTGTGCAGGCGGTACGTGATGTACGTGCCGTCGTCGTTGGCGGTGGTGATGTAGTCCGCGGAGACCTCCTGGACCACACCCGCCTTCTCGGCCTTGACCACGTCGCCGGCGTCGACGGCGGAGCGGTACTCCATGCCGGTACCGACGAGCGGGGCCTCCGACTTGATCAGCGGAACGGCCTGGCGCATCATGTTCGCGCCCATGAGGGCGCGGTTGGCGTCGTCGTGCTCCAGGAAGGGGATCATGGCGGTCGCGACCGACACCATCTGGCGCGGCGAGACGTCCATGTAGTCCACGTCCTCGCCGCCGACGTAGTCGACCTCGCCGCCACGGCGGCGGACCAGCACGCGGGCCTCGGCGAAGCGGAGTTCGTCCGTCAGCGGGGCGTTGGCCTGCGCGATGACGAAGCGGTCCTCCTCGTCGGCGGTCAGGTAGTCGACCTCGTCGGTGACCTGGCCGTCGATGACCTTGCGGTACGGGGTCTCGACGAAACCGAACGCGTTGACCCGGCCGTAGGAGGCGAGCGAGCCGATCAGACCGATGTTCGGGCCTTCGGGCGTCTCGATCGGGCACATGCGGCCGTAGTGCGAGGGGTGCACGTCTCGGACCTCGAAGCCGGCCCGCTCACGGGAGAGACCACCGGGGCCCAGCGCCGAGAGACGGCGCTTGTGGGTCAGACCCGACAGCGGGTTGTTCTGGTCCATGAACTGCGACAGCTGGCTGGTGCCGAAGAACTCCTTGATGGAGGCGACGACCGGCCGGATGTTGATCAGGGTCTGCGGCGTGATCGCCTCGACGTCCTGGGTCGTCATGCGCTCGCGCACGACGCGCTCCATACGGGCCAGACCCGTGCGGACCTGGTTCTGGATGAGCTCGCCGACGCTGCGCAGACGACGGTTGCCGAAGTGGTCGATGTCGTCGGTCTCGACGACGATCGTCTCGCCGTTGTCGGCCGTCGTCTCGGTCTCGCCGGCGTGCAGCTGCACCAGGTACTTGATCGTCGAGATGATGTCCTCGACGGTCAGGATGCCCGCGTCCAGCGGGGCGTCGGCGCCCAGCTTCTTGTTGACCTTGTAGCGGCCGACCTTGGCGAGGTCGTAGCGCTTCGGGTTGAAGTAGAGGTTCTCAAGCAGCGTCTGCGCGGCCTCGCGCGTGGGGGGCTCGCCCGGACGCAGCTTGCGGTAGATGTCCAGCAGCGCGTCGTCCTGGCCCTGGGTGTGGTCCTTCTCCAGGGTGGCGCGCATCGACTCGTAGTCGCCGAACTCCTCAAGGATCTGCTCGGTCGTCCAGCCGAGCGCCTTCAGAAGGACGGTGACCGACTGCTTGCGCTTGCGGTCGATACGCACACCGACCATGTCGCGCTTGTCGATCTCCATCTCCAGCCAGGCACCCCGGGACGGGATGATCTTGGCCGAGAAGATGTCCTTGTCGGACGTCTTGTCGATGGAGGAGTCGAAGTAGACACCGGGGGAACGGACCAGCTGAGACACCACGACACGCTCGGTGCCGTTGATGACGAAGGTGCCCTTGTTCGTCATGAGCGGGAAGTCGCCCATGAAGACCGTCTGGGACTTGATCTCACCGGTCTCGTTGTTGGTGAACTCGGCGGTGACGAAGAGCGGGGCGGCGTACGTGAAGTCGCGCTCCTTGCACTCGTCGATGGAGTTCTTCGGCGGCTCGAAGCGGTGGTCCCGGAACGTCAGGGACATCGACCCGGAGAAGTCCTCGATCGGGGAGATCTCCTCGAAGATCTCCTCCAGACCGGACTTGGTGGGGACGTCCTGACCGTTCTCCAGAGCCTCCTCGACCCGACTCTGCCAGGCGGTGTTGCCGAGCAGCCAGTCGAAGCTCTCGGTCTGCAGCGCGAGCAGGTTCGGAACCTCAAGAGGCTCCTTGATCTTTGCAAAGGAAATGCGCAGCGGGGCGGTGCTGGCGCCGTTGTTCGTATTCGCGGTCGAGGCGTTGCGCGAGGCGGCCAAGAGGGGGTCCTTCCGAGGGCTCGGACTCACTACGCGCGTGCCGGCCCCTCTCCCAAACACGGAGACGGAAACCCCAGCTCAAAGGGGCTTCATCCATCGATGCTCAAGTGAGGGCAGACCCCTGGTGACGGGCAGGGGACAGCTAACAGGCAGCGCAAAGGGTCAGTGTAGCCACTTGGCACACTGATGTCCAGTGCGGGTTTGTCGAGACCCTCGCTGTCCTCACCGCTCTTGTCAACGCCCTCGGCATGTTGCCCTCAACGCACGTTGATACTGCCCTCTTCGTCGTCGATCCATGCCTCGGATTCGGATCCTTGTGACGACGCGTCCTGAGAATTGCGCGCTGCTCGCGGTTCGTCAAGAGCCTCCCACCGGAACCGGGCCGTCCGGAGACACGACGAAGATCACCATACCTCTCGCCACCGCGAGTGCAAGGCAACCGCGGTCACTCTCCGGATACGCCGAAGAGCGACCACCCGGATGGATGATCGCTCTTCGGTGCGTTCGCGTTACAGCCGAATCAGGCCGTTGTCAGCGCGCGTTCGAGTCCCGTGGACCCGTGAGGTCTTACTTGACCTCGACGGAGGCACCGGCGCCCTTGAGGGCCTCGGCGGCCTTGTCAGCGGCCTCCTTGTTGACCTTCTCGAGGACCGGCTTCGGGGTGCCGTCGACGAGGTCCTTGGCCTCCTTCAGACCCAGGGAGGTCAGCTCGCGCACGACCTTGATGACCTGGATCTTCTTCTCGCCGGCGCCGGTGAGGATGACGTCGAACTCGTCCTTCTCCTCGACGGCCTCGGCGGCGGCGCCACCAGCGGCACCACCGGCGACGACGACCGGCGCGGCAGCGGCGGCGGTGACGTCGAACTTCTCCTCGAAGGCCTTCACGAACTCGGAGAGCTCGATGAGGGTCATCTCCTCGAACTGGGCAAGCAGCTCGTCCTGGGTGAGCTTCGCCATGATGGCGGTCCTTCCACTCAATCGGCAGGTGCCGGATGTACTGGGTAAGGCGGGCGTACGTCGGCCCGCTGCGACCCGCGCCGGTTGGCGCGGGTCAGAAAGCGAGCCGAATTACTCGGCACCGCCCTGCTCGGCCTGCTTGGCGCGCAGCGCGTCCACGGTGCGGACGAGCTTCGACGGCAGCGCCTGGAAGAGGGAGGCAGCCTGGGACTGCTTCCCCTTGAAGGCACCGGCCAGCTTGCTGAGCAGAACCTCGCGGGACTCAAGGTCCGCAAGCTTCTTGATCTCGTCGGCGGTCATCGCCTTGCCGTCAAGGACACCGCCCTTGATGACGAGATTCGGGTTGTCCTTGGCGAAGTCACGGAGACCCTTCGCCGACTCCACCGGGTCACCGGTGACGAAGGCGACGGCCGTCGGACCAGCGAAGAGCTGGTCGTCCAGCGTGATCCCGGCCTCGTTGGCCGCAATCTTGGTCAGCGTGTTCTTCACCACGGCGTACTGGGCGTTCTCACCGAGCGACCGGCGCAGCGTCTTGAGCTGCGCCACGGTGAGACCGCGGTACTCGGTCAGCACGGCGGCGTTGGAGCTGCGGAACTTGTCCGTCAGCTCCGCAACCGCGGCAGCCTTGTCGGGCCTCGCCATAGAGCCTCGGCCTCCTTCCGGGTGATTCGGACCGCGCGGACCCGAAGGAGGACTGGGTAAAACGAAACGCCCCGGCGCAGGCGCTCGGGGCGGACTCGACCGGTCGCACACACGCTCGGCGCGCGCACTCCAGGAGTTCTTCCACTGACACCTGCGCGGGTCGCCCACTTTTCAGCGGATCCTTCGGCCACCGCGCCCTCTGCGAGCGCGCGGCAACGACCAGCGGTCTTTGGCTTCGGGGAAGAGCGTACGGGACCGGGG
Organism: Streptomyces sp. NPDC001056; assembly: GCF_053598955.1. NCBI lineage: Bacteria > Bacillati > Actinomycetota > Actinomycetes > Kitasatosporales > Streptomycetaceae > Streptomyces > Streptomyces sp. NPDC001056. Next base: position 35,899 of record NZ_JBSFLI010000041.1, on the reverse strand, counting down.
CGCCGGGGAGCAAATCGGGCCCCGGTCCCCGCACGGTCGGGCGGGGATCAGGCGGTGGTCACGAGGTACTCAGGAGCTGATGCCGCTGCCGCTGGAGGTGCCTCCGGTGGCGGTGCTGCCGCTGGAGGCGCCGCCACCCGACGGGCTGTCGAGACCGCCACCGGACTTCATCATGTCGGCGATGTCCATCGTGTCGGCGGTCGGCGGCGCCTCGGTGGAGACCCGCACGCCGTAGTCGCTGTAGTAGGCCGTGCTGTTCAGCGTGCCGTTGCTGGTGGACGCCTTCTCGGACTTCTTGACCAGAAGGTTCTGGTCGTTGATCCAGATGTCGATGGCGTCGGTGGTGATGCCGGCCTGCTTCAGCTGCTGCTTCAGAGCCGTGAGCTGGCCGGCGCTGAGGTTGCTGCTCTTGCCCGCGAGGTCGGCGACGTCCACGGTGCCCGCGTAGTGCGTGGTGTGCGCGCCGTCGACCGTCTCCTCGCCGACCTTCCTGACGTCCCCGGAGGCCAGCAGCATCTTCACCGACTGGTTCGGCGTGGACGTCTGGAGCTGGTCCTTCATGTACGTGCCGGAGGCGCCGCCGACCTTGGCGAGGTAGTCGTAGTCGTACTTGACCCAGTGCTTGCCGCCGGCCTGCTGGGCGAAGGCGTCGCTCATCTTCGCGTAGTAGGCGTCCGGCAGGTAGCGCGCCTCCATGTGCGTGGTGCCGGCCTTGCGCATCGCCTCGGCCATCTGGCCGCCGGTGTACGTGATGGTCAGCGTGCCCTTGAGGCCGTGGCCCCAGGTGAGGGCGCCGTCGGCGTTCACCGCCATGATGTCGCCCATGGACGTGGTGGAGCGCACCTTGGCCGAGTCGGCCTTGTCGGTGTTCTGCTCGACGTCGCGCAGCACGGCGGCGACGGGGCTCAGGTGGACCGTTCCGTCACCCGCCGCCTTGCCGCCGCCCTTCCCGGAGCCCGAGGAGCCGCACGCGGCCACCCCGGTCAGCGCCGCCACCACCGCCACGGAAAGGGTCACCCGGCGTACTGTCGTGCTCTTCATTGTCCTACCCCCAGCGAATCGTCTGCGCGCAGCCTAGTCCTGGCCACTGACAGTCGTACGACGAACAGGTCGTACACAGAAAGGACGGGCCCCGCACCTCGAAAGGTTGCGGGGCCCGCCCTTCAGTCACGCGTACCCGACGCGGCTACCGGTGAGCGGAGGGCTCAGACGGCGGCCGGGTCCTCCTCGACGAGGAGGTTGCGGGTGCGGTTCGGGTCGAGCTGGATGCCGGGGCCCATCGTGGTGGTGATGGCGGCCTTCTTGATGTAGCGCCCCTTGGCGGCGGACGGCTTCAGACGGAGGATCTCCTCCAGCGCGGCGCCGTAGTTCTCCACCAGCTTGGTGTCGTCGAAGGACACCTTGCCGATGATGAAGTGCAGGTTCGAGTGCTTGTCGACGCGGAACTCGATCTTGCCGCCCTTGATGTCGGTGACGGCCTTGGCCACGTCGGGGGTGACGGTGCCGGTCTTCGGGTTCGGCATCAGACCACGGGGGCCGAGGACGCGGCCGAGGCGGCCGACCTTGCCCATGAGGTCCGGGGTGGCGACGACGGCGTCGAAGTCCAGGCGGCCCTTCGAGACCTCGTCGATCAGCTCGTCGGCACCGACGATGTCGGCGCCCGCGGCACGCGCGGCCTCGGCACGGTCACCGGTCGCGAAGACCAGGACCCGGGCGGTCTTACCGGTGCCGTGCGGAAGGTTCACGGTGCCACGGACCATCTGGTCGGCCTTGCGCGGGTCGACACCCAGACGGAAGGCGACCTCGACGGTGCCGTCGAACTTGGTCGTGGAGGTCTCCTTGGCGAGACGGACGGCCTCGAGCGGGGCGTACAGCTTCTCCCGGTCGATCTTGGCGTCCGCAGCGCGGAGAGCCTTGCTGCGCTTGCTCACAACTTGCTCCTGTGTGTTCTGAAAGGAGTCGTGGTCCCTGGGCCGAGCAGGCCCTGCCACGTGCGACCGGCGACGGCCGCATTACCTGCTGGTGGTGGTCAGCCCTCGACCGTGACGCCCATGGAGCGCGCGGTGCCGGCGATGATCTTCGCCGCGGCGTCCAGGTCGTTCGCGTTGAGGTCGGGCATCTTGGTCGTGGCGATCTCGCGGACCTGCGCCTCGGTGATCTTGGCGACCTTGGTCTTGTGCGGCTCGCCGGAGCCCTTCTCCACGCCCGCGGCCTTGAGGATCATCTTCGCGGCCGGCGGCGTCTTGGTGACGAAGGTGAAGGAGCGGTCCTCGTAGACCGTGATCTCCACCGGGATGACCCAGCCACGCTGCGACTCGGTCGCGGCGTTGTAGGCCTTGCAGAACTCCATGATGTTGACGCCGTGCTGACCCAGCGCCGGGCCGACCGGCGGAGCCGGGTTGGCGGCGCCGGCCTGGATCTGGAGCTTGATGAGCCCCGTGACCTTCTTCTTCTTGGGAGGCATAGCTCTCCGGGTCCTTTCGATTCGGGTCCTGCCCGCTCCCGGGGACCACCCGGATGCAGGCATACCGCACAACGATAACGGGTATAGATGCGCGGCCAAAAACCGAGCAGGTCAGACGGGCTGCAGTCAGCCCGCCTGACCTGCTCGGAAGCGGTGGGTCCAGAAGGAGCTAGTTCTTCTGGATCTGGTCGAAGGAAAGCTCGACCGGCGTCTCGCGGCCGAAGATCTCCACCAGGCCCTTGACCTTCTTGGAGTCGGCGTTGATCTCGTTGATGGTCGCCTGGAGGGTGGCGAACGGGCCGTCGGTGACGGTGACCGAGTCGCCGACCTCGAAGTCCAGCACCTGGACCTCGACCTTGCGCTGCGGGGCGGGCTTGCCCTCGGCCTCGGCGGCCTCGCGGGCGGCCTTCTCCTCCGCCTCCGGGGCGAGCATCTTGACGATCTCGTCCAGGGTCAGCGGGTACGGGTCGTACGCGTTGCCCACGAAGCCGGTGACGCCGGGCGTGTTGCGGACGACGCCCCAGGACTCGTTGGTCAGGTCCATGCGGACCAGGACGTAACCGGGCAGCTTGTTCTGCTTGATCGTCTTGCGGTCGCCGTTCTTGATCTGGACGACCTCTTCCTGCGGCACCTCGGCCTGGAAGATGTAGTCCTCGACGTTCAGCGAGACGGCGCGCTGCTCCAGGTTGGTCTTCACGCGGTTCTCGTAACCGGCGTACGTGTGGATGACGTACCACTCGCCGGGCAGGGTGCGCAGTTCCTCGCGCAGGGCCTGGACGGGGTCGACCGGTGCGGCCGGCTCCTCCTCGACGGCCTCGGCGGCGGCGTCCTCGTCGCCCTCCTCGGCGTCCTCGTCCTCGGCGGCCTCTTCGTCCGCGTCCTCGGTGTGCAGCGCGGCCTCCTCGGCCGGCTCGCCCGCCTCGGCCTCGGCAGCCTCGAACTCGTCCTGCTCGTCCGCGCCCTCGACGATGTCGAGCTCGTCGTCCACCATCTCGGCAGCGTTCCCGCGAGGCTCGGTGGCGTCGTCGTTCAGGTTCGGGTCAGACACGATGGCTGCTTCTTCCTGGTTACATAGGGGTGGAACATGCGAAAACGGGCGCCGGTGCCACGGCGCCCTTCGCTCTTGGCTCAGCCGAAGACGTACTTGGCCGCGTGGTTGAGCCCATAGTCAATCACGGTCACCAGCGCGATCATGATGGCGACGAAGAAGATCACCACAGTGGTGTACGACGTCAGCTGGTTGCGCGACGGCCAGACGACCTTGCGGAGTTCCGCGACGATCTGACGATAGAAGGTGGCCAGCCGCTTCAGCGGACCCTTCTTGGCGCGCTTGCCGCCCTTGCGGGCCTTCTTGACCTCAGGAACTTCGTCCTGGGCATCAGGCGTGTCGATGGAGCCCACGGCGTCCGTCATAATCCTCACCTGATCCCGGGTCGTGGCCGTGCCGCGCCCGGTTACTGAGCCGCACGGCGGTGCATTGCTGTACGTACAAGCGCACACATCCTGGCGGTGTGTGTAGCAGGGCCGGAGGGACTTGAACCCCCAACCGCCGGTTTTGGAGACCGGTGCTCTACCAATTGAGCTACGACCCTTTGTGTGTCCCCCAACGTACCGCATCCGGCCGGGTGCTCGGTGTACACCTGGTCGACGGCGGCCGCTGAAGGCCAACGAGGTGAGAGTGTACGTGGTCCGGGGCCCGGCGTCGAACAGAAAGTGGCGGCCCGTGCTCCCGTGATCGAAGATCGTCCAGGCCGGGGGCGGGATCCGGATACGTGTTCACGCCTCGACCCGATGCCGTTCAGACTGTGAAACCCGCGTGCCCCGGACATTTCCGGTCTGGAACCATGGGCTCCATGAGCGCTGCAATCCCTCCCACCGAGCGCCGGGTCTCCGCCCGAGTCGGCGCGATCTCCGAGTCCGCCACCCTCGCCGTGGACGCCAAGGCCAAGGCCCTGAAGGCCGCCGGGCGACCGGTGATCGGCTTCGGCGCCGGTGAGCCCGACTTCCCCACCCCGGACTACATCGTCGAGGCCGCGATCGAGGCCTGCAAGAACCCGAAGTTCCACCGCTACACGCCGGCCGGCGGACTGCCCGAGCTGAAGGCCGCGATCGCCGCGAAGACGCTGCGCGACTCCGGCTGGGAGCCCGACGTCTCCCAGGTGCTGGTCACCAACGGCGGCAAGCAGGCCATCTACGAGGCGTTCGCCGCGATCCTCGACCCGGGCGACGAGGTCATCGTCCCGGCGCCGTACTGGACCACGTACCCGGAGTCGATCCGGCTCGCGGGCGGTGTGCCGGTGGAGGTCGTGGCCGACGAGACCACCGGCTACCGGGTCTCCGTCGAGCAGCTGGAGGCGGCGCGCACCGAGCGGACGAAGGTCGTCCTCTTCGTCTCCCCGTCGAACCCGACCGGCGCGGTGTACTCCGAGGCCGAGACCGAGGCGATCGGCCGCTGGGCCCTGGAGCACGGCCTGTGGGTGCTCACCGACGAGATCTACGAGCACCTGGTCTACGGCGACGCGGTCTCCGTGTCCCTGCCCGCCCTGCTGCCCGAGCTGCGCGACAAGTGCATCGTGGTCAACGGCGTGGCGAAGACGTACGCCATGACGGGCTGGCGGGTGGGCTGGCTCATCGGCCCCAAGGACGTCGTCAAGGCCGCGACCAACCTCCAGTCGCACGCCACCTCGAACGTGTCGAACGTGGCGCAGGCCGCCGCCCTGGCCGCCGTCTCCGGCGACCTGGAGGCCGTGGCGAAGATGCGCGAGGCCTTCGACCGGCGCCGCCGGACGATCGTGCGGATGCTGAACGAGATCGACGGCGTGTTCTGCCCGGAGCCCGAGGGCGCGTTCTACGCCTACCCGTCGGTCAAGGCGCTGCTCGGCAAGGAGATCCGCGGCAAGCGCCCGCAGAACTCGGTCGAGCTGGCCGCGCTGATCCTGGAGGAGGCCGAGGTCGCGGTCGTCCCGGGCGAGGCGTTCGGCACGCCGGGCTATCTGCGGCTGTCGTACGCGCTCGGTGACGAGGACCTGGTGGAGGGCGTGAGCCGGATCCAGAAGCTGCTGGCGGAGGCCAGGGACTGAGCGGTCCGCTTTCCGTGCGGGAGGGCCTTCGGCCTGGGAACGTTCCGGGGTCGGGGCCCTCCCGTTCGTTTGTGCGGGCAAGACCACGAACGGGGAAACGGCTACCGGGAATGCGGGGGTGTACGGCAGGATCTGGGAATGGAGCGCGTACGTGATCTTTCTGAGCTGCCGAAAGCCCATCTGCACCTGCACTTCACCGGTTCGATGCGGCCGAGCACCGTACTGGAGCTGGCCGACAAGCACGGCGTACGTCTGCCCGAGACACTGACGGAGGCCCTGACCAGCGGCGAGCCGCCGAAGCTCAGGGCCACGGACGAGCGGGGCTGGTTCCGGTTCCAGCGGCTGTACGACGCGGCGCGCTCCTGCGTGCGCGAGGCCGAGGACATCCGGCGGCTGGTGCGGGAGGCCGCGCAGGAGGATCTGCGGGACGGCTCGGGCTGGCTGGAGATCCAGGTGGACCCGACGTCGTACGCGCCCCGGCTGGGCGGTCTGATCCCGACGCTGGAGATCATCCTGGACGCGGTGGACAGCACCTCCCAGGAGACCGGTCTGGGGATGCGGGTCCTGGTGGCCGCCAACCGGATGAAGCACCCCCTGGACGCGCGCACGCTGGCCCGGCTCGCGGTGCGGTACGCGGACCGGGGCGTGGTGGGCTTCGGCCTCTCGAACGACGAGCGGCGGGGCATGGCGCGGGACTTCGACCGGGCCTTCCACATCGCGCGCGAGGGCGGCCTGCTGTCGGCCCCGCACGGCGGCGAGCTGACCGGCCCGGCCTCGGTGCGGGACTGCCTGGACGATCTGCACGCGGCGCGGATCGGGCACGGGGTGCGCGCGGCGGAGGACCCCCGGCTGCTGGAGCGGCTGGCCGACCGCCAGGTGACCTGCGAGGTGTGCCCGGCGTCCAATGTGGCGCTCGGCGTCTACGAGAAGCCCGAGGACGTGCCCCTGCGCACCTTCTTCGACGCCGGTGTCCCGCTGGCCCTGGGCGCCGACGATCCCCTGCTGTTCGGCTCCCGCCTGGCCGCCCAGTACGAGATCGCCCGGCACGCCCACGGTTTCTCCGACCCCGAACTGGCCGAACTGGCCCGCCAGTCCATCCGCGGCTCGGCGGCCCCGGAGGACACCAAGGCGCGGCTGCTGGCGGGCGTGGACGACTGGCTGACGTCGTGAGGCCCGCCCGGACGCCGTGAGGCTCGCTCGAACGCCGTGAGGCTCGCCCCGTTAGAGGCTGACGCCCACCATCACCGGCTCGTTGACCAGGGTGATCCCGAAGGCCTCGCGCACCCCGGCGACGACCTCCCGGGCGAGGACGAGGAGGTCCTCGGTGGTGGCGGTGCCGCGGTTGGTGAGGGCGAGGGTGTGCTTGGTGGAGATCCGGGCGGGCCCGGTGCCGTACCCCTTGGTGTAGCCGGCCTTGTCGATCAGCCAGGCCGCGGAGGTCTTCCTGCGGCCCTCACCGGCCGGGTAGGCGGGCGGTTCGACCCCGTCGCCGAGCCGCTCGCGCACGCGCGCCCGGAACGCGGCGAACTGCTCCTCGCCGAGGATCGGGTTGGTGAAGAAGGAACCGGCCGACCAGGTGTCGTGGTCCTCGGCGTCGAGCACCATGCCCTTGCCCGCCCGCAGCTTCAGCACGGTCTCCCGGGCCCGGTCCAGCGGCACCCGCTCCCCGGTCTCGACACCGAGCACACGGGCCGTCTCCGCGTACTTGATCGGCGCCGACAGCCCGTCCGCGTCCTCCAGTCCGAAGCGGACGCGCAGGACGACATAGCGCTCGGGGTCGGCCTTGAAGCGGCTGTGGCGGTACGAGAAGGCGCACTCCTCGTTGGACAGCGCGACCGTCTCGCCGGCGCGCCGGTCGTAGGCGATCACCTCGGAGATCGTCGCGGAGACCTCCTGGCCGTACGCCCCCACGTTCTGGATCGGCGTGGCGCCCGCCGACCCGGGGATCCCGGCCAGGCACTCGATCCCGGCGAGCCCGGCCGCCACGCTGCGGGCGACCGCGTCGCTCCAGACCTCACCGGCCGCGAGCTCCAGGGTGGTCCCCCTCAGCTCCACCCCCCGGGTGGCGATCCGCAGCGCGGTCCCCTCGAATCCCTTGTCCCCGATGACCAGGTTCGATCCCCCGCCGACGACCAGCAGCGGTGTCCCGCTGTCGTCCGCCTCCCGGACGGCGTCGATCACCTCGGCGTCCGTCTCGGCGGTCACCAGTCGCATCGCGGGCCCGCCGAGCCGGAACGTGGTCAGGGGGGCAAGGGGGGCGTCGTGGAGTAGGTGCACGGGGGCAAGACTACGAGACGGCTCCGACGGCGCCGCCGACCGGCGGTGAAGGGAGGGGCGCACGGTCAGCCGGGCATCGACTCCAGGGCCGGAGCGGGCGCGTCGTCGGGGAGGGGCTTCGGGCCGGTGGGGCGGGAGGGGATGGCCAGGGCGGCCAGGGCCGCCAGGGCGACCACCGCGGCCCCGGTGATCAGGGCGGGGCGGAGGCCGTCGACGAAGGACTGGGGGGAGGTGTAGCCGCCGTAGGCCGAGAAGATGGAGGACATGACCGCGATGCCGAGCGCGCCGCCGACCTCGCGCAGGGCGTTGTTCGCGCCGGAGGCGATGCCCTGCTCGTGGGGGCGGACGCTGGCCATGACGAGGCTGGCGGCGGGGGCGAAGTAGAGGGCCATGCCGGCGCCGCTGAGGACGAGGGCGGGCAGCTGGGCGGCGTAGGTGGCGTGCGCGGTGACGACGCAGGCCAGGTAGCCGAGGCCGGCGGCCTGGAGGAGCAGGCCCGCGGCGACGACCGGGCGGCCGCCGACGCGGTCGGAGAGGAACCCGGCGAGCGGCGCGACGAGCATCGGCATGCCGGTCCAGGGCAGCATCCGCAGCCCGGCGTCGGTGGGCGAGTAGCCGAGGACGCCCTGCATGTACTGGCTGAGCAGGAAGATCGAGCCGAACATGCCGACGAACATCAGCAGGCTCGCCGCGTTGATCCCCGAGAAGGCCCGGGAGCGGAACAGGCGCATCGGCAGCATGGGGTTCACTGCGCGGGAACCGTAGACGGTGAAGGCGACCAGCAGGGCGCCGCCGGCCGACAGGGCGGTGAGGACCACCGCGTCCGTCCAGCCGTCGGAGGGGCCGCGGACCAGGCCGTACACGATCCCGAAGAGGCCGCCGCCGGCGAGCAGGGTGCCGGGGATGTCCAGGCGGGCGCCGGCGCCATACGACTCGGCGAGGCGGAGACGGGCGAAGGGCAGCGCGATCAGGCCGAGCGGAACGTTCAGCCAGAAGATCCAGTGCCAGGACACGTGTTCGGTGAGGCTGCCGCCGATGAGCGGTCCCGAGGCGACGGCGAGGCCGTTGACGGCACCCCAGATGCCGTACACCGTCCCCCGTTTGGCGGCGGGCACGGCCGCGGTCAGCAGGGTCAGCGTGAGCGGCATCATCACGGCCGCGCCCACGCCCTGCACCGCGCGGGCGGCGATCAGGGAGCCGATGCCGGGGGCCAGCGCCGCGGCGGCCGAGGCGCCGGTGAAGACCGTGAGCCCGGCGATGAACAGCCGCCTGCGCCCGAACCGGTCGCCGAGCGCGGCGCCGAACATCAGCAGGCAGGCGAACGTGAGCGTGTACGCGCTCACCGTCCACTCAAGGTCGTCCAGCGCACCGCCGAGGTCCTCGCGGATGGCGGGCAGGGCGGTGGTGACGACGAGGTTGTCCAAGGCCGCCATGAACCCGGCGACGCCGGTGACGAGGAGGGCCCAGACGGCACTCCGGCGGGTCTGCTGGGCCTGATGAGTCTGCTGGGTCTGCTGGGTCTGCTGTGACATCGCTCCCCCGGGGAAATGAGTTCCCAGTAGCCTGTTTGGTTAGTTATTGATGACTAACTTTCGTGGACGCGGCGCGGCATGACGAGGCGAACGGCCGTACGGCCTGTCGTCCGCACCCCTCCTGGACCTATGCCTTCAGGCCGCCCCTGGCGCCCGACCCGGGCCCGGACGGAACCGTGGCCAGCCCCTCCCACACCCGGTGATCGCGCGGGAAGCCCATGGCCACCAGGCAGTTGATGAGCATTCCGTAGGCCATGAACTCGGTCGTGCCGTCCACGTCCGCGCCGAGCGGCAGATGGACCGTGTCCCACAACCGCGTCCAGCCGGCCCGCACGGCCTCACCGAACTCGCGGTCGCCCTCCTCCTCGGCGGCGGCGACGGCCAGGTACATCTGCATCTGCATCATCAGCCGTGAGGGCTGCTCCGCGAGGGCCTTGGTGTAGGCCTCGGCCATGGCGTGCAGGGCCGCCTCCCCCTCCAGGCCCTCGGTCGCCTCCTCGAACATGCGGATGGTGTCCTCCACGCAGCGTTCCGCCGCCGCGAGGAAGATCGCCCGCTTGCCCGGGAAGAGCCGGAAGAGGTACGGCTGCGAGACGCCGACCCGCTTGGCGATGGCCTCGGTGGAGGTGCCGTAGTAGCCACCTCGGCCGAACTCCTCCATCGCCGCCCGGACGACGCTTTCGCGCCGCTCTTCCGCACTCATCCTGGACATGAAAGTAAGTTAGTACTCAATTACTAATCCGGGCAAGAGGCGGACGACGGGGCCCGAACGCGTGCGAGGGGCGCCCCGCCGGGGGGACGCCCCTCGCACCTGCCGCTCCCTCAAGAGCCCGTGGCTGTCAGGCCAGTCGTACGACCGCTCGCGACATGCCCAGCACCTTCTGGCCGGCGCTGGTCGCCGTGAGGTCCACGCGGACCGTGTTGTCGTCCAGCTTGGCCGCGACCTTGGCGCTGACCTCGATCAGTGCGCCCTGGTCGTCGTTGGGCACGACGACCGGCTTGGTGAAGCGGACCCCGTACTCCAGGACCGCGCCCGGGTCGCCGAGCCAGTCGGTGACCACGCGGATCGCCTCGGCCATGGTGAACATGCCGTGCGCGATGACGTCCGGCAGACCCACCTCCTTGGCGAACTTCTCGTTCCAGTGGATGGGGTTGAAGTCCCCGGAGGCACCCGCGTAGCGCACGAGGGTGGCGCGCGTCACGGGGAAGGTCCGCGCCGGCAGTTCGGTGCCGACCTCGACGTCGTCGTAGCCGATCTTCGCCGTCATCAGCTGCTCAAACCTCCTCGGCCGCGCGGGCCACGAGCTTGGTCCAGGCGGTCACGACGTGCTCGCCCGCCTCGTCGTGCACCTCACCGCGGATGTCCAGGATGTCGTTGCCCGCGAGGGACTTGATCGCCTCGATGGTGGAGGTGACCGTGAGCCGGTCGCCGGCGCGGACGGGACGGCGGTAGGCGAACTTCTGGTCGCCGTGCACGACCCGGCTGTAGTCCAGGCCCAGCTGCGGGTCCTCGATCACCTGACCGGCGGCGCGGAACGTGATCGAGAACACGAAGGTCGGGGGGGCGATCACATCGGGGTACCCGTACGCCTTGGCGGCCTCCGGGTCCGTGAACACCGGGTTGGTGTCCCCCACGGCCTCGGCGAACTCGCGGATCTTCTCCCGGCCCACCTCGTAGGGTGCGGTGGGCGGATAGGTCCGTCCCACGAAGGACTGGTCGAGCGCCATGGCCCGGCACCTCCTGATGTCTGGTGTGAGGGTCCCGGACCAGCCGGGACCCGAGCGTGAAAACGCCGCGAGGCCGCCCCCTCGGAAGGGGACGGCCTCGCGAACGAGCCTATTTATCGCGTTTCGCGGTGCGCGGTGTGCGCGTTGCAACGCGGGCAGTGCTTCTTCATCTCAAGACGGTCCGGGTTGTTACGCCGGTTCTTCTTGGTGATGTAGTTCCGCTCCTTGCACTCCACGCAGGCCAGCGTGATCTTCGGGCGGACGTCGGTGGCAGCCACGTGAGTGCTCCTAAGACGAACGGATGGGCTAGTTCAACGCAAGAAAGAGTAGCCGATTGAAGGACCGACCCCACAATCGGCTACTGTCAGTAGCGGTGACCGGACTTGAACCGGTGACACAGCGATTATGAGCCGCTTGCTCTACCGACTGAGCTACACCGCTTTGATGAGATCGGAACCCGCCTCGCGACGGGAACCTCTCACACCAGAGCCCCAAAACGGAATCGAACCGTTGACCTTCTCCTTACCATGGAGACGCTCTGCCGACTGAGCTATTGGGGCGAGCGATGAAGACATTACACGGTCCGCCGCCGTTCGCCCAAATCCATATCCGGAGGGCGGCGGGGCGGTGCGCGGGACGGCTCACGGCGGGCTCTGCGGGTGGGGCTGTGGGGGCTTCGGGGGCGGGTACGGGGGCGTGGAACGCGGGACGGGCGGGCCGTGCGGGGCGGGTACGGGAGGCCGCGCCGACGGAAGGGGTCGGGGCGCGGCGGCCTTGCCGTACGGACCGCACGGGCAGGCAGGTCGGACACGCCGGTACGGCTGCTGCGGGGGCACGCCGACGGGCCGGGAGGGGCCACGCCGCACGACGGCCGCACGGGACACCCCAGGCCCTCGGAAGCAATGCCTGAGGCCGGCCGGGCACCACAGTTGGACCGGCGGCCCCACCCGGAGTCCGACAGAAGTCACTGCTGTCGTCGCACTGATCGCGTCGGCAAATCGGGCGACCGCATCAGCGCGGGCCGAGTACAGCCACACAGCCCGCGCCGGTACGACTGTCCGAAGGTAACTCTCCTACATGGTGGGCGTGTCAGCAGGGCCGCCCGCCCCCGCCCGGAGTTGCCCCGAGGCCGGCGCCGCTGCCGCTACGCAGATCGCACCGGCAAATCGCGCGGCCTGCTCGCGGCCTCTCGCGCCCCCCGCCGGAGCGGGCCACGCCGGTACGACACGTGGCCCCGCCAGCAGGCCACGCCGGTACGACTATTGCGCTCCTGCGCGACCTGCGCGGCCTGTCACCCTAGGCTCGACACGCCCTGTGTGATCTTGGAGCGCCCCGGGCCTCCGGTCGCCGGTTCCGGCGCGCGCAGGCACCCTCATGCCCTCCCCGACCCTGGAGCGCGATGCCCGACAGCCAGCCGCAGCCGCACCTGCCGTCGAACTCGTCGAATCCCTCGGGCGGCCTGCTGCTGTGCGGGGCGCGGCTGACCGACGGCCGGACCGTGGACGTGCGGCTGGGCGGCGGGCGGATCGAGGCGGTGGGCACCGCGGGCAGCCTGGTGCAGGGTCCGGCGCGCGGGGGCACGCAGCGCATGGACCTGACCGGTTATCTGCTGCTGCCCGCCCCGGCGGAGCCGCACGCCCACGGCGACACCGCGCTGTCCGCCGAGCGGCCCGGCCCGGCCTCGTACGCCCCCGAGGACGTCCAGCGCCGGGCCACGGAGGCGGCGCTGCTCCAGCTGGGGCACGGGGCGACGGCGGTGCGGGCGCACGTGCGTGTGGGCGACGTACAGGGACTCGGCGCGCTCGGCGCCGTACTCCGGGCGCGGCGGGCGCTGCGGGGACTGGTGGAGCTGACGGCGGTGGCGATGCCCCGGCTGCTGACGGGGGTGGCCGGCGCGGACGGACTGGCGATGCTGCGGGACGCGGCGAAGATGGGCGCGACGGCGGTGGGCGGCTGCCCGGACCTGGATCCGGACCCCACCGGGTACGTGGAGGCGGTCCTGGAGGTGGCCGCGGAGCACGGCCTGCCGGTCGACCTGCACACGGACGCCGCCGACCCGGCCCGGTTGTCCCGGCTCGCGGCGATGGCGGGTGGACTGCGCCCCGGCGTGACGATCGGCCCGTGCGCCGGTCTCACGCGCCTGCCCGCCGAGGTCGCGTCCCGCGCCGCGGACCAGCTCGCGGCGGCCGGGGTGACGGTCGTGTGTCTGCCCCAGGGCGGCTGCGGCGGCACGGACCGGCGGGGCGTGGCCCCGGTACGGCTGCTGCGCGCGGCCGGGGTACGGGTGGCGGCCGGCGGCGGAGCCCTGCGGGACGTGTCGAACCCCGTGGGCCGCGGCGACCCCCTGGAGGCGGCCTACCTCCTCGTCTCCGCCCATGGACTGCGCCCCGAGGACGCGTACGACGCCGTGGGCGCCACGGCCCGCGCGACGCTGGGCCTGCCCCGGGTCCGTGTGGAGGCCGGGTTCCCCGCCGAACTCCTCGCCGTGCGCGGCGACCATCTGCCGGGCGCCCTCTCCCTGGCGTACAGCCGGATCGTGATCCACCGCGCCCGGGTGGTGGCCCGTACCAGCTCGGTCCGCGAGTACTGCGACTCGGCGGCGGAGTCGGAGCCGGGGCTGCCGCGGCAGGGGCGGGGCGAGGTCCCGTGAGGCTGTCCGGGGCCCGGCGTGCCGGGGGCCGACCCGTACGGCAGGCGGGGGTTCCCGGGCGTACGGTCTAAAGCATGCGCATTGTCATCGCTGGTGGTCACGGACAGATCGCACTGCGGCTGGAGCGGTTGCTCGCGGCGCGTGGGTACGAGGTCGCGGGGATCATCCGCAGGGCGGAACAGAGCGACGATCTGCGGGCGGCCGGGGCCGAGCCGTTGGTGCTCGATCTGGAGTCGGCCTCGGTGGAGGACGTCACTCAGCTGCTGCGGGGCGCGGACGCGGCGGTGTTCGCGGCGGGGGCGGGGCCGGGCAGCGGCACGGAGCGCAAGGAGACGGTGGACAGGGGCGCGGCGGTGCTGTTCGCGGACGCGGCCGTACGCGCGGGCGTGCGCCGGTTCGTGGTGGTGTCCTCGATGGGCGCGGACCCCGCGCACCAGGGCGACGAGGTGTTTGACGTCTATCTGCGCGCCAAGGGCGAGGCGGACGCGTACGTCACCCGTCAGCAGGATCTGGAGTGGACGATCCTGCGGCCCGGCGCGCTGACCGACGACGCGGGCACGGGCCTGGTCCGCCTGGAAGCGCACACCGGGCGCGGCATGATCCCGCGGGACGACGTGGCCGCCGTACTCGCGGAGCTGGTCGACACGTCGGCGACGGCCGGTCTGACGCTGGAACTGACGGGGGGTTCGACCCCGGTGTCGGTCGCGGTGAAGTCGGTGGCGGGGAACTGAGGCCGCCGCGACGGAAGTTGAGCGCGTCTCAGAACAGCGGCAGCTGACCGGGAAACTCCGGTACGACGTAACCGTCCAACGTCGGCTGCGCGGCGCCGAGTTGCGCCTGCCTGCGAGATCCCTCGCAGGACACGAGCCGCGCGTCCTCCCGCGCCCCCGGCGGATCGTGCCGCGCGAAGCGGCCCGCCACGACGGCGATCTCGCGGTGGCACACGGGGCAGGTTCTGCGTCGGGAGGACATACCGCCAGTGTGCCCGCTTCAGGCGCGCGACTCCGCCTCCCAGCGCTCGGGGCCCATCCCGCGCCAGTCGATCAACGGCGAGTCCGCGACCTGCTCGGGCTCGATCTCCAGCCCGGCCCGCCGCAGGAACTCCACCAGGTCCCGCACGTTGTGCGCGAGCCCGAGGATCTCCCCGTCCACCCGCACTCGGCGCCCGCCGCTCGGCGAGGGCGGCTGGACGACGATGGGCCGCTTCCCGGACATGCCTCCAGCATCGTCCGGCCCGGCACTCTCCGCACCCGGACCCCCCGATCGATAGTCGTTCATACGTTCGATTCTAGTGACTCGCAAGAGCGCGGGCCGCCGTGAGTGCGCGAGCGCGTCGGCCGCACCGCGCGGCGCGGCGGCGAGCGGCCACGCGGGACGGGCATGCTCGGGAGCAGGACACGGAAGGGGAGGGAGCGCCGATGAGCACGAGCGCGATTCACGCGACGGTGTGGGACGAGACCGGCGGCCGGGGAGTTCCCGCGGTATTCGTGCACAACATCTTCACGTGGGGCAGCGACGAGGTGTACGGGTTCGCGGCCCAGCGGCCGCTGGCCGACCGCCACCGCCTGCTGCTGGTCGACCGCCGCGGCTACGGCCGCAGCCCCGGCACCGGCCGCAGCGACTTCGACACCGATGCCGACGACCTGGTGGAACTGCTGGCGCGGCAGGACGGAGGCGCTCATGTGGTCGGCCATGGCAACGGCGGCCTGGCGGCCATGCTCGCCGCCGGGCGCCGCCCCGACCTCGTGCGCTCCCTGACGCTGATTCAGCCCTCCGCGTTCTCCGCGGCCGCCGGTCACCCGGTCGTCGAGGCCATGCTGCACCGGGTACGGGACAGCGTCGGCGTGCCGGAGTCGGTGACGCCGGAGCAGTACCTGCGCGCCTCCACGGAGGGTCTGGGGATGACCATGCCCGACCCCACCCCGCGGCGCCTTCGTGCCGTGGCCACGTCGATGCGCGAGCGCCCGGTATGGGAGGCGACGGTGCCCCTGGAACCGTTGCGGACCGCGCCGTGGCCGACGCTCGTGATCTGCGGGACCTGGCAGGACGCGCCGGAGCCGTACCGCACGTACGCCGGGGAACCGCTGATCGCCTGCGCCGAAGCCGTGGCCGACGCCGTCGGCGCCCGACTGCTGCGTGTGGCGGGCTACTACCCGCACACCCAGCAGCCCGCCACCGTCAACGCCGCCCTGCGCGAACTGTGGCAATAGCCGGCGCCAGGTGCTTCGCGGACAAACGAGAAACCCCCTCCGACCTGCCGTATCGGCTGATCGGAGGGGGTTTCCCTCACTGTGGCGGCGCCAGGATTCGAACCTGGGAAGGCTGAGCCGGCAGATTTACAGTCTGCTCCCTTTGGCCGCTCGGGCACACCGCCAAGTTTGCTGCCAATCGAACCCGCTTTCGGCGGTGTTCCCCGGCAACGACGTAAACAATACCCGATGCACGGGGGTGCTTCGCCACCCGGTTGATCTCCCGCTCTCGGGTCCCGGGGTGGCTAGGCTGGTGCGGATGCGGCCCGGCAGGATGCCGGGCTCGGCGGCCGCCGCCGCGCACGCCGGAACGCACCGACACGCACCCCGATACAAGGAGCCACAGGACATGGCCGACTCCAGTTTCGACATCGTCTCGAAGGTCGAGCGGCAGGAGGTCGACAACGCCCTCAACCAGGCCGCCAAGGAGATCTCCCAGCGCTACGACTTCAAGGGCGTCGGCGCCTCGATCTCGTGGTCCGGGGAGAAGATCCTCATGGAGGCGAACTCCGAGGACCGGGTGAAGGCTGTCCTCGACGTCTTCCAGTCCAAGCTGATCAAGCGCGGTATCTCCCTGAAGTCGCTGGACGCGGGTGAGCCCCAGCTGTCCGGCAAGGAGTACAAGATCTTCGCCTCGATCGAGGAGGGCATCTCCCAGGAGAACGCCAAGAAGGTGGCGAAGATCATCCGTGACGAGGGTCCCAAGGGCATCAAGGCTCAGGTCCAGGGCGACGAGCTGCGCGTCAGCTCCAAGAGCCGCGACGACCTCCAGGCCGTGATCGCCCTCCTGAAGGGCAAGGACTTCGACTTCGCGCTGCAGTTCGTGAACTACCGGTAGGAAACCGGGAGAAGAACGGAGAGAAGGGTGGGCCCCTCACGGGCGCCCGCCCTTCCGTGCCGTCGGGGCGGTGCTCAGTCGCGGGAGTTGCCGAAGACCAGGCGGTAGGCGATCAGCAGCACCAGGGAGCCACCGATGGCCGCGACCCAGGTGGCACCGTCGAAGAAGTGCTTGCTGATGGGGTGGCCCAGCCAGCGGGACGAGATCCAGCCGCCGACGAACGCGCCCACGATGCCGATGACGGTCGTCCCCAGGAGGCCGCCGGGGTCACGTCCCGGCAGCAGGAACTTGGCTATGGCCCCGGCCAGCAGCCCCAGGATGATCCAAGCGATGATGCCCATACCGCGAACCCTGCCCTTTCGCGCCCGGTGCGCACTACCCGCGCCCGTGAGACCTTGGTGAAGGATCAGCGGTTCGCCGTGCGCGCGTTGGTGCCGTCTTGGTGAACAGGACGCCGGCAAACCTCCGCCCGGTTGCCGTCGCAGGTCAGGCGTTCGTCCGGGAACGCCCCCCGATCGCGCCACAGGGGCGCCGAGGAGCCCGCTCGAAGGGCTGACCGACTGGATACTCGTGGCGACAGGGAAGCCCCGGTGGAGTGACCTGAGAGGTGCCGATCATGAAGGTGTTCAACCTGCTGCTCAACATCCTGTGGCTGCTCTTCTGCGGCATCTGGCTGTCGATCGGCTACCTGATCGCCGCGCTGATCTGCTTCGTCCTGATCATCACGATCCCGTTCGGCATCGCCTCGCTGCGCATCGCCGGGTTCGTGCTGTGGCCGTTCGGGCGGACCGCCGTGGAGAAGCCGGGCGCCGGCACCGGCTCGGTCATCGGCAACGTCATCTGGGTGATCTTCGCGGGCTGGTGGCTCGCCCTCGAACACCTGATCACCAGCATCCCGCTGTTCCTGTCGATCATCGGGATCCCCTTCGGCTGGGCGAACCTCAAGCTCATCCCGATCTCACTGATGCCGCTGGGCCGCGAGATCGTCCGGACGGACCAGGCGTTCGGAAGCCGCTGATCGATGTGCGCGGGCGCCGTATCTCCGCAATCATCGGTACGGGGACGGTCATGGGGGTAGGACGCCTGTCCAGGCTTGGGGGAAGTGCACATTCCGGCATCCGTACGGAGTTTTCCGATGCCCAGGCACCACACCGGCCCGAGCACCGCCGCCGCGCCGTCGGCCACCCGGCAGGGCGCCGACCGTACGGGGGTGAGCGCCGGGGACTGCGGGCTGCTGCTCCTCCGGCTGACCTTCGGGCTGTTCCTCGCGGGACACGGCTCCCAGAAGCTCTTCGGACTGTTCGGCGGACAGGGGCTGACCGCCACCGCCAAGGGGTTCGAGTCGCTCGGCTACCGCCCCGGGCGGTTCTTCGCGTGCCTCGGCGGGCTCTCCGAGTTCCTCGGCGGCCTCGGCCTCGCCGCGGGCCTGTTCACTCCGCTCGCGGCCGCCGCCCTCGTGGGTGTGATGATCAACGCCATGGTGACCGTGACCGCCGCCCACGGTCTGTGGGTGGACCGGGGCGGGGTGGAGTACAACATCGCCGTCATCGTCGTCGCCCTGGCCGTCGCGGCCATCGGGCCCGGCCGGCTCGCGCTGGACCGGTTCTTCCGGTGGGGCGGGGGCGGGTGGCCCCAGGCGGCCATCGCGCTCGGCCTCGGGGGCTTGGGGGCGGCGCTCGCGCTGGCCCTGTAGGCGAGCGGCCCTGCCGACCGGCCGTATGCCTGGTCGACCGGCACCTCATGAGGAGCCGAGATTCCGATCGTACGATCGGCAGCCCGCACCCCTCGGAGCCAGTGCCCCGCGGCCTGTCGGAGCTGCGTCCCGCGGCCTGTCGGAGCCAGTGCCCCGCGGCCTGTCGGAGCTGCGTCCCGCGGCCTGTCGGAGCCAGTGCCCCGCGGCCTCCCGGAGCCAGTGCCGCGCGGGCCCCTCAGAGCCTGCGCCCCGCCATGCCCTCCAGGCGCGCGATCCGCTCCGCCATCGGCGGGTGCGTGGAGAACATCCTGGACAGCCCCTGCCCCGGACGGAACGGGTTCGCGATCATCATGTGGCTCGCGGTCTCGATCCGCGGCTCGGGCGGCAGCGGCAACTGCTGCGTGCCGATCTCCAGCTTGCGCAGGGCGCTCGCGAGGGCGAGCGGGTCGCCGGTGAGCTGGGCGCCCGAGGCGTCCGCCTCGTACTCCCGGGAGCGGCTGATGGCCAGCTGGATCAGCGTGGCGGCGAGCGGGCCCAGGATCATGATCAGGAGCATGCCGAGCAGGCCGGGGCCCTCGTCGTCGTCCGAACGCCCGATCGGGATCAGCCAGGCGAAGTTCACCAGGAACATGATCACAGAGGCGAGCGCGCCGGCCACCGAGGAGATGAGGATGTCCCGGTTGTAGACATGGCTCAGTTCATGCCCGATGACCCCGCGCAGCTCGCGCTCGTCCAGCAGGCGCATGATGCCCTCGGTGCAGCACACCGCCGCGTTGCGCGGATTACGGCCCGTGGCAAAGGCGTTCGGGGCCTCGGTCGGGGAGATGTAGAGCCGGGGCATGGGCTGGCGGGCCTGCGTGGACAGCTCGCGGACCATCCGGTACAACTGCGGGGCCTCGAACTCACTCACCGGGCGGGCCCGCATCGCGCGCAGGGCCAGCTTGTCGCTGTTCCAGTACGCGTACGCGTTCGTGCCGAGGGCGACCAGCAGCGCCACGATCAGTCCGGTGCGGCCGAAGAAGCTGCCGATGACGATGATGAGCGCCGACAGTCCCCCGAGGAGTACTGCGGTCCTGAGCCCGTTGTGCCGGCGGTGCACGGTACGCCCTCCAAGTGATGCGGCAGGGAACCCTTCGGTCCAGTGGACCCTCCCGCTCTGGTCAACGCCAGGCGAGGGTCGCAAGTTCCCAGGTGGGCGGGGGCGCACACGGCGGCCGTAGGAGTGACGGGGTTCCCGGGCACCCTCGGAAGGGCGCCGTGGGCCGCCCGGAGGCGCCCGCCGGGCCGCCCGGAGGGGCGCGGCCGGCCCCTCCGGGGGAACACGGTCGGCGCCCCCGCCGAGCCGGCCCGCCTCCTCGTAGGCGCGCGGTCCGCGCCCCTACGCCGAAGAGCCCGGTCGGCCTCCCTCAGAAGAGCCCGGTGGCCGCGAACCGCAGCACCAGCTGGGGCGCCCCCGAGAGGGCCACGCCGGCCACCCCGGCGAGCGCGATCGCGGCCGTGAGCGGGGCCGGGACCCGGTGCCGAACAGCCTCGCCCTCGGGGGCGCGGAACAGCAGGGCCGTCCACTGGAGGTAGTAGAAGAGGGCGATCACCACGTTGACGGCCATGACGACCGCGAGCCAGCCGAGGCCCGCGTCGACGGCCGCCGAGAACACGGTGACCTTGGCGAACAGGCCGATGATCCCCGGCGGCAGCCCGGCCAGGCAGAGCAGGAAGAAGGCCAGGAGGAGGGCGGTCACCGGGTTGGTGGCGTACAGGCCCCGGTAGTCGGAGATCCGGTTCCGGGCGCGGCTGCGGCCCACCACCGCGGCCACCGCGAACGCGCCCAGGTTCACGACGGCGTACATGAGGGCGTACGCGACGGTCGAGCCGATCGCCTTCCGCGCGTCCTCGACGTACCCGGCCGCCGCGATCGGTACGAGGAGATAGCCGGCCTGGCCGACGGAGGACCAGGCGAGCAGTCGTACGGCGCTGTGGGCGCGCGTGGCCTGCTGGCGCAGGGCGCCGACGTTGCCGACGGTCATGGTGAGCGCGGCCAGGACGGCGAGCGCGGGGCCCCAGACATCGGCGTAGGACGGGAAGGCCACGACGGTGACGAGGATCAGGCCGGAGAAACCGACCGCCTTGCCGACGACCGACAAGTAGGCGGCGACGGGCAGCGGCGCACCCACATAGGTGTCGGGCACCCAGAAGTGGAAGGGCACGGCTGCCGCCTTGAAGGCGAAGCCGATCAGGGTGAGGACGACGCCCGCCTGGGCGAGGGTGTGCAGTTGGCCGGCCGTGTCCGGAAGACGGTGGGCCACCTGGGTGAGGTAGAGGGTTCCGGTGGAGGCGTAGACGAAGCTGACGCCCATCAGGCTGACCGCGGTGGCGGTGACCGAGGACAGGAAGAACTTCAGGGCGGCCTCG
This sequence comes from Streptomyces sp. NPDC001056, assembly GCF_053598955.1. Taxonomy (NCBI): domain Bacteria; kingdom Bacillati; phylum Actinomycetota; class Actinomycetes; order Kitasatosporales; family Streptomycetaceae; genus Streptomyces; species Streptomyces sp. NPDC001056. Next base: position 14,979 of record NZ_JBSFLI010000041.1, on the reverse strand, counting down.
GAGGACCGTCGGTCGCCGTACCGGATGCCGACGAGGGCGAACGCGGGCAGGGAGGCGACCTCCAGGGCCACGATCAGGGTGGCCAGGTCGCGGGAGGCGGGCAGCAGGGCGGCGCCGGCCGTGGCGGACAGCAGCAGGAACCAGAACTCCCCCGGCGGGACGCACCGCCGGTCGTCGTCCAGGGTGGTGACCGACAGCAGGGCCGCGAGCAGGGCCCCGCCGAGCACCAGGAACTGGATGACGAGGGTGAAGTGGTCGGCGGTGTAGCTGCACGCGCGCGGGGTGCCGTTCAGGCAGAAGGTGGCGCGTTCGCCGTCCAGGAGGGGCAGCAGCATCAGCGCGGCGGCGGCGAGCCCGGCGACGGAGATCCAGCCGAGGACGGCCTTGCGGGCCTCGGGAAGGAAGAGGTCGGCGACGAGCACGCCGAGCGCCACGACGGCGGCGATCAGGGGCGGGGCGACGGCGAGCCAGTCGACGGACTGGACGAGCGAGGCGGCGAGGGGCTGTCCGAGGGGGTGGGCCAGCGACCCGGCGGACTCCGCGAGAGGCTGGGCGAAGGGCTGGGCGCTCATCGGGTGCCTCCTGCGAGCAGCTGGTGCACGGCCGGGTCCGTCAGGCCGAGCAGGGCCCGCGGCCACAGCCCGGCGACGACGGTCAGGGCGACGAGCGGGCTCCAGGCGGCGAACTCGTAGCCCTGGACGTCGGCGAGCTTCGGGGCCTCGCTCTCGGCGCCGCCCATGCAGACCCGGCGGACCACGATCAGCATGTACGCGGCCGTCAGCAGGGTGCCGAAGGCGCCGATCGCCATGAAGGTGAGGAAGGCGGGGCGGCTGAGGCCGGCGGCGGGTTCGAACGCGGCGAACAGAGAAAGCATCTCGCCCCAGAACCCGGCGAGTCCGGGCAGTCCGAGGGAGGCGACGGCGCCGAAGGCGAGCAGGCCGCCGAGGCGGGGGGCCTTGCCGTACAGGGCGAGTCCGGCCCGGGACTGATCCGGCGCGGCGGAGCCGCTCGTCACGGGGCGGCGGTCGGGCGACGGAAGGGCGAGCGTGTCGAGGTCGGTGCTGCCGGTGCGGTCCTTCAGGGCGCCGACCAGGAAGAACAGCAGGCCGGTGATGAGGCCGTGGGCGATGTTGGCGAACAGGGCGCCGTTCACGCCGGTCGGGGTCATGGTGGCGATGCCGAGGAGGACGAAGCCCATGTGGCCGACGGAGGAGTAGGCGATCAGCCGCTTGAGATCGCCCTTCGCGCCCTGCCTGGCGAGGGCCAGACAGGCCAGGGACCCGTAGATGATCCCGACGACGGCGAACGCGGCGAGGTACGGCGCGAAGGTGCGGAAACCGTGCGGCGCGACCGGCAGCAGGATCCGTACGAACCCGTACGTGCCCATCTTCAGCAGGACGCCGGCGAGCAGCACCGAGCCGGTGGTCGGGGCGGCGGTGTGGGCGTCGGGCAGCCAGCTGTGCAGCGGCCACATCGGGGTCTTGACGGCGAGCCCGAGTCCGATCGCGAGAACGGCGATGACCTGCACGGAGGCGGTCAGGGACCGGCCGTTGTCAGTGGCGAGTGCCACCATGTCGAACGTGCCCGCCTTGATTCCGATCAGGAGCAGGCCGAGCAGCATGACGACGGAGCCGAGCAGCGTGAACAGGATGAACTTCCACGCGGCCCGGGTCCGCCCCTCGCCGCCCCAGCGGGCGATGAGGAAGTACATCGGGATCAGCACGGTCTCGAACGCGAGGAAGAACAGCAGGAGATCGAGCACCGCGAAGGTCGCGAGCGTGCCGGTCTCCAGCAGGAGCAGCAGGGCGACGAACGCCTTCGGGGACGGACCCGTGGGCGGCTTGAAGTAGGAGTACAGCGCGCACAGGAAGGTCAGCAGCGCGGTCAGCACGACGAGGGGGAGGGAGATGCCGTCGATGCCGAGGTGGATCCGCACGTCGAGCGCGGGGATCCAGCTGATGTCGGTCGTGGCCTGCATCCTCGACGGATGGTGGTGGTCGAAGCCGAGCGCGAGCAGGATCGCGGCGGCGAGGATCACGCCGGTCACGGTGACGCCATGGCGCAGCACGGACTGCTCGGGGGACTTCCCCTTCAGCCCGGGCGGGGCCGGGAGGAGGACGGCGACGGCGCCGAGGAGCGGGCCGACGACGACGAATGCCAGAAGGAACCGCATCACGGACTCGTTGATATCGATCACGCCTGCTCACGCTCCCGTGGCGACGAGGACGACGGCGACCGCCAGGACGACGGTGCCGGCGAGCAGCGCGCTCACATAGGTCTGCACATTGCCGGTCTGGGCGCGGCGTACGGCGGCCCCGAGCAACCGGGGCAGCGCGCCGGCGGCGCCGACGTAGGTGTCCACGACCTCCCGGTCGAGGAAGCGGACGAGGCTCGCTCCCGCCCGCACCGGGCGGACGAACAGCGCCGCGTAGACGGCGTCGAGGTGGAAGCCGACGGCCGCGTGCCGGTGCAGCGGGCCGAGCAGCGCCCGTCCGGGGTCCGCCGGGTCGGGGGCGTAGGCGATGTCGCCGTAGGCCGGGATGTGGGTGGCGATGGCCTCGGCCTCGACCAGTCCGGCGTCGGCCCCGGGGTGGGCGGCGACCGCGCCGAGCGGGGGGCTGACGAGGCTTCGGGTGGTGCGCTGCCAGACGCCGTAGGTGAGGAGGGCGCCGACCACGGCGAGACCCGTGCCCAGGATGGAGGTGAGCGGGGTGGGGGTCAGGGGGTTGCCGTCGAACCAGCCGGGCAGCGCGCGGTAGGCGAGCCCGCCGAAGGCCAGGGAGGGCACCGCGAGGACCCACAGGACCACGGTCATGGTCAGCGGCTGGCGGCCGTGGTCGGGGGCCTCGGCGCCCCGGCCGTGGAAGGCCAGCAGCCACAGCCGGGTGGCGTAGGCGGCGGTGAGTACGGCGGTGACCAGGCCGGCGACGAGGACGAGCCAGCCCGCCGCGCCGGGCACGTGCGCGGTGTCCCCGTGGGTCGCGTGTTCGGCGGCGCCGAGCACGGACTCCTTGGAGAAGAAGCCGCTGAACGGCGGGATCGCGGCGAGCGCGAGCAGGGCCACGGTCATCGTCCAGTAGGCGTCCGGGACGCGCTCGCGCAGGCCGCGCATGCGGGACATGGCGGCGAGCGAGTTGGTGCCGGCGGCGTGGATGACCACACCGGCGGCGAGGAACAGCAGCGCCTTGAAGGCGCCGTGGGCCAGGAGGTGGAAGACGGCGGCGCCGCGGTCGCCGACGGCGAGGGCGCCGGTCATGTAGCCGAGCTGGCCGACGGTCGAGTAGGCGAGGACGCGTTTGATGTCGTCCTGGGCGAGCGCGGCGAGACCGGAGCCGGTCATGGTGACGGCGGCCATCACGGCCAGGACCAGCATCGCGGCCTGGGACGCCTCGAACACCGGGAGGAGACGGGCGACGAAGTAGACACCGGCGGCGACCATCGTGGCGGCGTGGATCAGCGCCGAGACCGGCGTCGGGCCCGCCATGGCGTCCGGGAGCCAGGTGTGCAGCGGGAACTGCGCCGACTTGCCGGCCACGCCCGCGAGGAGCAGCAGCGCGACGAGGGTCGGGTGGTGCAGGCCGCCGCTCGCGACGGTGCCGAGGACGCGGGTGACGCGGAAGGAGCCGGCGTCGGTGGCGAGCGCGAACAGGCCGATCAGGAACGGCACGTCGCCGAGCTTGGTGACCAGGAAGGCCTTGAGGGAGGCGGCGCGGGCCTCGGGGGTCTCCCAGTAGTGGCCGACCAGGAAGTAGGAGCAGATGCCCATGACCTCCCAGCCGACCAGCAGCACGATCAGGTCGCCGGAGTAGACGACGAGCAGCATCGCGGAGGTGAACAGGGAGACGAGCGCGGCGTACGAGGGGTAGCGCGGGTCGTCGCGCAGATAGCCCGTGGAGTAGATCTGCACGCAGGCGGCGACGAACGCGACGAGGATCGCGACGAGCGCGGCGAAGCCGTCGATGTGCAGGGCCAGTTCGACGGGCACCGAACCGGTGGGCGTCAGCTCCGTGTGGGCGTCCAGGGCCGGGCCGCCGCCCTGGCGTACGGCGACCAGCGCGGCCAGCACCAGCGAGGCCAGCGGCGGCAGCACGGCGAGCGGGCGCACGAACCCGGGCGCGGTGCGGCCGAGCAGCAGCCCGGCCGCGGCGCCGAGGAACGGCAGGAGGGGGACGAGTACGGCGAGGGTGGTCGTGGTCACGCGGTGGCCTCGGTCTTCTGTGCCGCGACGGCACCCGGTTCCGCGCCGTCGGGGCCTTCGGCGGTGTCGCGGAGCTTGTCGATGTCGGAGGTGCCGCTGTTGCGGTACACGGCGAGCACGATCGCCAGGCCGATGCCGATCTCGGCGGCCGCGATGGCGATGGTGAACAGGGTCAGCGCCTGGCCCGAGTGCAGGCTGTCGCGGGCGGCGCGGCCGAGCCAGACGTCGAAGGCGACCAGGTTGAGGTTGACGGCGTTGAGCATCAGCTCGACCGACATCAGGACCAGGATCGCGTTGCGGCGGGCGAGGACGCCGTACAGGCCGGTGCTGAAGAGGAGAGCCGAGAGTACGGCGGGGTAGACGAGGTGCATCAGCGGGCGCCGTCCTTCCGGGCGGAGGGGACGGCCGGGGTCGTGCCGTTCGCTTCCGGGAGGGTGTCGGCCTTGGCCTTGCGGGACAGGACGATCGCGCCGACCAGGGCCGCGAGGAGCAGTACGGACAGGGCCTCGAAGGGCAGCACCCAGTACCGGAACAGACTCGCGCCGGTGACGCGGGTGGTCCCGGCGGCCGGTCCGGTCAGGTCGATCCAGGTCGTGCGGAAGGCGTCGGCGACCACCCACACCAGGGCGACGGCGGCGGCGACCGCGACGGCCAGCGCGGCCCAGCGGTTGCCGGAGTCGGCGTCCGGGGAGCGGCCGATGGGGGCCCTGGTGAGCATCAGCCCGAACAGGAGGAGCACGACGACGGAACCGACGTAGATCAGGACCTGCACCCAGGCGATGAACTCGGCCGTGAGCAGCAGGTACTCCACGGCGAGGCCGCCGAGCGCGACCACCAGCCACAGCGCGGCGTGCACGAGCTGTCGGGTGGTGACGGTGATCAGCGCGGCACCGAAGGTGACCAGGCCGACGAGGAGGAAGGCGATCTCGACGCCGGTCGGCGAGAGGAAGCCGTGCGGGGCCGCGGCGAGGCCCAGCGCGGGGGCGGGGCTCATGCGTCGCCCTCCTCGGGGCCGGCCGGCGCGGCGTCGGTCTGCGCGGCCTTCGCCTGGGCTGCCTCGGCCTGGACCGCGGCGGCCAGCTTCTCGGCCGTCTTGCGGGCGGCGGCGATCTCCTTCGGCTCCTCCGCGCCCGGGTCGAGCGCGGGCGGGGCCGGGACGGTCCACATCCACTCGCGGAGCTTGTCGCGCTCGTGGGTGAGTTCGTGGATGTCGGTCTCGGCGTACTCGAACTCCGGGGACCAGAACAGCGCGTCGAAGGGACAGACCTCGATGCAGATACCGCAGTACATGCACAGGGAGAAGTCGATGGCGAACCGGTCGAGGACGTTGCGGCTGCGCTCGCGGCCGCCGGGGGCCGCGGGCGGGACCGTCTCCTTGTGGGAGTCGATGTAGATGCACCAGTCGGGGCACTCGCGGGCGCACAGCATGCAGACCGTGCAGTTCTCCTCGAACAGGCCGATCACGCCCCGGGTGCGGGGCGGGAGTTCGGGCAGGGTGTCCGGGTACTGCTCGGTGCCGTGCTTCCTCGTCATCGTGCGCAGGGTGACGGCCAGGCCCTTGGCGAGGCCGGAGCCGGGGATGCGGGGCCGGGTGGGCGGGAGCGACGCAGCCATCAGGAGATCACCACCTTGACGATGCCGGTGAGGGCGATCTGGGCGAGGGAGAGGGGGACGAGGAGGGTCCAGGACAGCTTCTGGAGCTGGTCCTCGCGCAGCCGCGGGTAGGTGACGCGGAGCCAGATGACGACGAAGGCGAGGATCGCGGCCTTCAGCAGCGTCCAGACCCAGCCGAGCCCGTCGGCGCCGAAGGGGCCGTGCCAGCCGCCCAGGAAGAGCACGGTGGTCAGACCGCACAGGACGACGATGCCGGCGTACTCGGCGAGCAGGAACAGGGCGAAGCGCAGGCCGGTGTACTCGGTGTACGCGCCGAAGATGATCTCCGAGTCGGCGACGGGCATGTCGAACGGCGGGCGTTGCAGTTCGGCGAGTCCGGCGACGAAGAAGACGATCGCGCCGATGAGCTGCCAGGGCAGCCACCACCAGTGGAAGGCGTGCAGGATGCCCGGCAGGGAGACGGTGCCGGCGGCCATCGCGACGGAGGCCGCGGCGAGCAGCATCGGCAGTTCGTAGGCCAGCAGCTGGGCGGCGGTGCGCAGGCCGCCGAGCAGGGAGAACTTGTTGGCGCTCGCCCACCCGGCCATGAGCGAACCGAGCACGCCGACGCCCATCACCGCGAGCGCGAAGAACACGCCCGCGTCCAGGGCCTGTCCGACGGCGCCCTCACTCGGGCCGATCGGGATGACGAGCAGGACGAGCAGGTACGGCAGCAGGGCCACGGCCGGCGCGATCTGGAAGACCCGGCGGTCGGCCTCCGCCGGCACCACGTCCTCCTTCTGCGCGAACTTCACCCCGTCCGCGACCAGCTGGGCCCACCCGTGGAAGCCGCCCGCGTACATCGGCCCGAGCCGCCCCTGCATATGGGCCATGACCTTGTGCTCGGTCTGCCCCACGATCAGCGGGAAGGTGAGGAACACGACGAACACGGCCACGAGCCGCAGGGCGACGTCGAGTGCGCCGTTCACTGCGGGCCTCCTGGGGGGTCGGTCGGGGGGACTTCGGGCTGGTGGTCGGGGGCGGGGGCGGCCGGGGGTCGGTCGGGGGCGGGGGCGGCCGGGGGTCGGTCGGGGGCGGGCTCGGACCCGTCCGGTCGCGACGGCTCGGCGGACTCCGAGGGCTCTTCCGGTCGCGAAGGCTCGGGTACGGGCCGCGGCTCGGCGGGTTCGGTGGGCCGCGGCTCGGGCCGCTCCGAAGCCGGATGCGACTCGGCCGACTCCGACGGCTCGCGCGCGGGCCGCGCCTCGGCCGCCTCACCCGCATCGGCGGGCTCCGGCCCCCGGGCGGGCTCCGGTGACCCGGACTGCCCGGCACCGGTGTCCGGCTCACCGGCGGGCTGCGACGCGCCCCGCCCAGACGGCTCGGAGACGGTCTGCCGCTCGGCGGCCTCATGCGGTTCCACGGCATCTCGCTCGGCCGCCTCGCGAGCCCCCGGCTCGGCAGGCTCGTCGAACGCCGGGCGGGCGTGGTGCCACGGGGCGTCCGAGCTGCGCGGCGTCGTACGACGGGCGGGGCGCTCGGCGCTGCCGGAACCCGAGGGCTCCTCCCCCGTCTCGGTCGCCGGGGGCTCCGGGGCGCGCTGCGAGGCCGAGCCCCCCGAGGCGCTGCGGGCACGACGGGGGCGGGCCGGTGCCGGGGTCGGCTCGTGCGCCACCGCGGCCTCGGCCTCGGCCTCGGGACCCTCCGCCGCGCGCCGCGCGGCATCGCCCTCGGCCGCCGACTCCTCGCGCTCCCCCGCCACCTGACTCGCCGAACCCTCGCTCGCGCTCCGCATCCGCCGCGGCCGAGCCGGAGCACCGGCGGCGGCACTCTCCGCCGCCTGGCTCGCCGAACCCTCGCTCGCGCTCCGCGTCCGCCGCGGCCGAGCCGGGGCGGCGCCCTCCGTCGCGGCCGGCCGGCCCGCGGAGCCCTCCGCCGCTGTGCGGGTGCGTCGTGCCGGACGGTCGCCGGCGGCGCGGGCCGGGGCGGCGGGGAGCTGGCCCTTCAGGGGCCCCCACTCGTTGGGGTCGGGGACGCCCGGCGGCAGCATCTGGCGGCGCTTGGGGCCGCCGTGCTCGGACTCGCCGGGTTCCTTCGCGCCGGGCCAGGCCTTCGCGACGCGGGCGGCGAGGACGAAGTCCTTGCGCAGGGGATGGCCCTCGAAGTTCTCGGGGAGGAGCAGGTGTGCGAGCCCCGGGTGGCCCTCGAAGGTCACGCCGAACATCTCGTGCGTCTCGCGTTCGTGCCAGGCCGCACCGGCGTACACCCCGACGGCGGACGGCAGCACGGGCGCCGAGTGCGGCACGGTCGTACGGAGGAGGAGACGGCGGACCGGGTTCAGGGCCACGACGTGGGCGGACACGCGAAAGCCCGCGCCCGGTTCGTCGACCGCGCTGAGCCAGTCGAAGTAGGTGCAGGTCAACGTCGTACGGGCCGTCTCCAGCGCGGTGAGCCAGGCGGACGGCGGGACGTCCACCGCGAGGACCTCGTACGACTCCTCGGCGACCGCCTCCGCGCCGAACAGTTCCTCCGCGGGGGCGGGCAGCCAGCCGACCGTGCTCATCGCGCGCCCTCCTCGCTGGCCGGGGCGGGCGGCCGTACCAGACCGCTCTGCAGCGCGGCCGCGGACGGCCGGCCGGCCCCGTGGCCGTACCGCTCCCCCAGCGACTCGGCGGCGATCTTCTCCTGGAGCTTGAGGATGCCCTGGAGCAGCGCCTCGGGACGCGGCGGGCAGCCGGGCACGTACACGTCGACGGGAATGATCTGGTCGACGCCTTTGGTGACGGAGTACGAGTCCCAGTACGGGCCGCCGCAGTTGGAGCAGGCACCGAAGGAGATGACGTACTTCGGTTCGGGCATCTGTTCGTACAGCCGCTTGACGGCGGGGGCCATCTTGTCCGTGACCGTGCCCGAGACCACCATCAGGTCGGCCTGGCGGGGACCCGGCGCGAAGGGGATGACTCCGAGCCGGATGAAGTCGTGCCGGGCCATGGACGCGGCGATGAACTCGATCGCGCAGCAGGCGAGGCCGAAGTTGAAGACCCAGAGCGAGTAGCGGCGGCCCCAGTTGAGGACCACCTTCATGGGTTCGGGGGCCAGCCGGGCCAGCGCCCCCAGCCGCTTGGGCTCCGGGAGGTGAACGGGGTCCGGGGTCACGTCCATGCCAGGACGCCCTTCTTGTATGCGTACAGCAGGCCCACGGCGAGGAAGCCGAGGAAGATGAACATCTCCACGAGGGTCGTCGCGCCGTAGCCGCGGGCGGCGAAGACCGTCGCCCAGGGGAACAGGAAGACCGAGTCGACCGCGAAGATCACGTACAGGAAGGCGTAGACGTAGTAGCGGACCTGGGTGTGGGCCCAGCCCTCGCCGACGGGGTCGACGCCGCACTCGTAGGTCAGGAGTTTCTCGGGGGTGGGCACTACGGGGCGCAGCAGGCGGCCGGCGCCGAACGCGACCGCGACGAACAGCACGCCGACGACCGCGAGCAGCCCCACGGCCGAGTAGGACCGGAAGTATCCGGCCGCGGTGACGACGTGCGTCGCGGCGATGGTCGAGTCCCCCAGCGTCTCCCGCACCGTCCGTCCCTCGCTCCCTGACCTCGTGACCTGTACGCACGGGAGTCTAGGCCCTGATAAAGGGACGGTAAGCAGGCAGTCGCACCGGGAGACGCCAGGGGCGGCGCGGGTACGGCGGCGGGTCCGGCGCCTCGCTCCCCCCGGGCCGGCGGGCGCGGCCCTGTGCGGAGTGCCCCTGACATGGCCCGGGGTGGGGTTTTCCCCCGTGGGCGGAGGGCGGCGTACCGCATGGCGCGGAGGGTGCGGCATTGGGCAGGCTGTCCGGTATGACCGCTCCCAGCTCCGCCGCCGACCGGTACGACGGCCCCGACCGCCCCGGCATATCCGGCGGGCCCGACGGCACCGACCGCTTCCCGCCCCCGAGGCCGGCCTACGACGTGCACACCTGGAAGGAGATCGCGCACCTCCTGCTGAACCTGCCGATGACGGTGTTCGGCTTCGTCTACGCGATCACCGTGCTGTCGGTGGGCGGCGCCCTCACCCTCACCGTGGTCGGCCTGCCGCTGCTCGCGCTGTCGCTGCTGGGTTCCCGGCAGGTGGGGAAGCTGGAGCGGGCGCGGGCCCGGGCTTTGCTCGGGGTCCGGGTGGAGGAGCCGTCGCCGCTGCCGCTCGCCCGCGGCGGGGGCATGCTCCAGCGGGCGTGGACGGCGCTGAAGGACCCGGTGGGCTGGCGCTCGCTGCTGTACGACGCGATCCGGCTGCCCTGGGGCATCCTCACCTTCTGCACCGTGCTGATCTCGCTGTTCGTGCTGTGGCCCGCGCTGCCGTACCTCGCCCGGGGCCTGGCCAACGTGGACCGGGCGATGGTGCGCGGCCTGCTGTCCCCCTCCGACGAGCTGGAACGCCGCATAGCGGAACTGGAGTCGGACCGCGGCGTCGTGGTGGACACGGCCGCCGCCGACCTGCGCCGCATCGAGCGCGACCTGCACGACGGTGCCCAGGCCCGGCTGGTCAACCTGGCCATGGGGCTGGGCCTGGCCAAGGAGAAGCTGCTTGAGGACCCGGACACCGCCGCGGCGATGGTGGCGGAGGCGCACGGCGAGGTGAAGCTGGCCCTCCAGGAGCTGCGCGACCTGGCCCGGGGCATCCATCCCGCCGTCCTCACGGACCGGGGCCTGGACGCCGCCCTCTCCTCGGTCGCCTCCCGCTGCACGGTGCCGGTCAAGGTGACCGTGGACCTCGCGGACCGTCCGGCGGCGGCCATCGAGGGCATCGCCTACTTCACCGTCTCCGAGCTGCTGCAGAACGTCAGCAAGCACAGCGCGGCCCGGTCCGCCTCGGTCGACGTGTGGCGCGCCGACGACCGGCTGCTGATCCAGGTCCACGACGACGGCCGGGGCGGCGCCCGTCTGGACGGCGGCAGCGGGATGCGGGGCCTGGCGGACCGGCTCGGCGCCGTGGACGGCCTGTTCGCGGTCGAGTCCCCGGCCGGCGGCCCGACGGTGGTCACCGCCGAACTGCCGTGGCGGGACCGGGAGAAGTAGCGGAGGAAGCGCTCCGCGGACGGCAGCGCTCCGCGGACGCCCTTCGGGCCCCTGGGGTCGGGTGGGGGTGGGGAAAACCCCCGGTCGAGGACGCCGACGGACTCCATGGTCCGGGAAGGCGCGACGCACGACTCTTGAGGTACGGCTGAAACCGCCGCTGGACGAGGAGAACGGGACGACATCGATGGCCACGGAGTACGGACACGGCGGATACGGCCGGGGCTACGAGCCCGGCGGCGACGAAAGCCGGTACGGACACGGCCCGCACCTCGGCCGTCCCGCCGGAACCCCTGGAATCCCCGGACGCGGCCACCGTCCCCGGAGCCCCCTGGCGCTGCGGGCGCCGTTCGAGGCCCGTGCCTGGCGGGAGCTGGGTTACGTCCTGCTGAGCCTGCCGGTCTCGGTGGTGCTGTTCACCTGGACGGTGACGATGGTGTCGCTGGGCGCGGGCCTGCTGGTGACCTTCCTCGGCGTGCCCGTCCTCGCCGCGGCCCTGGTCGGCTGCCGGGGCTTCGGCGCGCTGGAGCGGGCGCGGGCACGGGCGCTGCTGGACCTGGACGTGCCCGGTCCGGAGCCGCTGCGGGTGGGCAAGCCGGGCGCGCTGGCCTGGATGGGCGCGGTCCTCAAGAGCGGCGCCTCCTGGCGGAGCCTGCTGTACACGCTGGTGCAGTTCCCCTGGGCGGTGTTCACCTTCACGGTCACGGTGACCCTCTGGACGCTGGGCTGGACCCTGCTGACCTACCCGCTGTGGTTCTGGGTCTTCCCGGCGTACGTGGGCCAGGGCGGTGTCCAGCTGTACGGCGACGATCACCACCGCATCTACCTCGACAACCCCTTCGAGATCACCGTGACCGCGCTGGTCGGGCTGCTGTTCACGCTGGCCTTGCCCTGGCTGGTCCGTGCCCTGACGACGGTGGACGGGCTGCTGGTGCGGGGGCTCCTCGGCCCGTCGCTGCTGTCGGAGCGGGTGGTGGAGCTGGAGTCCGACCGGGGCGTCGTGGTGGACACGGCCGCCGCCGACCTGCGCCGCATCGAGCGCGACCTGCACGACGGTGCGCAGGCCCGGCTGGTCGGTCTCGCGATGGATCTTGGGCTGGCGAAGGAGAAGATGCGGGAGGACCCGCAGGCGGCGGCGCGCATGGTGGAGGAGGCGCACGGCGAGGTGAAGACGGCGCTCCAGGAGCTGCGCGACCTCGCCCGGGGGATCCACCCGGCCGTGCTGACCGACCGGGGCCTGGACGCGGCCCTGTCGGCGGTGGCGTCCCGGTGCACGGTGCCGGTCCGGGTGGAGGTCGACCTGCCGTCCCGCCCCGCGCCGGCCATCGAGGGCATCGCCTACTTCACGGTCTGCGAGCTGCTGCAGAACGTCGCCAAGCACAGCGGGGCGCACTCCGCCACGGTCGATGTGTGGCGCTCGGAGGACCGGCTGATGCTCCAGGTGACCGACGACGGCGTGGGCGGCGCGGACGCCGCCGCCGGCTCGGGCCTCGCAGGCCTCAAGGGCCGCCTGGACGCGGTGGACGGCATCCTCCTGGTGGACTCCCCGGCGGGCGGGCCGACCCGGGTGATAGCGGAACTGCCCTGGCGCGGCTGACCAGCACTCCGATCAGCGGCCGCCCAGTGGCGGACCGGAGACCCACCAGCGGAGGATCGGCGTCTCGGCCGAGCCGCTCGACGGCCAACTGGCTTTTGACCAGCGGATACACCGGCACTCGACCAGTTATCCACAGGGCGTGGCACGCTGTGTGCCGATTCCTGGAATGCTTGGCCTCGTACGAAGGCGCGTCCCCGGCGGACGTCGCCACGGGACCGGGCAGGACGGGGGCGAAGGATCGTGGAGGACAGGGTGCGGGTGGTCATCGCCGAGGACTCGGTGCTGCTCCGGGAGGGCTTGACCCGGCTGCTGACCGACCGGGGACACGAGGTGGTGGCCGGGGTCGGGGACGCGGAGGGGCTGATGAAGACCATCGCCGATCTGGCCGGAGACGGCGCGCTGCCGGATGTGGTGGTGGCGGACGTGCGGATGCCGCCGACGCACACCGACGAGGGGGTGCGGGCGGCCGTGTCCCTGCGCAGGACGCATCCCGGGCTCGGGGTGCTGGTGCTGTCGCAGTACGTGGAGGAGCGGTACGCGACCGAGCTGCTGGCGGGTTCCACCCGGGGCGTGGGCTATCTGCTCAAGGACCGGGTGGCGGACGTCAGGGAGTTCGTGGACGCGGTGGTGCGGGTCGCCGAGGGCGGTACGGCGCTGGACCCGGAGGTGGTCACGCAGTTGCTGGGCCGCAGCCGCAAGCAGGACGTGCTGGCCAAGCTCACCCCGCGCGAGCGCGAGGTGCTGGCGCTGATGGCGGAGGGGCGCACGAACTCGGCGATCGCCCGGCAACTGGTCATCAGCGACGGCGCGGTCGAGAAGCACGTCAGCAACATCTTCCTCAAGCTCGGGCTGGCGCCGAGCAACGGGGACCACCGGCGGGTGCTCGCGGTGCTCACCTACCTGAACTCCTGACGGCGTCCTCGGCGCCGGGTCGGCGGGGCCTGGCGTCAGGGCCGTGTCAGAGCATCCGGCTTCCGTGGGAAAGAGGGGTGCCCGGCAGGAGAGCGGGGGGTGGAACCGGGGAAGGAAGCCCTGACATGTCAGCGCTACACGTCGTCTCGAAACATCATCCCAATCTGCGGATGACCTCGGGAAGGCGACCCTAACCGACGTAGGGTTGATCCTGGGATGGTCCGTGGGACGACCACGCCCCGGACAGCCGCCTCGAAGGAGGTCCAGTTCAGTGACCAGCCAGGTCAGCAGCCCAACGGAGCAGACCGACGGATCCGTCGTCGGGGAGCAGCGCAAACCGGGCGGCACGAAGGATGTGCGCCGCCTGGACCGGGTGATCATCCGGTTCGCGGGGGACTCGGGTGACGGCATGCAGCTCACCGGTGACCGCTTCACCTCGGAGACCGCTTCCTTCGGCAACGACCTCTCCACCCTGCCGAACTTCCCCGCCGAGATCCGCGCACCCGCCGGCACCCTGCCCGGCGTCTCCTCGTTCCAGCTCCACTTCGCCGACCACGACATCCTCACGCCGGGCGACGCACCGAACGTCCTCGTCGCGATGAACCCGGCCGCGCTGAAGGCCAACATCGGCGATCTGCCGCGCGGCGCCGAGATCATCGTGAACACGGACGAGTTCACCAAGCGGGCCCTGCAGAAGGTGGGCTACGACGCCTCGCCGCTGGAGGACGGTTCGCTGGACGGCTACGGCCTGCACCCCGTGCCGCTGACCACCCTGACGGTCGAGGCGCTCAAGGAGTTCGACCTCTCCCGCAAGGAGGCCGAGCGCAGCAAGAACATGTTCGCCCTCGGCCTGCTGAGCTGGATGTACCACCGGCCCACCGAGGGCACCGAGAAGTTCCTGAAGTCGAAGTTCGCGAAGAAGCCGGAGATCATGGCGGCGAACATCGCCGCGTTCCGCGCCGGCTGGAACTTCGGCGAGACCACGGAGGACTTCGCGGTCTCCTACGAGGTCGCCCCGGCCGCCAAGGCCTTCCCGGTGGGCACCTACCGGAACATCTCCGGCAACCTCGCCCTGGCCTACGGCCTGATCAGCGCCTCCCGGCAGGCGGATCTGCCGCTCTTCCTGGGCTCGTACCCGATCACCCCGGCCTCGGACATCCTGCACGAGCTGAGCAAGCACAAGAACTTCGGCGTGCGGACCTTCCAGGCGGAGGACGAGATCGCGGGCATCGGGGCGGCGCTGGGCGCGGCGTTCGGCGGTTCGCTGGCGGTGACCACCACGTCCGGCCCCGGTGTCGCCCTCAAGAGCGAGACCGTCGGCCTGGCGGTCTCCCTGGAGCTGCCGCTGCTGGTGGTGGACATCCAGCGCGGCGGCCCGTCCACCGGTCTGCCGACCAAGACCGAGCAGGCGGACCTGTTGCAGGCGATGTACGGGCGCAACGGCGAGGCGCCGGTGCCGATCGTCGCGCCGAAGACCCCGGCGGACTGCTTCGACGCGGCCCTGGAGGCGGCGCGGATCGCGCTGACGTACCGCACCCCGGTGATGCTGCTGTCGGACGGCTACCTGGCCAACGGCTCCGAGCCCTGGCGCATTCCGGAGCTGGACGAACTCCCGGATCTGCG
>NZ_JBSFLI010000040.1:0-65631 GCF_053598955.1 Streptomyces sp. NPDC001056 | reverse complement strand
AGCAGGTTGTGCCGGTAGTAGAGGTGCCGCCGGCCGTCGAGGGTGAGCGGTAGCGTCAGCTCCTCGGTGTCGGCCAAAGCGCGGGTGCGCGTGTGCCGCGCGCAGCGAGATCGTCCAGACCCTGGACTGAGGTCGGCCCCTGGACCGAGTCCGGAGCCCGGTGCGAGTTCAGGCCCCGGACCGGCCCCGGCGCAGGCCCAGCCCGATCAGGGCCGCGGCGCCGAGCACGATCGCCGCGTCCAGCGCGACCACCGTGCGCACACCGGACAGCAGATCGCCTGAGGTGGTGGCCAGCACGCCCAGCAGCGGGATGCCGACCGTGATGCCGACCTGCTGGGTGGAGGTCACCAGGCCGGTGGCCAGGCCCTGTTCCGTGTCCGGGACGCCCGAGGTGACCGTCAGGCCGTACGCGATGATCGCGCCCAGGTGGCACATGCTGGCCAGGGCCACCGCGGCCGTGGCGAGCCACACCGACCACCCGTGGCGGTCCAGCAGGAGCAGGGTCGCGATCAGCACGCCCTGGCCGGTCAGCGAGCCGACCAGGGTGCGGCGGGCGCCGAGGCGGCCGATGACCTTCGGGGCGAGGGTGCCGGCGACGACGGACAGCAGACCCTGGAAGCCGAAGACCAGACCCGTCTCGAAGGCGGACAGGCGCAGGATCACCTGGAGGTACAGGGTCAGCACGAAGACGATCGTGGACATCATCGAGAAGGTGACGAGTCCGCCCAGGTTGCCCCACGCCACCGTGCGCCGGCGCAGCATCGGCAGGGAGACCAGGGGCGCGGCCGAGCGGGATTCCACGATCGCGAACACGGTCAGCAGCACGAGTCCGGCGATCAGGGCCGCGACGACGTCGGCGCGGCCGAAGCCGTGGTCGGCGGCGGTGGACAGGGCGTAGATCAGGGACAGCAGTCCGGCGGTGACGGTGACCGCGCCGGGCACGTCCAGGCGGGGGCGGTCCGGGACGGGGGCACCTGACACGCCTTCGGGGCCATGGGGGAGCGATTTCGGCAGCAGGACCGGCGCCGGCGGCAGCACGATCAGCGCGAACAGCGTCAGCAGGGCCATCGTGGAGCGCCAGCCGAAGGTGTCGGTGAGGGTGCCGCCCGCGACCATGCCGATGGTGAAGCCCAGCGACAGCAGGGTGCCGGAGATGCCGAGGGCGCGGTCGCGGGCCGGGCCCTCCGGGAAGGTGGTCGTCAGCAGGGACATGCCGGTCGGTACGATCGCCGCCGCACCGAGCCCTTGCAGGGCGCGTCCGGCGAGGAAGGAGGCCGGGTCCCAGGCGAGGGTGGACAGCAGCGAGGCCGCGCCGAACAGGGCCAGTCCGGTCAGGAACAGCCTGCGGCGCCCGAAGAGGTCGCCGACGCGTCCGAACAGCAGCAGGAAGCCGCCGGAGGGCAGCGCGAACGCGGTGACGGCCCACTGGAGCGCGGCGCGGCTCATCCCGAGGTCGCGGCCGAGGTCGGGCAGGGCCACGTTCAGCACGGAGAAGTCCAGCGCGACCATGAACTGGGCCGCGCACAGCACGAACAGGACGAGCTTGTCACGCGTCGACAGCCGGGGGATGCCGGGCGGGGTGACCGCTGTGGAGGAGGCCTGGGTGGTGGTGTCGATCGCCATGGCAAGAGCTTCGGGCGAGCGGAATACCGGTGGGGAGTCGCAACTTATGGTGGTGGTGGCACCACCAGACGGACCGGACGGGGGAGGGGCGGCACGTGCCTGCTGCTGAGGTGACGCGCAGTCATCGGCGTGACGAACTGCGGGAGTTCCTGATGAGCCGGCGCGCCCGGATCAGCCCCGAGGAGGCCGGGCTGCCGGCCGGTGGCGGCAGGCGCCGTACGCCGGGACTGCGCCGGGAGGAGGTGGCCGTGCTCGCCGGGGTGGGCGCCTCCTGGTACCAGTGGCTGGAGCAGGGGCGGGAGATCTCCGTCTCCCCGCAGGTGCTGGACGCGGTCGCCCGGGTGCTGCGGCTCAGCGACGCGGAGCGGCGGCACCTGTACCTGCTGGCCGGGCTGAACCCGCCCGCGCCCCGGGTGACGCCCGGCAGGCGGGACATGTGCGACGGGTTGCGGCGGCTGATCGACACCTGGATGCCGTACCCGGCGCACATCATGGACCTCTACTACAACTGCGTGATGTACAACGACGCGGCCGCGATCGTGCTCGGTATGCGCCCCGGCGTCACCCAGAACTGCCTGATCGACTTCTTCACCGACCCGCTGTACCGGGAGCGCAGCCAGAGCTGGGAGCGCAACGCGCGCACGGTCGTGGCGCAGTTCCGGGCCGCGTGCGCGGCGCGCCCGGACGACGAGGGCTTCCGGGAGGTGCTCGCCGAGGTGAGCGCGGCCAGCGAGGAGTTCCGGGCGCTGTGGGCCGAGCGGGACATCGAGGACCAGGGGCAGGTGCGCAAGGAGCTGTCGCATCCGCTGGCGGGGCTGCTGGTCGTGGAGTCGACGGTGCTGAAGGTGCCTGCCCGGCCCGATCTGATGATCGTGCTGCACACCCCGCTGGACGAGGCGAACACCGCGGAGAAGCTGGAGTGGCTGGCCTCCCCGGAGGGCCGGCGGGGCGCGATGTACCCCGTGGCGGGGTGAGCGTCGTACGGCTCCGTACGGCTTCGTATGCTCGGGGCATGACCGAGAGCAGCGCGCTTGACCCCGAGGACCGCAAGATCGTGACCCTGGCCCGTTCCGCGCGGGCCCGCAACGCAGTGCCCGAGGGGGCGGCCGTACGGGACGACACCGGGCGCACCTATGTCGCCGGGACCGTGGACCTGGCCTCGCTGAAGCTCAGCGCGCTGCGCACCGCCGTCGCCATGGCGGTGGCGTCCGGTGCCGCGTCGCTGGAGGCGGCGGCGGTGGTCAGCGACCTGGAGGCGGTGCCGGCCGAGGACCTGGCCGCGGTGGCCGACCTCGGGGGCGCGGGCACACCGGTGCTGCTCGCGGGGCCGGACGGCGCGGTGCGCGCCACCCTCTCCGCCGACTCCGAGTAACCGACCGAAAGGCCGGCCGGCATCCCACCTCGCCGGGTCGCGGGGCGCGCGCGTCAAGGAACGCGTACGTCCCGACGACCCGTCGGATCAGCGCCGCCGGTCCCGTGCGGTGCTGGTGGTCGTGGTGACGGTGGTGGTCGTGTGGCGGTGCGGCCGCCGGTGCGTTTCCGTGACGGCGCGGCGACGCGGCGTCACCGGAGGTTCGCGGTGCGGCGGGGGTTCCGGGATCAGGGACAATGAACGGCATGAGCGTTCGCACCCAGTCATCCGAGCAGCCGGCGGAAACCGTCCACCGTGCCGGCTTCGCCTGCTTCGTGGGCCGCCCCAACGCGGGCAAGTCCACCCTCACGAACGCTCTGGTCGGGCAGAAGGTGGCGATCACCTCGAACCGGCCGCAGACCACGCGGCACACGGTGCGGGGCATCGTGCACCGGCCCGACGCCCAGCTGATCCTGGTCGACACCCCCGGGCTGCACAAGCCGCGCACGCTGCTGGGCGAGCGGCTCAACGACGTCGTGCGCACGACGTGGGCCGAGGTCGACGTGATCGGGTTCTGCCTGCCGGCCGACCAGAAGATCGGGCCCGGTGACCGGTTCATCGCCAAGGAACTGGCCGGGATCAAGAAGACGCCCAAGGTCGCCGTCGTCACCAAGACCGACCTCGTGGACTCCAAGACGCTCGCCGAGCAGCTGATCGCCATCGACCAGCTCGGCAAGGAGCTGGGGTTCGAGTGGGCGGAGATCGTGCCGGTGTCCGCGGTCGGCTCGAAGCAGGTGGATCTGCTGGCCGACCTGCTCGTGCCGCTGCTGCCCGAGGGGCCGGCGCTCTACCCCGAGGGCGACCTCACGGACGAGCCCGAGCAGGTGATGGTCGCCGAGCTGATCCGCGAGGCGGCGCTGGAGGGCGTGCGGGACGAGCTGCCGCACTCCATCGCGGTGGTGGTCGAGGAGATGCTGCCGCGCGAGGACCGGCCCGCGGACCGCCCGCTGCTCGACATCCACGCGAACGTCTACATCGAGCGGCCCAGCCAGAAGGGCATCATCATCGGGCCGAAGGGCAAGCGGCTCAAGGAGGTCGGCATCAAGTCCCGCAAGCAGATCGAGGCGTTGCTGGGCACGCCGGTCTTCCTCGACCTGCACGTCAAGGTGGCCAAGGACTGGCAGCGAGACCCGAAGCAACTCCGCAAGCTGGGCTTCTGACCGCCTGAATCCCCCTGATCCACCCCTGATCCACCCCTGGTCCGCCCGCTAGTCCACTCCCCTGATCCGCCCCACCAGCACCGCCCCCGCCACCCCGATTCCCGCCGCCACCAGATAGAGCACCCGGTACCCGCCCGCGTACGTGACCAGCGGTGCCGCCAGGGCCGGTGCCGCTGCCTGGGGCAGGGCGTTGGCCACGTTGATGACGCCCAGGTCCTTGGCCCGGTCGAGGGCGTGCGGCAGGACGTCGGCCATCAGGGCGAAGTCGACCGAGGTGAAGACGCCGAAGCCGATGCCCAGGACGGCCGCCGCCGTCACCGCGCCTGGCCAGGTCTGCCAGCCGGACAGGGCGGCCGTCGCGAGCGCCATCAGGACGCCCGACCAGACGACGAACGGCTTGCGGCGGCCGAGCCGGTCGGACCAGACCCCGCCGACCACCACCGTCGCCAGCAGGGTCACGCCGTTCACCGCGGTCAGGATCAGGACGCCCCGGCCGGGGTCGGGGTAGTGGACGCGGTCGCGGAGGTAGTAGAGCAGGTACAGCAGCACCAGGGAATTGCTGAGGTTGATCAGGAAGCGGGTCAGCCACGCCCAGCCCAGGTCGGGGTGGCGGCGGGGGCTCAGCCAGAAGCCCGCCAGGAAGCCGCGCCAGGACCACGGGGGGCGGCTTCCGAGGGGGAGGCGGAGATCCCGGTAACGCACGACGTACGGCAGGACGCCCGCCAGCGTGCACACCGCGCAGGCCGCGTACCCCGCCCGGACGCCGCCCGCCGCCGTCGCCAGGCCCGTTCCCCCGACCACGCCGAGGATCTGCGCCGCGCCCAACCAGCCGCCCACCGCACCCCGTTGGCGGCGGGGCACCCGGTCCGGGACGGCCGCCGTCACCGCGGCGAAGGCCGCGTTCAGGGTGAACTGGACCAGACACCAGCCGAGCGCCATCGACCACGGCCCGCCCGCGCCCGCGAGCAGCAGCAGCGCCAGCGCGCCGCCCGCCGCCCCGGAGACGATCCACGGCGTGCGGCGGCCCGCACGGGCGGTCGTGCGGTCGGACAGGGCCCCGAAGAAGGGGTTCGCCAGCAGGGAGACCACCGCGCCGGTACCGGTCACCCAGGCCAGCAGCGTCTCCTTGGACATCCCGGTGCCGGGCGCGAGGTCCCTCGCCTGGGAGGCCAGGAGGATCTGGAGGGGGCCGAACCAGCCCACCCAGATCGCCCCGTTGGCCAGCGAGAGGGCCGCCGTCCAGCCCCGGCCCACCGGTTCGGCCGGCTCGGCGAGCGCGGCCGGGAGGTGGCCGGTGGTCACCTCTGGGCCCGCAGCACGTCCCGGAACCACCGGTACGACGCCTTCGGCACCCGCTCCAGCGTCTCGTAGTCCACGTGCACCAGACCGAAGCGCCGCGCGTGGCCCTCGGCCCACTCGAAGTTGTCCATGAGGGACCACACGAAGTAGCCGCGCACGTCCACCCCGGCCGTCAACGCGGCGTGCAGCGCGCGGAGATGGGCGTCCAGGTAGGCGATGCGGTCCTGGTCGTCGAGGCCCTCGTACGAGCAGCCGTTCTCGGTGATGAGGATCGGCGGCAGCCGGTCGCCGTAGCGGTCGCGGAAGCCGCACAGCAGCTCGGTCAGCCCCTCCGGGACCACCGGCCAGCCGAAGTCGGTCCGGGGGCGGTCCGCTATCTCCCGTACGGAGAAGGGAAGTCCGGCGGGTATGGGCACCCCGCCGGACTCGGTCTCCGTGCCCAGCGGGGCGCCCACCAGGGTCGGCGCGTAGTAGTTGATCCCGTACCAGTCGAGGGGTTCGGCGATCACCTTCAGATCCGCCGCGATGTCGGCTGCGGGCATCAGCTCGCCCAGCCCGTCCGGGTATTCGCCCAGCAGCACCGGCTCCGCGAAGAGGCGGTTGAGCAGCGTGTCGTAGAAGTCCGCCGCCTCCGTGTCCGCCGGGTCCGCGGAGGCCGCCCACGTCGGCCCGTGGGAGTTGGCGATGCCGATGTCGCCGGCGCCGGCCGCGCGCAGGGCGCGTACCGCGAGGCCGTGGGCGAGGAGCTGGTGATGGGCGACCGGCAGGGCGTCGAACAGCAGCCGCTTGCCGGGGGCGTGGACACCGAGGGCGTGGCCCAGGAGGGTGTGTTCGGCGGGCTCGTTGAGGGTGATCCACTTGGTGACCCGGTCACCCAGGCGATCGGCGACCACCGACACATGGTCGGCGAACCGGGCCGCCGTGTCCCGCTCCAGCCAGTCCAGGGAGGCGGGCAGGTCCCAGTGGAAGAGGGTGGCGACCGGCCGCACGCCCGCCGCGCACAGCTCGTCCACCAGACGGTCGTAGAAGTCGAGGCCGCCGGGGGAGGAGACCCGGGGCCAGGAGACGGAGAAGCGGTACGCGTCCACGCCGAGACCGGCGAGGAGGGCCACGTCCTCCGGGTACCGGTGGTAGTGGTCGCAGGTCACCGCCGCCGTCGAGCCGTCCTTCACCCGGCCCGGCGCGGCGGTGAACACATCCCACACGGAGGGCTCGCGCTCGTCGGCCGCCCCCTCGATCTGATGGGCGGAGGTCGACACGCCCCACAGGAAGCCGGCCGGGAACCGAGGAATCGGATTGCCTGCGTCAGTCGCCATGGCCGGATCATCCGTACCCCCGGTAACGAAGTCAACGCCCGTGCCGGCAGTGGCCGACGCGCGCGGGCCACTGCCAACGCCCGTGTGCCCAGGGGCTCCAGTGACCGCGCGCCTGTGGGCCGCATGGCCCAATCGACTGGCATGTCGCGCACCGCAGTTCCGAGACTGTCCCGCATGACTCACCATCAGCGGTCCACCAGGCCGCGCACACGACTGCTCACCGTGCTCGCGGCGTGTCTGCTCTTCCTGCTGGGCGGCGTGCCCGGCGCGCTCGCCGGCACCCGCCGCGACACGGCGTCCACCGACTGCATCTCCACCCCGGCCGAGTACAAGGCCGCCTGGGACGCGCGCCGGGTGCGCTGTGTGGCGCCGACCCTGTTCGGCACCACCCACACCCGGGGCGACACCACCCTCTACCCGAGCGGCTTCTGGTACGCGTGGGCGGGCTCGAACACCAACCTGGAGCGGTACCTCCAGCTGCGCAGCCGGTACGGCGACCAGCCGCCGAAGACCGGCATCGGCGTCCTGTCCTTCGTCGGCTACCCGGGGCTCGACACCTGGACCACGCCGACCGATCTGGCCGTCTACACCGTGCCGGCCCAGGTCCGCGCCCAGGTCCCGGCGTTCGAGACCTGGTTCCGGCTGCTGGACGAGAAGTTCGGCAACACCGGCGCCTACCCGCTCGCCGCCCAGCGCGACCTCGTGCTCGCCTACTCAACGCTGCGCAAGGGCGAGGACGTCGTCGGCGCCTTCCAGGACGTGACCGGCTGCCGCCGCGACCAGCTGCTCCAGGGCGCCGCCCCCTCGGCGGCCATCGGCTGCAACCGCGACTTCCTCGACGCGCTGGCCGCCGCCGGGCCCTCCCCGTACGACGGCGCCTCCTCGCCGGCCTGCTTCGCCGGCTTCCAGTCCGGCTACACCGGCCCGCGCAACGCCGCCGCCCTGCGCGCCGTCCTGTACCAGTGCCAGGACGCCGGGTTCCTCAACACCGGTGTGGGCCTCGGCTACAACACGTACGCCAACCCGTTCGTGTGCAAGCCCGCCGACGAGCAGACCGTACGACAGAGGTACACCGGGCGGGAGTTCATCCTCCCCAACGCGTCCTTCGCCGAGCTGCCGAGCCACGTCGACATCCCGCTGGACCTCGGCGACCCGGGGCAGCGCGGCTTCCTGGAGAAGGGCTACTGCTAGCGCCCCCGGCCCCTGCCGGGCGCCCCGCTCGCGCTAGGCGCCCTCCTTGAGCACCCGGGAGATCAACTCCCGCTGGTCCTCGGTCAGTCGGGGGTCGGCCGCGTACACCGTGCGGTCGTCCACCGTGATCTCGTAGCTGAAGCCGTCCGGGACACCGGCCGGCGGGGTGTCCCGGCCGGACGCGAGGGCGCGTCCGGCCAGGGAGTGCCACTCCTCGGCGTCGGGCCGGGCCGAGGTGTCCACCTCGGCCCGGCGCTCGATGCCCGCGAAACCGCCTGTGCGCCTCACCTGAATCCGCATGGGTCCAGTGTCGCAGCGCGGGCGCTACCGCGTGGGCACCCCGACCTGTTCCCACGCCTTCTGCACGGCCTGGAGCTCGTCGGCGCCGAACCGCTCGCGCGCCGCCTTCAGGGTGAGCGTGGCGAAGTCGGCGAACTGGGCGTCCGACGCCAGGTCGCCGCCGGTCAGCGTGTCGTACCAGATCTGCCCGGCCTTCTCCCAGGCGTGGCCGCCGAGTGCCTTGGCGGCGAGGTAGAAGGCGTGGTTGGGGATGCCGGAGTTGATGTGCACGCCGCCGTTGTCGCGGCCGGTGCGCACATAGTGCTCCATGGTCGCGGGCTGCGGGTCCTTGCCGAGGTTCGGGTCGTCGTACGCCGTGCCCGGGGCCTTCATCGAGCGCAGCGCGGTGCCGTGCACGCCCGGGGCGAGCAGCCCGGCGCCGATCAGCCAGTCGGCCTCGGCGGCGGTCTGGCCCAGCGCGTACTGCTTGATCAGCGAGCCGAAGACGTCGGAGAGCGACTCGTTGAGCGCGCCGGACTGGCCGAAGTACTCCAGGTTGGCGGTGTGCTGGGTGACGCCGTGGGTCAGTTCGTGCCCGATGACGTCGACCGGGATGGTGAAGTCGAGGAAGACCTTGCCGTCGCCGTCGCCGAACACCATCTGCTCGCCGTTCCAGAAGGCGTTGTCGTAGCCCTCCCCGAAGTGCACGGTGGCGTCCAGCGGCAGTCCGTCGCCGTCGATGGAGTGGCGGCCGTACACCTTCAGATACAGCTCGAAGGTGGCGCCGAGGCCCGCGTAGGCGCGGTTGACGGAGGCGTCCGAGCCCGGGTCCGAACCCTCCTCGCGGACCTTGGTGCCGGGCAGGTCCTGGGTGTGGTGGGTGTCGTAGACGGTGCGGTGCGGTTGGTCGGTGGCGGCGCCCTCGGGAAGCGCGGCGGCGGTCGCGCCGAGCACGGTGGTCAGCCGCCGCCGGGTGCGCTGGTAGGCGTCGTGTTCCAGGGAGCGGCGGGCGGGTGCCGCCACATCCGGGTCCTCGGCCCGGGAAAGCCGGTCGAGGACGTGCGGCGGCACGATCGTGCAGAAGACGGGCTCGAAGCCCCCGTTCGTCGTCATGTCATCGACCATTGCACTGAGTGATGACAAAGTCACTACTCGCAACCATGATTGGTGAAATAGCGGGACAGAGGGCCCGACGGAGCGTGACGCTGTGGTACGGCTGCGCGCCTCTCCGTGACACGCCCGCGCCACCGCTGTGGCCTGTCGCACTCTTTGCCCTGTTTATCCCCTCGGTCCCGCATACTGGACGGCGTCCCCACATCCTGAACCGCTCGGCTAGGCTGCGCAGCATCATGCGTTTCGGGCTGCTTCTCCTTAGCTGCCGCGGCGAGGGTCTGTAGTCGAGGCCGACTCCCTCCCCGCGGAGCTTCGCGTTGCGTCGTCGGCCGTCCCATTCGGACATCCGGACCCCATCGAGGAGCCACGCACCATGGCCAACCGCCAGCAGCCCAGTTCCATGCCGATCCACAAGTACGGCCGTTACGACCAGGTGGACATCCCGGACCGCACCTGGCCGGACCAGCGGATCACCGTAGCCCCCCGATGGCTCTCCACCGACCTGCGCGACGGCAACCAGGCCCTGATCGACCCGATGTCGCCCGAGCGCAAGCGCCGGATGTTCGACCAGCTGGTCAGGATGGGCTACAAGGAGATCGAGGTCGGCTTCCCCGCCTCCGGCCAGACCGACTTCGACTTCGTGCGCTCCATCATCGAGGAGGAGGGCGCGATCCCCGAGGACGTGTCCATCTCCGTCCTGACCCAGGCCCGCGAGGACCTGATCGAGCGGACCGTCGAGTCCCTCAAGGGCGCGCGGCGCGCCACCGTCCACCTGTACAACGCCACCGCCCCGGTCTTCCGCCGGGTCGTCTTCCGCGGCTCCAAGGACGACATCAAGCAGATCGCCGTCGACGGCACCCGTCTGGTGATGGAGTACGCCGAGAAGCTGCTGGGCCCGGAGACGGAGTTCGGCTACCAGTACTCGCCGGAGATCTTCACCGACACCGAGCTGGACTTCGCCCTGGAGGTCTGCGAGGCGGTCATGGACGTCTACCAGCCGGGTCCGGGCCGCGAGATCATCCTCAACCTGCCCGCCACGGTGGAGCGTTCGACCCCGTCCACGCACGCGGACCGCTTCGAGTGGATGCACCGCAACCTGTCCCGCCGCGAGCACGTGTGCCTGTCCGTGCACCCGCACAACGACCGCGGTACGGCGGTGGCGGCGGCCGAGCTGGCCGTGATGGCCGGCGCCGACCGCGTCGAGGGCTGTCTGTTCGGCCAGGGCGAGCGCACCGGCAACGTCGACCTGGTCACCCTGGGCATGAACCTGTTCTCCCAGGGCGTCGACCCGCAGATCGACTTCTCCGACATCGACGAGATCCGTCGTACGTGGGAGTACTGCAACCAGATGGAGGTCCACCCGCGCCACCCGTACGTGGGCGACCTGGTCTACACGTCCTTCTCCGGCTCCCACCAGGACGCCATCAAGAAGGGCTTCGACGCGATGGAGGCCGACGCGAAGGCCAGGGGCGTCACGGTGGACGACCTGGAGTGGGCGGTGCCGTACCTGCCCATCGACCCCAAGGACGTCGGCCGCTCCTACGAGGCCGTCATCCGCGTCAACTCCCAGTCCGGCAAGGGCGGCGTCTCGTACGTCCTGAAGAACGACCACAAGCTGGACCTGCCGCGCCGGATGCAGATCGAGTTCTCGAAGATCATCCAGGCGAAGACGGACGCCGAGGGCGGCGAGATCACCCCGAAGGACATCTGGGCGGTCTTCCAGGACGAGTACCTGCCCAACCCGGCCAACCCGTGGGGCCGCATCCAGGTCAAGACGGGTCAGTCGACCACCGACAACGACGGCGTGGACACGCTCACCGTCGAGGCCACCGTGGACGGCGAGGACCGCGTGCTGACCGGTTCCGGCAACGGTCCGATCTCGGCCTTCTTCGACGCCCTGGAGTCCATCGGCATCGACGTACGCCTGCTCGACTACCAGGAGCACACGATGAGCGAGGGCGCCTCCGCGCAGGCCGCCTCGTACATCGAGTGCGCGATCGACGGCAAGGTCCTGTGGGGTATCGGCATCGACGCGAACACGACGCGTGCCTCGCTGAAGGCGGTCGTCTCGGCCGTCAACCGCGCCGCCCGCTGATCCACCCCCACCGGGGGTTTCGAGGCTCCGGTCGCCGCGCACGGCGGCCGGAGCCCCGTCGCTTCTCGGCCATAGGGCCGGACAGGTCACAGATCGGTATCGTCCGGGGTACTGACTCAGCCTCCGTGATGTGGCTAACATCACGCCAGCG
This sequence comes from Streptomyces sp. NPDC001056, assembly GCF_053598955.1. Lineage (NCBI taxonomy): Bacteria > Bacillati > Actinomycetota > Actinomycetes > Kitasatosporales > Streptomycetaceae > Streptomyces > Streptomyces sp. NPDC001056. The sequence continues at coordinate 53,993 of NZ_JBSFLI010000040.1, read as the reverse complement.
CGGCGATGGTGCCGTGCGGTGAGGGAGGTGCGACGTGCTGCCAGTACGGGGACGAGACGGCCATGACCCCAGGGTCCCGCGCATCCTGGGCACCCGCATCGCATGGACGCCCGTCGGCGACGGCGAGTTCTACTGCCCCGGCTGCGGGGGCGACCGCAACTACCAGCGGCTCACCGGACGCCGCCGGCTCACCCTGCTCGGGGTGCCGGTGCTGCCGCGTGGGACCACCGGGCCCGTCGTGGAGTGCGCCGCCTGCGGCCACCACTACGGCACCGACGTCCTCGACCACCCCACCACCCGCCGCTTCTCGGCGATGCTCCGCGACGGCGTGCACACCGTCGCGCTCGCCGTCCTCGCCGCGGGCGGCACCGGCTCCCGGGCGCCCCTGGAGACGGCCTGTGCCGCGGTCCGCGCGGGCGGCGTCGAGGACTGCACCGAGGACCAGCTCGCCGCCCTGGTCGAGGCCCTGGCCGCCGACACCGGGCGGGTCCTGGGCGAGCCCTGCGGCGCCAGCCTGACGATAGAGCTGCACGAGGCGCTGGACCCGCTCGCCCCGCACCTCGCCCCGGCGGGCCGCGAGGCCCTGCTCCTCCAGGGCGCCCACATCGCCCTCGCCGACGGCCCCTACACCCCCGCCGAACGCGACGCCCTGACCACGGTCGGCGCGGCCCTGACGCTCCCGGCCGACGACGTGACCCGGCTCCTGGCGGCGGCCCGCACCCCGTCCTGACCGCCCGGGGCCTCCCGCCGCTTCCCGCCCCTCCCGATCCGCCGTCGGTGCGCCCGGATTACCCCGAACGGAGTAGCGAGGTCCGGCCGGATCGGGGCAGCATCACGACGTGACTCCGCTGCGACGCGCCGTTCTCACCAGCCTCACGCTCCTCGCCGCCCTGGCGGCCCCCCTGCCCGCCCACGCCACGCCACTCGGCTCCCCGCAGGGCTGCGCCTCTTCCCGGCCCTACACCTCGGGACAGGGCGGGTACGCCGCCTACCGCATCCCCGCCCTGGTCCGCACCGGACACGGCACCGTCCTGGCCTTCGCCGAGGGCCGGCGCGACGGCTCCGGCGACAGCGGCGACATCGACGTGGTGCTGCGCCGCTCCTCCGACGGCGGCTGCACCTGGGGCCCGCTCGCCGTGGTGGCCGCGGGCGAGGGGGACACCCGGGGCAACCCGGCGCCCGTGGTCGACCCGAGCACCGGCACCGTCGTCCTCGTCACCTGTGGAAACCCGGGCGATGTGACGGAGGACCAGATCATGCGCGGCCAGGTCACGGCCGAGCGGGGCCGCCGGGTGTACGTCCAGCGCAGCACCGACGACGGCCGCACCTTCACCGCGCCGCGGGACATCACGGCCGACGTGAAACGCCCCGACTGGCGCTGGTACGCCACCGGTCCCGGCCACGCCGCCGCCCTCACCCGGGGCCCCCATGCCGGGCGCCTCCTCGTCCCCGCCGACCACTCCACCGCCCCGCCCGAGGGCTCCAAGGACACCGGCCGGGAGAACCGCCACTACGGCGGCCACGCCCTCTACAGCGACGACGGCGGCCTCACCTGGCACCTCGGCTTCACCGCCACCGGACCCGGCGGGGTCGTCGACGTCAACGAGACCAGTGCCACCCAACTCCCCGACGGCCGGCTCTACTTCAGCGCCCGCGACCAGTACGGCAGCGCCCCCGGCAACCGCCTCGACACCTACTCCTCCGACGGCGGCGCCACCCTCGACCGCCCCTACGCCGCCCAGCCCGCCCTCAAGGACGTCCCCGTGGTCCAGGGCAGCGTCCTCCAACTCCAGGGTGCCCGCGCCCCGCTGCTGTTCTCCGCGCCCTCCGTGCCGACCGCCCGGCGCGACCTGGCCGTGTGGTCCAGCGCCGACGCGGGCCGCACCTTCACCCGCCTGACCACCCTGAACGACGGCCCGGCCGCCTACTCCGACCTGGTCCAGCTCGGCACCGGCGAGGTCGGTGTCCTGTACGAGACGGGTTCCTACGACGGCCTGGAGTTCCGCCGGCTGACCGGGATCGGCGCTCACTCGCCCGCGGGCTCGCCGTCCCGCGGCTGAGCCTCCGGGGCGGGTCTGAGCGAGGGCAGGGTCAGCTGCCACCAGTCGGTGAGCCGGTCGGTGACGGTGGCCGCGCCCTCCAGCGCCTCGGTGAGGGAGCACAGCCCGAAGAACGCCCGCACCAGGGTCCGGGCGGTGGGCGCGGGGCGCACATGCGCGGCCAGATGGCCCGCCTGCCGGGCCTCGGCGAGCAGCCGGGTCGCGGCGGCGGTCCACAGCGCGAAGGGGTCGGGCAGGGGTGCGTCGATGGTGGCACGCTCGGCCCACAGGCGTGCGCCCGCGCGCGTCAGCGGGTCCTCGGCGAGGGCGCGGGCGATGTCGTAGCTGAGGGCGACGAGCCGGTCGACCGGCGGGACCGCCGCGTCCGCGTAGCGCGCGGTGAGCTGGGGCCAGGTGGCGAAGCGGTCCCGGACGACGGCGAGGGCGATGCCCTCCTTGCTGGCGTAGTGGAAGTAGACGGCGCCGCTGGTCCGGCCGGACCGTGCGCTTATGTCGTTGACGCTGGTGCCCGCGTATCCCTGTTCGGCGAAGAGCTGGGCGGCCGCTTCCAGAAGTGATCTGCGGGTTGTCCTGGCCCGTTCCTGCAACGTTCCGCCTGCCCTCGTCCGGCATTTCCGACGGCTTGAATGTAGTGCGCCCGCGTACGCCGGGAGCAATCAGGAATCACACTCGCGCGGTAATCACGTATTTCTTTCGAGAGTGAACGCGGCTGGGTGGTAAGGGAGTCGTCTGCACATCCCATACACCCGGACATCGCCGCCGTCCAGTCCCTCTATGGGGTTATTGCACGATTTCCCGACGGGAAAATATCGTAGTCGTCGCTATCTTTCCGTTTCCTGTGGATCGATCGGGAATGCCGCAAATCATCCACGCGTGCGCCGCACGCCGCCCCCTGTCCCTGCCACCCTAGGAGGTCACTGTGAACGCCAACCCCCGCCCACTGCTCGACTGGTCACCCCGAGCCGTCGTCTTCGACTGCGACGGCACGCTGATGGACAGCGAGCGCCACTGGCAGGAGGCCCGCAGCCGGGCCTTCCGGGAGTTCGGCCTCCAGGCGCCGCCCGGGTTCGCCGAGCAGGCCAAGGGCATGCACTACGAGGAGTGCGGCCGGCTGATGGCGGACTCGGTGCACAAACCCGAGCTGGCGGCCGGCCTGACGGGGGCGCTCCTCGACCACTTCCTGGAGCTGGTCACCGACGACCCGGTGACCATGCCGGGCGCCGTCCACCTCGTCCGGACGCTGTCCGGCCGGCTGCCCCTCGCGGTGGCCAGCAACTGCCCGATGGTGGTGGTGGAGGGCAGCCTGGAACGGGCCGGGCTGCGCACGCACTTCCAGCACATCGTCGTACCCGAGGCCGGGGACTCGGTACGTCCCAAGCCCTGGCCGGACGTGTACCTGCTGGCGGCGCGGCTGTGCGGTGTGCCCCCGCTCCAGGCGATGGCCGTCGAGGACTCCCTGACCGGGGTGGAGTCCGCCCACCGCGCCGGGCTGCGGGTCCTCGGGGTCGGTCCCCGCCCCGCCGGGAACGGCGCGGCACGGGCCGACCTGTGGCTGCCGACGTTGCGTGAGCCCGAGCTGGTCAGCTGGGCCGAGACGCGCGTGGCCGGCGGGCCGGAGCCGGACTGAGCCGGACCGTGCCAGGCGGTCGCGGGCGCGGGAACCCGCGCGGCGGGCCGCTACAACAGCCCCGCCGACGCGAGGAACTTGGCGACCTTCTCCGTCTCCTCGCCGGACAGCGGCATCTGCGGCTCGGCCGTGACCGGGCAGTCGATCACGCCCCGCAGGTGCAGGGCCGCCTTGAAGGCGCCGAGAGCCGAGGAACTGCCGCCCATCCGCGCCGGATCGCCCACCCGGGTCAGCCCGAACAGCGCGCACAGCCTGTCCTGTTCGGCCCGCGCCCCCGTCCAGTCGCCCGCCCGGCACTGCCGGTAGAGCCGCACGTACCCGTGCGGATCGACATTGGCGAGCCCCGGCACCGCCCCGTCCGCGCCCAGCGCCAGCGCGGCGTCGGCGATCAGCTCGGAGCCGGTCAGCACGGCGAAGCCGGGATGGGCGCGGGCCCCGGTGACGATCTCCCGGAAGGCCGCCAGATCCCCGCTGGAGTCCTTGACCCCGGCCAGCACCCCGTCCCCGGCGAGCCCCAGCACCAGCTCGGGGGGCAGCTTGGTGTGCACGGCGACCGGGATGTCGTAGGCGATCACCGGCACCGGGCTCGTCGCCGCGATCCTGCGGTAGTGGTGGACGATCTCCGAGGGGTGGGTGCGGGCGTAGAACGGCGCGGTGACCACGACCGCCTCCGCGCCGGCCGCCGTGACCGCCCGTACGTGGTCCAGGACCCTCGGGGTCGTCATGTCGATCACCCCGGCCAGCACCGGCAGTTGCCCGCCCACGTGCCCGGCGACGGCCTCCACCACCCGCCGCCGCTGGGCGTCCGTGAGGAAGGCCGCCTCGGAGGTCGAGCCGAGCACGAACAGCGCGTGCACCCCCGCACCCACCAGGTGGTCCACCAGCCGGAGCAGCGAGGGCACGTCGACCTCGCGCTCGGGCGTCAGGGGCGTGCAGAGGGGCGGGACGACTCCGGTGAGTGGTGCGGGGAAGGTCATTCACGGCTCCTGCGGGCTACGTCGCGGGTCGACAGGTCCTCCTCCACAGGATGGTGACAGCGGTAGCGGTGCGCCGGGTGCGACGCGGCCGAGAAGTCCGGCATCACCTGTGCGCACACGTCGTCCGCCTTCCAGCATCGGGTACGGAAGGGGCAGCCGCTCGGCGGCCGGGTCGCGGACGGCACAGGCCCGGCCAGCGGGATCGGGTCGACGGGTGCAGCAGCACGGGGGAGGCCGAGAAGAGGGCGCGGGTGTACGGGTGCCGGGCCCGGTCGGTCACCCGCCCCGCCGGGGTCTCCTCCACGATCCGGCCCAGGTACATGGTGACCACCCGGTCGCTCATCCGCCGTACCGTCTGGATGTCGTGCGAGACGAACACCAGGGCGAGCCCGAGCCGGTCCTTGAGGTCGAGCAGGGGGGGGCGAGCAGGGCGACGAGGACGACGACGGCCAGGAAGCCGACGGCGAGCTTCGACGGCAGCGGCAGCCGGCGCCGGCCGCGCAGCCGCGGGCCGGGCCGGGACAGGCGTTCGGCGAGGTGGGCGCGGTTCTCCATCAGGCCGCCCGCAGCCGGGGGTTGACCAGCAGATACAGGATGTCGATGACGAGATTGACGGCGACGAACCCGGTGGCCGTGGTGAGGACGACCCCCTGCACCACCGCGGGATCGCCGTTCTGTACGGCGTCGATCATCAGCTTCCCCGTCCCCGGCAGCGAGAAGATCGTCTCGATCGCGGCCGCGCCGCCCAGCAGATAACCGACCCGGAGCCGAGCACGGTCAGCGGGTTGACCGGGGCGTTCCTGAGGACGTTCCGTCCGACGACGATCCGGGGCGGCAGCCCGCCGCCGATCGCCGTGCGCACGTAGTCCTTGTCCAGTTCCTCCACCACCGAGGTCCGTACGATCCGGGTCAGCTGGGCGGGCACCGGCAGGGACAGCGCGACGGCGGGCAGCGCCATGGTCCGCAGCCAGCCGGTGACGGAGTCGGCCGGGTTGATGTAGCCCCCGGTCGGGAACCATCCGCGGTCCACCGCCAGGTACTGGATCATCAGCAACGCCAGCCAGAACCCGGGCGCGGCGACGCCGACCAGCGAGACGACCCGGATCACCTGGTCCGGGAACCGGTCCCGGTGGACGGCTGCGGTCACCCCGCCCGCGAGCGCCAGGACGACCGCGAACGCGAGCCCCAGGAACGTCAGCTGGAGTGTGAGGGGCAGCGCGGTGGCGACCTGGTCGGCGACGGGGGCGCGGGTCACGTCGTTATGTGCGGGTCCTCCGTCAAGGTCGGGGAGGCGCGGGGGAGGTACGACGTTCTACGTCCGGTTCGATCAGCGTGACCATAAAAGGGCCATGTGGGCGGTCAAGGGGGTGCGCGCGAATGGGCTGGGCGCCAGAGGTCGGACCAAAGAAGGAGGGCAGGTCCCGAGAGGGCCGGGCGCGCTCCCGTTCGGGTGAAGACCTCGGGTTCGCCGGTGTCGCGCCATGCCCTCGCAGGTTTAGTGAATGCTAAACTCGCGAAGGGATTGAAGGTGGAAGAGCAGTGGGACGTCTACCTGACCGCCGGGGTGGATCAGTGGCTGCACGACTTGGAGAAGTCCGACCCCGACTCGTACGTGCTGGTGAACCAGGCGATCTGGGTCCTCGTGTGCAACGGACCGGCGGAGGGGCGCCCACTGGTCGACCGGATCAAGGGCTCGTCCTTGCACAATCTCAAGGAGCTGCGGCCCGGCTCGTCCGGGCGGAGCGAAGTGCGGGTCCTGTTCATGTTCGATCCCTGGCGCTCCGCGATCCTCCTGGTGGCGGGGGACAAGTCGGGGAACTGGGTCGCCTGGTACGACGAGGCGATCCCCTTGGCTGAGCGGGCCTACGCGGAATACCTGGCTGATCGGCAGAAGGAGTCGGGGAAGTGAGCGAATACACCAAGTGGTCTGCCAGTGGTCACCGTGAACGGGCGGAAGAGCTGGCCGGGGGGCAGGAGTCGTTTCGCGCGGGAGCGGAACGGCTGCTCGCGGAAGCCCGGGCCTGGCGGCTGGTGGAGATGAGGCAGGAGCGGGGCTTCACCCAGGCGCAGGTCGCCGAGCGCATGGGGGTGAGCAAGGGGCGTGTCTCGCAGATCGAGAGTGGGCAGGTGTCCGGGACGGACGTCGTCGCCCGCTACGTCGAGGCGCTGGGCGGAAACCTGGTGATGGTCGCGGTGTTCGCGGACGGGGAGTTGCGCAAGGTCGGCTGAGTGCGGACGCCGATTCGAGAGACGGTCTCCGAAGCCTCCTCTGCTTTCTCGCCCGCCTGTTCGGCGAGGGGTCCGGCCTCATTCGGCTGCCCGGCCAAAGGCGTTACGCGGTGGTCAGGCGCGTGCTGAAGAAGGCCAGGGTCTGTTGCAGGCCGGTCTTGGAGAACATGTCGGTCAGGCCGGCGGCTGATTCGGTGGCGGAGGTGGTGCTGCGGGGGAAGAGGGCGGATTCGTAGGCGGTCAGCGCTGCCTCGGGGTCGGTGGGGTGGGCGGCGAGGGATTCGGCGAGTTCGGCGCCGTCGAGCATGGCCAGGTTGGCGCCCTCGCCGGCGAAGGGGGACATCAGGTGGGCGGCGTCGCCGAGCAGGGTCACGCCCGGGGTCCGGTTCCAGCGGTGGGTGAGGGGCAGGGTGTGGATGCGGCGGGGGGTGAGCGGCCCGTCGGCGTCCGCGACCAGGTTCCGCAAGGACTCGTCCCAGCCCGGGAAGCGCGCCAGCACCGCCTCCTTCGCGGCCGCCGTGTCGGTGAAGTCGATCGTGTCCAGCCAGCCCTCGTCCGCCTTGACCGCCGTGTAGACGTGCAGGCTGCCGTCGGTCTCCCGGTGCGCGAGGAAGCCGTTCTCGTCGCCGAGGCTGATGAAGAAACCACCGCCGATGAGGGCCGCGCTGCGCGGATGACGGGTGTCGGCGTCAGGCAGGTCGGTCTCCACGAAGGAGATACCGGTGTAGGCGGGCCGGGCCGACGAAAGCAGCGGCCGGATGCGTGACCACGCGCCGTCCGCGCCGATCAGGAGGTCGGTGGTGACGGTGGAACCGTCGGCGAAGGCCACCTCGTGCCGGCCGTCGCCCAGCGCCCGCGCCCCCCGGGTCGGCGCGGGTTCGCGGGACGCTCCCGGCGGCTGGCCGGCTCTCTTCTCGCTGTCATCCCGCGATCGTAACGAACGCGTTCGGGACGCCGTTCTGGAAGCGGGTGCCCCCCACGGCGCCGACGAACTGCGACCACGCGGCCGAGCCGATCACCAGTACCGGCCCGGCGGTCACCTTGCTGTCGCGGACGGGGACGACGCCGGGGAATCCGTCGGCGACCTCGATGCAGGCCTCCCCGCCGCTGCCACCGCTGTAGCTGCTCTTGCGCCAACGTGCTTTGGTCAGGTCGTGCTCGCGCATCGTCTGTAGTCCTCCGCCACCGACTCGATCAGGGCCAGGGACGCCTCCGGCGACAGCGCGGCGGCCCTGATGTGATCGTAGGACGCTCGAACGCGCTTCACCACCAGCGGCTCGTCCACCAGATTCCCCGAACGCACCGCTTCTGTATAGACGGTTGGTGGGGCGTCCTCGAACTCCATCAGCCACATCATCTTGCCCATCTCCGGGTGTGCGCCCGCCGCAAAGGGCAGTACCTGAAGCAGCGCCTTGTGTTCCTGCGTCAGTGCCGCGATGTGGTCGAGTTGGTGCGCCATGACCGCCGGGCCGCCCACGGGGATGCGCAGGACTGTCTCGTGCAGGACTGCCCAATACACGGGCCTTGTAGCGTCCTTGAGGAGCCGCGCTCGGTCCGTACGCCCCTTGACCAGTTCCTCGATGTACTCCTCGTTGGCGAACGGATTGCTCGCCCAGAACACCGCCTGAGCGTACTCCCGCGTCTGGAGGAGCCCCGGAACCACCGCCGGTGCGTACTCGCAGATCTCCGTCGCCAGCCGTTCGAGCTCAGCCGCGTGCGCGAAGTACTCCGTGTACCGCTGATCCTTGATGAGCTTCTTCCATAGCCGTTCGAAAAAGCCATCGGTTTGTAGGACGGTGTCGAGCCGCTGCGCCACATCCAACTGCGGCTTTCGGATCGCCTGCTCGAACTGGCCGATATAGCCGCCGGAAACGAAGACGAGGGTGCCCAGCTCGGACTGGGTGAGCGCCGCGTTCTCGCGGCGTCGTTTCAGTTCGGCGCCGAAGAACTCCCACGCTGCCTGACGTGAACCGTTGGCCATGGCCAACCCCTTTGATCTGCCTCGTTGTTGTAGTACCCAGGGTGCTGCCGAGTGTAGAGACGGAGGGTCATCATGGGAGTGCGAAGCGTGAAACCGGGAAAGAAGAAAAGGGAATCGGCGATGGCCAAGAAGCACTCCGCGCTGTGTGTCGAGGAGGCGGACGACGTGGTGGAGAAATTGCGCGAGGCGCTGGGAAAGTCGGGGATCGTGCTGCCCTCGCTGCGGATCGATCTGGCGAGTATCGCCCGGGAGAATCCCTGCCCCCACGTGGAATTGGGCGGGTGTTCCGTGGAGGTCGCGCGCAAGCTCGCCGTGGTGCTCGCCGGAGCGGTGCGGTGACGCTGCTGCCGGTCGGGAGTCATGCCGTGGACACGGAATCCGGGCGGATCGGGACCGTGATGGCGTACGAGGAGACGGTCGTGTGGATGAGGCCGTACGGGGGCGGGCGGGAATGGGAGGCCGACCCCGTGGCCGTGCGGGAGGCCACGCCCGCCGAGCGGATCCGGGCGGAGACGGCGTACGCCAACGCCCGTAGCCGGGGCGAGGTCCTCTAGCCGCGCCGACGGCGGAGCGGGCGCCGGGGCCGTGCACCGGCACGGCCCCGGCCGGCCCATGGGGGAGAATGGGGGGCATGAGTCTGTTCCGCGACGACGGCATCGTGCTGCGCACCCAGAAGCTGGGCGAGGCGGACCGGATCATCACCCTGCTCACCCGGGGGCACGGCCGGGTGCGGGCCGTGGCGCGGGGCGTGCGGCGGACCAAGTCGAAGTTCGGGGCCCGGCTGGAACCCTTCTCCCATGTGGACGTGCAGTTCTTCGCGCGCGGGAGCGAACTGGTCGGGCGCGGGCTGCCGCTGTGCACACAGAGTGAGACGATCGCGCCGTACGGTGGCGGCATCGTGACCGACTACGCGCGCTACACCGCCGGCACGGCCATGCTGGAGACCGCGGAGCGGTTCACCGACCACGAGGGGGAGCCGGCCGTTCAGCAGTACCTGCTGCTGGTCGGCGGCCTGCGCACGCTGGCGCGGGGGGAGCACGCCCCGCACCTCGTGCTGGACGCGTTCCTGCTGCGCTCGCTCGCGGTCAACGGGTACGCGCCCAGCTTCGGTGACTGCGCGAAGTGCGGGATGCCCGGTCCCAACCGGTTCTTCTCCGTCGCCTCCGGCGGCTCCGTGTGCGTCGACTGCCGGGTGCCCGGCAGCGTCGTACCCTCCCCGCAGACCCTGGTACTGCTGGGCGCGCTGCTTACGGGAGACTGGGAGACGGCGGACGCCTGCGAGGCGCGGTACGTCCGGGAGGGCAGTGGGCTGGTCTCCGCCTATCTGCACTGGCATCTGGAACGCGGGCTGCGGTCGCTGCGGTACGTGGAAAAGTCCTAGACGGACCTGGGATAGTCGACCTAGAGAGTCGTAGAGGGAGTCGAGCACATGGTGGTACGCGGGATCCTGGGGCGCCAGCGGCGCGAGTACACGGCGCCGGAGCGGCACCCCTCCGGGGCCCGGCCGCCGAAGCTCCCCGGTGAGCTGGTCCCGAACCACGTGGCGATCGTCATGGACGGCAACGGGCGGTGGGCCAAGGAGCGGGGGCTGCCGCGGACCGAGGGGCACAAGGTCGGCGCCGAGCAGGTGCTCGACGTGCTCCAGGGGGCGATCGAGATGGGTGTGCGCAACATCTCGCTGTACGCCTTCTCCACCGAGAACTGGAAGCGGTCGCCCGACGAGGTGCGCTTCCTCATGAACTTCAACCGCGACTTCATCCGCAAGAGCCGGGACCAGCTGGACGCGCTGGGCGTGCGGGTGCGCTGGGCCGGGCGGATGCCCAGGCTGTGGAAGTCGGTCGCCAAGGAACTCCAGGTCGCGCAGGAGCAGACCAAGGACAACGACCTGCTCACGCTGTACTTCTGCATGAACTACGGCGGCCGGGCCGAACTCGCCGACGCCGCCAAGGCGTTGGCGGAGGATGTGCGGGCCGGCCGGCTGGACCCGGCGAAGGTGTCCGAGAAGACGATCCAGAAGTACCTGTACTACCCGGACATGCCGGACGTCGACATGTTCCTGCGGCCCAGCGGGGAGCAGCGGACGTCCAACTACCTTATCTGGCAGAGCGCTTACGCCGAGCTGGTCTTCCAGGACGTGCTGTGGCCGGACTTCGACCGGCGGGACCTGTGGCGGGCGTGCGTCGAATTCGCCTCCCGCGACCGCCGCTTCGGCGGCGCGATCCCGAACGAGGAACTGCTGGCGATGGAGGGCGACGGCTCGTCCTGAGCCGTGGCCCGGCGATCAGCCGCCCGCGCAGTCCGAACACGTACCGAAGATCTCCACGGTGTGCGCCACGTTGACGTAACCGTGCTCCGCCGCGATCGCCTCCGCCCACTTCTCCACCGCCGGGCCCTCCACCTCGACCGCCTTGCCGCAGGTACGGCAGACGAGGTGGTGGTGGTGCTCGCCGGTGGAGCAGCGGCGGTAGACGGACTCGCCGTCGGACGTGCGCAGGACGTCGACCTCGCCGGCGTCGGCGAGGGACTGGAGCGTGCGGTAGACGGTGGTGAGGCCGACGGAGTCGCCCTTGTGCTTGAGCATGTCGTGGAGCTCCTGCGCGCTGCGGAACTCGTCGACCTCGTCCAGTGCCGCCGCCACTGCTGCCCGTTGCCGGGTCGCGCGGCCCTTCACGGGCGGTCCAGCGGTCGTCACTGTTGCCTCCTCACGTCTCACCCCTGACCCGGGCCATTGTGCCAGCCCGGTCTGCCCGAGGTCAGGCGTTGATCTCCTCTTCCGTGCCGCGCGCGGCGGGAATCACGCATTCCGCCGGGTCCCCGCCGGGCCCCGCCGCCGTCGCCGCGCGGGCGCGTCGGCGGGCCAGCGGAGCGGCCAGCACGGTCAGCGCGGCGAACGCGGCGATGGTGAGCAGGACGATCGTCGCGCCGGGCGGAACGTCCTGGTAGAACGACGTGATCGTGCCGCTCACCGTCACGGTCACCCCGATCGCCACCGCGATCGCGAACGTCGCGGCGAAGCTGCGGGTGAGTTGCTGCGCCGCCGCCACCGGCACCACCATCAGCGCCGAGACCAGCAGCAGCCCGACGACGCGCATCGCGACCGTCACCGTCACCGCCGCCGTGACCGCCGTCAGCAGGTTGAGCGCGCGCACCGGCAGGCCCAGCACCCGCGCGAACTCCTCGTCCTGGTTCACCGCGAACATCTGGCGGCGCAGGACCAGGGTGACCAGCACCACGAACGCGGCCAGCAGGCAGATCGCCAGGACGTCGGACCGCGAGACCGTGGAGAGGGAGCCGAAGAGGTACGTCATCAGGTTGGCGTTGGAGCCCGTCGGCGCGATGTTGATGAACATCACGCCGCCCGCCATGCCGCCGTAGAAGAGCATGGCCAGCGCGATGTCGCCGCGCGTGCGGCCGTACCAGCGGATCAGCTCCATCAGCAGCGCGCCGAGGACGGAGACCGCCGTCGCCATCCAGACCGGGGACGCGGACAGCAGGAAGCCGAGGCCGACGCCGGTCATGGCGACGTGGCCGATGCCGTCGCCCATCAGGGCCTGGCGGCGCTGGACGAGGTAGATGCCGATGGCGGGGGCGGTGATGCCGACCAGGACGGCGGCGAGCAGGGCCCGCTGCATGAAGGCGTAGTTCAGGAAGTCCATCAGCTCAGCAGTCCCGTGCGGATCGGCCCGGGGGCCCCGGGGGCGTGCGGGTGTACGTGGTCGTGGCCGGGCGAGGGAGCATGCCGGCCGACGGTTCTCGGCGGTGGGCCGTCGTGCAGGACGCGGCCGTCGCGCAGGACGACCGTCCGGTCGATCAGCGGCTCCAGGGGGCCCAGTTCGTGCAGCACGAGGAGGACCGTCGTACCCGCCTCCACCTGGGCCTCCAAGGTCCGCGCGAGGACCTCCTGGCTGGCCAGGTCGACGCCGGCCATCGGCTCGTCCATGATCAGCAGCTCGGGCCGGGCGACGAGCGCGCGGGCGATCAGGACGCGCTGGTGCTGTCCGCCGGACAGGGCGGTCACCGCGTCCTTGGCGCGGTCCGCCATGCCGACCTGCTCCAGTGCGTGCCGTACGGCGTCCCGGTCGTCCTTGCGGAAGAGGCCGAAGCGGGTGCGGGCGAGGCGGCCGGAGGAGACGATCTCGGTGACCGTGGCGGGGACGCCGCCCGCGGCCGTGACGCGCTGCGGCACGTAGCCCACGCGGGCCCAGTCGCGAAAGGCGCGCCGGGGCGTGCCGAACAGCTCGATGGTGCCGTCGGTGAGCGGGACCTGGCCGATGAGGGCGCGGATCGCCGTGGACTTGCCGGAGCCGTTGGCGCCCAGCAGGGCGACGACCTCGCCGCGGCGGACCGTGAGGTCGATGCCGCGCAGGACGGGGCGGGCGCCGAGGTCGGCCCGCACCCCGCGCAGGGATATGACAGGTTCGGTGGTTTCCATGGGGTCTCCCGTCACCTGGCGCCCAGCGCCTGCTGGAGGGCCTTGAGGTTGGCGTTCTGGACGGAGAAGTAGTCCGTGCCGCGGGACTTGGCCGTGATGCCCTCAAGCGGGTCGAGGACGTCGGTGCGCAGGTCCGCGTCGTGCGCGATGGTCTTCGCGGTCTTGTCGCTGACGAGCGTCTCGTAGAAGACGGTGGAGACGCGGTCGGCCTTCGCCATCCGCTCCAGGTCCCGCACCCGCGCGGCGCTCGGCTCGGAGTCGGGGTCGAGGCCGTTGACCGCCTCCTCTGTGAGGCCGTAGCGCTCGGCGAGGTAGCCGAAGGCGGCGTGCGTGGTGAGGAAGACCTTGGACCGGGTGTGCGCGAGTCCGGTGCGGAACCGCTGGTCCAGGTCGTTCAGCTGCTTGACCAGGGCCGCGGTGTTCTTCTCGTAGTCGCCCGCGTGCCGGGGGTCCGCCTTTTCGAGGGCCTTGCCGACGCCCTGGGCGACCTGGGCGTAGCGCACGGGGTCGAGCCAGAGGTGCGGGTCCCGGCCCGCGGGCTCCTCGCCGGGCCGGGTGTCGTGCGCGGCCGCGTGCCCGCCGACCTCGTTGCCGTGCGCCTCCAGGGTGGTCAGGGCGGCGGCGTCGATCTTCGTCTTCACCGAGGACTGGGCGACCGCGTCGTCCACGGAGGGCTGGAGGTTCTTGAGGTAGAGGACGGCGTCGGCGTCGTCGATCGCGGCGATCTGCCTGGGGCTGATCTCCAGGTCGTGCGGCTCCTGACCGGGTGTGGTGAGACTGGTGACGTGGACGTGGTCGCCGCCGATCCGCTCGGCGAGGAAGGACATCGGATAGAAGGACGCGATGACGTCGAGCCTGCCGTCGCCGGCCGCCGCCGCGTCGTTCCCGGAGCAGCCGGAGAGGGTGCCGACGCCGAGGGCGGCGACGGCGGTGAGGGCGGCGACGGGTATGAGGCGTCCACGTATGTTCATGACAGTCATTTTCAACAAAAATGGAAACCGTTGTCAACAAGCCCTTCCGGGGGTCCCGAGGCGGGGGCCGATTTGGTCGTGGGGGAGCCTGCGCCGGTAACCTGAAGCATTCGCTGGAAGCATCTCGCTTCAACGCCCGTCGTCGTAATGAAGAGAGCACCGTGGCCGCCGACAAGATCGACACCATCGTCAGCCTGAGCAAGCGCCGTGGCTTCGTTTTCCCGTGCAGTGAGATCTACGGCGGTCAGCGTGCCGCCTGGGACTACGGACCGCTGGGTGTCGAGCTCAAGGAGAACATCAAGCGTCAGTGGTGGCGCTACATGGTGACGTCGCGCGAGGACGTGGTCGGTATCGACTCGTCCGTCATCCTGGCCCCCGAGGTCTGGGTCGCATCCGGCCACGTCGCCACCTTCACGGACCCGCTGACCGAGTGCACCGCGTGTCACAAGCGGTTCCGTGCCGACCACCTCGAAGAGGCCTACGAGGAGAAGAAGGGCCACGCCCCGGCGAACGGCCTGGCCGACATCAACTGCCCGAACTGCGGCAACAAGGGCCAGTTCACCGAGCCCAAGCAGTTCTCCGGTCTGCTGTCGACGCACCTCGGCCCGACGCAGGACTCCGGCTCGGTCGCCTACCTGCGCCCCGAGACCGCCCAGGGCATCTTCACCAACTTCGCCCAGGTGCAGACCACCTCCCGCCGCAAGCCGCCGTTCGGCATCGCCCAGATGGGCAAGTCGTTCCGCAACGAGATCACGCCCGGCAACTTCATCTTCCGCACCCGTGAGTTCGAGCAGATGGAGATGGAGTTCTTCGTCAAGCCGGGCGAGGACGAGGCGTGGCAGGAGTACTGGATGGAGCAGCGCTGGAACTGGTACACGGGCCTCGGCCTGCGTACCGAGAACATGCGCTGGTACGAGCACCCGAAGGAGAAGCTCTCCCACTACTCGAAGCGGACCGCGGACATCGAGTACCGCTTCCAGTTCGGCGGCAGTGAGTGGGGCGAGCTGGAGGGTGTCGCCAACCGTACGGACTACGACCTCGGCGCCCACGCCAAGGCCTCCGGCCAGGACCTCTCCTACTTCGACCAGGAGGCCGGCGAGCGCTGGACGCCGTACGTCATCGAGCCCGCGGCCGGTGTCGGCCGCACCATGCTGGCCTTCCTGCTCGACGCGTACGTCGAGGACGAGGCGCCGAACGCCAAGGGCAAGATGGAGAAGCGCACGGTGCTGCGCCTCGACCACCGTCTCGCCCCGGTGAAGGTGGCCGTGCTGCCGCTGTCCCGCAACCCGGAGCTGTCGCCGAAGGCCAAGGGCCTCGCGCAGGCGCTGCGGCAGAACTGGAACATCGACTTCGACGACGCCGGCGCCATCGGCCGCCGCTACCGTCGCCAGGACGAGATCGGTACGCCGTTCTGCGTGACCGTCGACTTCGACACCCTTGAGGACAACGCGGTCACGGTGCGTGAACGCGACACGATGAAGCAGGAGCGCGTGTCCCTCGACCAGATCGAGGGCTACCTGGCGCAGCGCCTCGTCGGCGCGTAAGCGCTCGTCGCACCGTCACGAAGCCGGGCGGGCCGATCACTTCGGCCCGCCCGGCTTTCGTGTGTCCCGCGTGCGTCAACACCCTTGCGGCGCCTCGGCGTTGTCGTCGAACGTCCGGTCCGCGAGCCGCCACCCGAGTGACAAGTATGGAATGACAGATATTGAAATCTGTCAGCAGCCCTGCCATGCTGCTTCCATGACGACAACCCCGCGTACCCGAAACCTCGGCACCACCGGCCCCCGGGTCTTCGCCCTCGGCCTCGGCTGCATGGGCATGTCCGCGTTGTACGGCGACGCCGACCGCGCCGAGTCCATCGCGACCATCCACGCCGCCCTGGAGGCCGGCGTCACCCTGCTGGACACCGGCGACTTCTACGCCATGGGGCACAACGAGATGCTGATCGGCGAGGCCCTGCGCACCGCGCCCGCGGCCCGGCGCGAACAGGCCCTGGTCAGCGTGAAGTTCGGCGCCCTGCGCGACCCGGCGGGCAACTGGAGCGGCTACGACGGCCGGCCCGCCGCCGTGAAGAACTTCGCCGCCTACTCCCTCCAGCGCCTCGGCGTCGACCACATCGACGTCTACCGCATCGCCCGCCTCGACCCGGACGTCCCGATCGAGGAGACCGTCGGCGCCATCGCCGAACTGATCGAGAAGGGGTACGTCCGCCACGTCGGCCTCAGCGAGGTCGGCGCCGGGACGATCCGCCGGGCCGCCGCCACCGCGCCGGTCTGCGACCTCCAGATCGAGTACTCGCTCATCTCCCGGGGCATCGAGCGGGAGATCCTGCCGACCGTCCGCGAGCTGGGCATCGGCATCACCGCGTACGGCGTCCTGTCCCGGGGCCTGATCTCCGGCCACTTCCCCCGCGACCGGCAGCTCGCCGCCAACGACTTCCGCGCCCACTCGCCCCGCTTCCAGGGCGAGAACCTCCAGCACAACCTGAACCTGGTCGAGGCCCTGCGCGCGATCGCCGAGCGCAAGGGCGCCACCGTGGCGCAGACCGCGATCGCCTGGGTGCTGTCCAGGGGCGAGGACATCGTGCCGCTGATCGGCGCCCGCACCCGGGAGCGCCTGGGCGAGTCGCTCGGCGCCCTTGAGGTGACCCTGGACGCGGCCGACCTGGCGGCGATCGAGGAGGCCGTACCGGCGGACGCGGCGGCCGGCGACCGCTACCCGAGCGCACAGATGGCACATCTCGACAGTGAGCGCTGACCGCGCCGCCGGGTACGGTCTAGGCATGGCACCGACCAGCGAGATCCTGACCGCCGAGCGCATCCTCGAAGCGACCGAGGAGGTGCTGCGCCGTCACGGTCCGGCCAAGGCCACCGTGGTGGACGTGGCCCGCGCGCTCGGGGTCAGCCACGGCAGTGTCTACCGGCACTTCCGTACCAAGGCGGCGCTGCGCGAGGCGGTCACCAAGCGCTGGCTGGACCGGACCTCGGAGCAGCTCGCCGTGATCGCCGCCGCGAGCGACCGGGACCCCGGGACCCGGCTGCGGGACTGGCTCGCCGCGCTGTTCGAGGCCAAGCGGCACAAGGCGGGCGACGACCCGGAGCTGTTCGCCACGTACACCGTGCTGACGGACGAGAACGGCGCGGCCGTCGGCGAGCACATAGCCGAACTGACCGCGCAGCTGACCCGGATCATCGAAGAAGCGGCCGGGTCGGGCACCTTCACGGTGCCCGACCCGGCCGCCGCGGCCCGAGCCGTCTTCCAGGCCACCGGCCGTTTCCACGATCCCTGCTACGCCAGGGAGTGGACCCGGCCCGGCGTCGGCGAGGAGTTCACGGCCGTCGTGGACCTGCTGCTGCGGGGTCTTCGCTGACGTCCGCCGCGGTCAGCCGACCTTCACGGTCAGCGGCGAGGACATGATCTTGCCGTCCTTCGTCGCCACGCGCACCGTCTCGGTGCCCTTGGCGGTGAACGCCCGGCGGATGGTGAAGGTGCCGTTGCGGTTGACGATCGTCGTGGACCGCAGGGTGGTCCACTTGCCGTTCATCCGGTGCTGGAGCACCAGCGTGGCGCCGGACTTCACGCCCTTGACGCGTCCGACGAAGGCCACGGTCTCGCCGTGCCGGACGGTCTTGTGGGCGGTCGAGACCGTGATGGAGCCCCTCGCGGTCGCCGTGCCCGTCGGCATCGGTTTCGTGGCCGCCATGTGCGTGGGCATCGGCTTCATGGTCGGCATGCCGCCGGTCTTGGTCGCCTTCGGGGTGGGGGTGCTCGCCGCGAAGGCTCCGGCCGTACCGCCGGAGAGCAGCGCCACGGTCATCGCACCGGCGCCCAGCGCACGGCCGTAGCGGTGGTGGCGGAGTACGGAGGTCATGGTTTTCTCCTGTCGCTCGATCGTTCGCTCGATCGTTCGCTCGATCGGACGTCTCCCAGGCTGACCCGACTTCGCTCCGTCGGCCACTCGAAACGGTGGGTAACCGGCGGAACGGATCTACGAAGGCGCAGGTCAGAGGCGATTTAGGGCGGCTTCCGACCCCCTGCTCGCGAGCCCTGCCGAAGCGCCGCCGGCCCCCGCGCGCGTCCGCCGAACGGCCGCACCCGGCCACAACGCCCAGTCACCCGCCACAACAACGCCCAGTCACCCGCCACGGCGGCGCCGCTCACCCCACCCGCCACGGCGCCGCCGCTCACCCCACCCGCCGCGGCAGCCGCAGCCCCAGCACCCCCGTCAGCACGATCCCCGCCACCTGCGCGAGCAGCGTCACCACCAGCGCCTCCCGCATCCCCACGTGCGGCACCAGCGCGAGGTAGAGCGTGCCGAGCGTCGCGACCCCGAGCGCGAGCCCCGACTGCTGCGTGGTCACCAGCACCCCGCCGCCGACACCGGCGCGAGCGCTCGGCACCTCGGACAGCACCAGCCGCATCACATTGGGCAGTTGGAGCGCCTGGCCGGCCCCGGCGACCGCCACCCCCGGCAGCAGCGCGACGAGACTCAGATGCGGCCAGTCCCGCCAGACCGCCAGCGCGATCAGCAGCACACCGACGCCCTGCACCACCGACCCGGCCGGCACCACCCGGGTGCCGAACCGCCCGATCAACCGCGGCCCCGCGAGCGAGACGAAGAGGAACACCACCGCCATCGGCGCGAGCGCGAGGCCCGCCGGCACCGGGCCCAGGCGCGCCCCCTGCTGGAGCGCCAGCGCGATCACGAACATGAACCCGCTGAAGCCGACCGTGAACGGCACGATCAGCACCAGCCCGCGCCGCAGCGACGCGAGCGCGAGCAGGCTCGGCGGCACCAGGGGCGTGCGCCCCGCCCGGTCCGCCCGCCGCTCCACCAGCCAGAACGCGCCCGCCGCGAACGGGAACGCAGCCAGTGACAGCCATGTCCACAGCGGCCAGCCCGCCGCCCGGCCCTCGGTGAGCGGCGCGAGCAGCGTCAGCAGGGACACCGCGAGCAGCGCCGTGCCGGGCCCGTCGACGGGCTCCGGGTGCTGGGAACGGGTCTCGGGTACGAGTCGTACGGCGAGGACCAGACCCAGCACCACCACGGGCACGTTGACGAGGAACACCGCCCGCCAGCCGCTCCCCGCGATGTCGGCGGCGACCAGGACCCCGCCGAGTATCTGCCCGGCCACCATGGACAGTCCGGCCGTGGCGCCGTACAGGCTCATCGCCTTGGCGCGGCGCGCGCCCTGGGTGGCGGACTGGATGGTGGCGAGCACCTGCGGCAGCATCGCGGCGGCCGCCGCGCCCTGCGCCACCCGCGCGGCCACCAGGCTCCACGCGCCGGGCGCGAGTCCGCAGGCCAGTGAGGTCAGTCCGAAGGCCGCCATGCCGCCGAGGAAGAGCCGGCGGCGGCCGAACAGGTCCCCGAGCCGCCCGCCGAGCACGAGCAGCACGGCGTAGGCGACGCCGTACCCCGCGACCACCAGCTCCAGCACGGCCTCGCCCGCGTGCAGGTCGGCCCCCATGGTCGGCAGGGCGACATTGACGATGAAGAAGTCGACCAGCGGCAGTGCCGCGGCCAACAGGACGGTGAACAATCCGGACCCGCCGAGCGCGGGCGGCGCGGCCGCCGGGCGGACGGCGTGGACGGTGACGGTCTCACTCATGCCATCGAGCCTGCGGCGCGGCTCAGGCAGGTACCAGAGTGTCCTCATCCTGGTACCAGGACTACCTGGAAACAGGCTGACCGGCACGGCACCCTGGGAGCATGGCCACGATGACGACCACCGCACGGGAAGGGACGAGCCCGGTAGGCGGCGCGGAGATCCGGCGGCACGAACTGGCCGCCTTCCTGCGCAGCCGGCGCGAGCGCATCCGCCCCGAGGAGGTCGGCCTGCCGCGCGGCCCCCGCCGCCGTACGCCCGGACTGCGCCGCGAGGAGGTGGCGCACCTGTCCGCCGTCGGCGTCACCTGGTACACCTGGCTCGAACAGGCCCGCGCCATCCACGTCTCCGTCCAGGTCCTCGACGCCCTCGCGCGCACCCTGCGGCTCGACGCCAGCGAACGCGCCCACCTGTTCCAGCTCGCCGGGGCCAACGACCCGACACCGGCGGCCCGTTGCCCGAGCGTGACGCCCGCGCTGCGCGAGATGCTGGACCGGCTCGGACCGATCCCGGCCTCGGTGCAGAACAGCCGGTACGACATCGTCGCCTACAACCGCACCTACGCCCTCCTCATGGGCGCCGACCTGGACGAGATCCCGCCCGAGGACCGCAACTCCATCCTGCTCGCCTACACCAACCCCCACTGGCGGGCCGCGATCGTGCACCTGGAGGAGAGCCAGCGGCTGATGGCGGCCCGGCTGCGCGCCGCCCTCGCCGGTCATCTCGGCGAGCCCGCCTGGAAGATGCTCCTGCGGCGGCTGGAGGAGTCGCCGGAGTTCCGGGAGAACTGGGAGCGGTACGAGGTGGTCGGCCACCGCTCCAAGACCAAGGAGTTCCTCAACCCCTATGTGGGTCACCTGACGTTGGAGCACACCGATCTGTGGCTGGCCCCCGAACCGGGCGGCCGGATGGTGACGTACACGCCGAAGAACGAGGAGACGCGGGAGCGTCTGGAGCGGCTTCACCGGCTGGCACAAGGGAGTTGATCAGTCCCCCGCGGACTGGTGCGCTTTCGGTAAAACATTCGAGTTCCACAACCCGACAGGGTTGTCCTGTGCATGGCTCCATCGATGGGATGCGTGAGACCACTTCGGTCGACACCAGACCTCTCAGGGGATTTCATGCACATATCCCGTACCGGGCGAGGCGTCGCTGCCGCCACGACCGGCGCTGCCGCCCTCGTCGCCGCGCTGGCGACCGCCGTCCCCGCGGGCGTCACCGCCGCCGCGGCCCCGGCCGCCGTGCCGCACACCTTCGCGGCTCCGGCCATCGCCGGGCACACCCTCGCCCACGACGTGGCCAGCCCGCTCTCCATCGCCCAGTGCCAGGCCAAGTGGCACATCAACTGCTACACCCCGCTGCAGTACCGCACCGCGTACAACCTCGGCTCGCTGTACCGCAAGGGCATCACGGGCAAGGGGCGCACGATCGTCATCGTCGACTCGTTCGGCTCCCCGACGATTCAGCACGACCTCGACGTGTACAGCAAGCAGTTCGGCATGGCGAGCACCAAGGTCTCGGTCGTCAAGTGGGGCAAGGTGCCCCCCTTCGACCCGAAGAACGCCGACATGACGGGCTGGGCCGGCGAGTCCACCCTGGACGTCGAGATGGCCCACGCGGCCGCGCCGGGTGCCAAGATCGTGCTCGTCGAGACGGGAGTCGCCGAGACCGAGGGCGTCACCGGTCTGCCGGAGATGATGAGCGCCGAGAAGTCCCTGATCGACCACGGGGTCGGCGACGTCATCACGCAGAGCTTCGACGCGACCGAGAACACCTTCCCGGGCTTCGAGAAGGGCGACTTCTCCAGCATCCAGAACCTGCGGTACGCGTTCAAGGACGCGGCCCGCAAGGGCGTGACCGTCCTCGGCTCCTCCGGTGACGACGGCCCCACCAACAGCACGCTGGACGGCTCGGGCGACTACCCGGTGCAGGTCAACTCCTGGCCGTCCTCCGACCCGTTGGTCACCTCTGTCGGCGGCACCCAGCTGCACCTGGACGAGCAGGGCCACCGGCTCAGCCCCGACAGCGTCTACAACGACTACGGGGCGGGCGGCGGCGGCGAGTCCCACGTGTTCTCCCGGCCCGCCTTCCAGAACGGCGTCAAGAAGATCGTCGGCAGCCACCGCGGCACCCCGGACATCTCGATGTCCGCCGCCGTCAACGGCGGTGCCTGGGTGTACTCGAGCTACGACCCGACCGCCGTCGGCTGGAACGTCTACGGCGGCACCAGCGAGTCCAGCCCGCTCTTCGCGGGCGTCGTCGCGCTCGCCGACCAGGTCGCCGGGCACCGCCTCGGCAACATCAACGCCGCGCTCTACAGCCTCGCCGAGCACAAGGGCACCGGCGTCGTGGACGTCAACGACGGCACGGACAACAGCTACGGCGGCGTCACCGGCTACAAGGCCGTCGACGGCTACGACATGGCCACCGGTGTCGGTACGCCGGACGCGCCGAGCTTCGTCAAGGCGCTGGCCAAGGCCGCCCGCCGCTGAGGCCCCTCCACCGAGAAGGAGCCGGCCCCGGTGTCGCACCGGGGCCGGCTCCTTCCTCGTGCGTGCCGGGTCAGCCGCGGCCGGCGGCGCCCACCGCCTGCCGGATCTCCGTGGTCTCCAGCCGCTCCGCCGCGCGCTCGGCCGTGCGCCGGGCCCACAGGCCGCTGGTGAGCAGCCCCAGGGTGAGCACGGCGAGACCGCAGACGGTGAGGATCCACCAGCCGGGGCGGGCGGCGGAGACGAAGGCGGTGCGGTACGACGACGCGCCGATGCCGGAGGCGAGGACCGCGCCGATCACCGCGACGCCGAGGGTCTGGCCCAGCTGCCGGCTGGTGGAGGCGACGGCGGCGGCGACACCGGCCTGGGCGCGGGGCATGCCGGAGACGGCCGTGTTGGTGATCGGCGCGTTGACGAAGCCGAAGCCGATGCCGAACAGGACGTACCCGATGAACAGGGTGACGTTCGAGGTCTCCGCCTCGAAGAGCGCGAACATGAGGCCGCTGACCGTCATCGCCGTACCGGCGATCAGCAGCGGCAGGCGGGGGCCCCGGGTGCCGACCAGACGGCCGGACAGGGGTGCGCACAGGAAGGTCGGCGCGGCCATGGGGAGCATCCACAGCCCCGCGTGCAGGGCGTCGAGGCCGCGCACGTTCTGGAGGTAGAGCGTCGACATGAACAGGAAGCCGCCGAGCGAGGCGAAGGCGCTGATCGCGATCACGGTCGCCCCGCTGAACGGAGCGGAGCGGAAGAAGCGCAGGTCGATGAGGGGCTCGTCACGCCGGGGCTCGTACCAGAGCAGGGCGAGCAGGGCGACGGCGGCGATCACGAAGTACGGCGCGACCGAGGCGGGGCCCGCGTCCGGAGCCTGGATGATCCCGTACGTCAGCGCGCCGAACAGGGCGATCACCAGCACCTGGCCCACCGGGTCGGGGCGGCGGCCCCTGGGGGCGCGGGACTCCGGGACGAAGCGCAGGGTGAGCAGCAGGGCGGCCAGGCCGATCGGAAGGTTGACCCAGAAGATCGCGCGCCAGCTCACGGACTGCACGAGCAGGCCGCCCACCAGCGGGCCGAGCGCCATGGATATGCCGACCACCGCGCCCCACACGCCGATCGCGCGGGCGCGTTCGCGGGCGTCGGTGAAGGTGTTGGTGATGATCGACATGGCGACCGGGTTGAGCATCGAGCCACCGACGGCCTGGACCATGCGGAAGACGACGAGCAGGCTCAGGTCGGGCGCGAGCGAGCACAGCACCGAGCCGGCCGTGAACACCATGAGGCCGGCCATGAAGACTCGCTTGCGGCCGATCCGGTCGGCCGTGGAGCCCGCGAGCATCAGCAGCGAGGCCAGGACGAGGGTGTAGGCGTCGATGGTCCACTGAAGACCGGAGGTGGTGGCGTGCAGGTCGCGCTGCATCGAGGGCAACGCCACGTTCAGCACGGTGTTGTCGAGGCTCACGATCAGCAGGCTCATGCAGCAGATCGCCAGCACGAGCAGGCGTCGGCGGTGACTCAGCTCTGGCATGCGCGTCATCGTACGCCGAGTTCGATAGTGTGTCTAACTAATGATTGTTCACGGGCTGCACGGGCTGGAATGTCCACGAGCGGGCGAGGTCGTCCGGCACCTCGGGCGGTGAGGGACAATGGATCCTCGTCCTACGTCGTTCCCGCTGTACGTCCGTCCGCACATCCGTCCCGGAGCCGTCTGATGACCCACCCGCTCTCCATCGGCCCGCACGCCGTGACACCGCCCGTCGTGCTCGCACCCATGGCGGGGATCACGAACGCGCCCTTCCGCACGCTGTGCCGCGAGTTCAGCGGGGGCAAGGGACTGTACGTCAGCGAGATGATCACGACCCGGGCGCTGGTCGAGCGCAACGAGAAGACCATGCAGCTGATCAGGTTCGACGCGAGCGAGACGCCGCGCTCGATCCAGCTGTACGGCGTCGACCCCGCGACCGTCGGCAAGGCCGTCCGGATGATCGCGGAGGAGGACCTCGCCGATCACATCGACCTGAACTTCGGCTGCCCGGTCCCCAAGGTGACCCGGAAGGGCGGCGGCTCGGCGCTGCCGTACAAGCGGAACCTGCTGCGGGCGATCCTGCGCGAGGCGGTGTCCGGGGCGGGGGACCTGCCCGTGACGATGAAGATGCGCAAGGGCATCGACGACGATCACATCACCTATCTCGACGCCGGGCGGATCGCCGTGGAGGAGGGCGTGACGGCGATCGCGCTGCACGGCCGTACGGCGGCGCAGCACTACGGCGGCACGGCCGACTGGTCCGCCATCGCGCGGCTGAAGGAGCACGTGCCGGAGATCCCCGTGCTCGGCAACGGGGACATCTGGTCGGCGCAGGACGCGCTGCGGATGGTCCGCGAGACCGGGTGCGACGGCGTGGTCGTGGGCCGCGGCTGCCTCGGCCGCCCCTGGCTCTTCGCCGACCTGGTGGCCGCCTTCGAGGGCCGCGCCGACTTCCACCGGCCCACGCTGCGGGAGGTCGCCGACGTGATGGTCCGGCACGCCCGGCTCCTCGGCGAGTGGCTCGGCGACGAGTCCAAGGGTGTGATCGACTTCCGCAAGCACGTCGCGTGGTACCTGAAGGGCTTCGCGGTCGGCTCCGAGATGCGCAAGCGCCTCGCCGTCACCTCGTCGTTGGCCGAACTGCGCGCCGGACTCGACGAGCTGGACCTCTCCCAGCCCTGGCCCACCGGCGCCGACGGACCCCGCGGCCGTACCTCCGGCAACAACCGCGTGGTCCTGCCGGACGGCTGGCTGAAGGACCCGTACGACTGCGCGGGCGTCAGCGAGGACGCGGAACTGGACACATCGGGCGGCTGAACCCGCGGGCTCAACGGCTGTCCCGGCCGCCCTCGCGGTCGGAACCCGGACACAGGTCGAGCGGCGTGCACAGCTGGATCACCTGGTAGGAACCCTTCTCCAGCTCCGAGCGGCGATCGCCGTCGCCGTGCGGCAGGAACCGCCACTGCGACGCCTTGGTGTGGGGCGTTTCGCCGGCCTTCTCCACGTGGGTGTGCAGCGTGCGGGCCGCGGGGTCGTTCGTCTCCACGAGGACCTCGTCGTCGGCGAGGGGGAAATGATCGTGCAGCAGGCACAGGCCGAAGCGATCGAGGTTGCCGTACTTCTCCAGCACCGCCACCAGTTCCCGGACGAACTCGGCGTCTTCGGGCCCCAGCCCTTCGGCTCTTTCGAACCGGGGAAGCGGGCTTCTGGGTGCGGGTGTCCGGGTTCCGGTCATGACCCCTCCGTCGGATATCTGACGGTCGTTTCGTCCAGTCTCCGTCACTGCTCGGGGCCCCGCAATTTCCACAACTTCCGCCGAAGGAGTGGGCCGTTCCTCCCGGCACGTGTGTCTGTGCATGACATTGCGACACCGCGAATACATTCCAGCGGAAGGCTGAGGAAGAGGTGTCGGCGCGATGGCCAAGACCCGGTGGTGGCGGCTGCTGATGTGTCTCGTCGCAGCCGTGTCGTGGTGGGGGTGCCCTGCCGCGGCAGCGCGGCAGTTGACAGATGACCCCTGCTGGATGAGCCGACTCGATGTCGACGAAGCCGATGCCACGATCCGGTTGGATCAGCACGGGAGGGACTACAACGTCGAAGTGCGTTCGCACGTGAAAGTCGTGATGTCCGCAGGAAAGTGGCCCCTGACAAGGCATCTGACGTTCAGGAATGATTCCGCCGACTATCGGACGGCCATGCGCTGCCTGTTGCGGGGGAATGGAGACGACAAGCTCAACCAGAATGAATGGCGCTCGGGGGGTCCTCAGGTGAGCGCGCAGGGGGACAAGGTGACGGTGGAGTACGACGCGTACGGCTGGATCAGGAACTACGACACCGTCCGGATCGGCCCGTGGAAGATTCAGCACACCGAGCGGAGGAACTGGGAGATCACCCTCCGCCCGCAGACGCTACAGAGCATCGTCTGGAACAAGGTGACCGCGGAGCTGGGCGGCCTGAAGTTCGCCGACTTGTCGGAGCAGGCGACGTCGGTCGGCGCGAACCGACTGGAGTGGGACCGTCAACCGCCGGACAATGTCAGGATCGGGGTCGTACTGCCCTGGCAGCGTTCCTTCCAGTTGAGCTACGCCGAGTCGTTCTGGCGTTTCGTGAGTGTCGGGGCGTGGTGGGTGTGCGCCTCGTTCGTGATCGTCCTGGCCGCGCTCCGGGCCCGGCCGCCCGGTCCGGTGCCCCCAGCGGGATCCAAGGAGTCAACGCTGAAGTGGATGTCGTGGCGGGCCGACCGCACCGGTGGGAGGCTCGGCGAGAACCCGGCACAGGCGGTTCTTCAGTGGGCTCTGCTCAGCGTGGCCATCGCCATGGCCCTGAACCTGCACGCCTTGTGGCTCGCGAAGTTGCCCCGCTGGCGCGCCCTTGCTTGTATCGCCGCGGGAGTGGCCCTTGTCCTCGCCGCTCGTCCCTGGAGCCGCGGCGCGTTCTTCACCGCGCCGGACGCGAATTCCGGCGACTCCAGCGACTCCCGGGGGGTCCAACGCCGCCAGGTCCGCACGGTCGTCGTCGTCTGCGGTGCGGTGGCCGCGACCGGCATGCTGGTGGTCCTGGCTCCGCGACTGTTCGGTCTGCCGTCCGGGCTGGCCTCTCGTGAGATGCCGAGCGCCGCCGCCGCGACCGGGCTGGTGCTGATGGACCTGGTGGCCCTGTGGTTGTGGCTGGCCGCGATGGCTGCCTGGGCGTGGCGCTTCGCCCGGGAAGGGGGACTCGTCTCTGGGGCCTGGGCCGACAAGTGGGACCGCGAACCGGTTAACTGTGTCGCCGCAGTCACATTCCTGCTGCTCATGGTTGCCGCTGCCCTGATCGGCTGTTGTCGGCAGGCGCTGGAACGTCAGTGGGACCGCGACACGTGGCTCGCATCTCCGAAGGTGCTCGCACAGCATGGAGCCGAAGTCAGCAGGACCCTGGCGAATGCCTACTTCACCGACCTCGTGTGGCTCTTCGCGCGTAGCTGGGTCCTGACGTGTATCGCGCTCCTCTCCCTGCTGCACTTCCGGGTCAGGGTTCAACAGGAACAGCGCGTGAGTCTCGGAAAAGGGATCCCCGTCGGGCCGGAAGGACCGGATCTCTTTCTGACGGTGGTGATCTTCTCTTTCTTCGTGAGTATCAGGGGGACGAAGATCTCGGGCGTCCCGGGCTCCCAGTACGCCATCTGGTTCCTTATGGGTGTCTTCTCTCTCTACCTCGTTCTTTCCGTCGGGCGGCGACGGTCGGTGATGGGTCAGCTGGGCGATTTCTGCGAGCGGCGACTGGGCACCGAGAGGCGCCGCCAGGAGTTGTTGAGGAGATCCCATCGATACCGCACTCTGAATCGTCAGCTCTACTTGGTGGATCAGGGACGCGGCGGCGACGCGGACCGCGATGAACTGGAGAAGGAGCTGCACAAACTGCGCCAGTGGCTGGTGTCCGGATGCGGCACGCGGAGGCCGCCGGATCAGATCTCCGTGCTGGACGTCGCCCTCGCCTGGGGTCCGGAGGACCACTGGTGGTCCAACGCATTGCGTACCGCACGCCTGGCCTTCTGTTTCGGTATTCCGGCCACTGCCGCCTTCATTTACCTTGACCTGAAGGAACCCTGGGAGTGGACGAGCCTCTTTCACGACCCCACGGGGTTTCCGGACATCGTGGCGAAGGCGGCTCTGTACCAGATGGCCTGGGCCGGAGCCGGCTTCGTCCTCGGCGCGCTGTGGCGCCTGTTGCCCGGACGCCGCAGTCCAGGGCGTGCGGCGAGCCTGACCATCGCCTACGCCGTCCCCGTGTCCATGGCGGCCCTGCTCGACCTCGTCACGGACGCGGATGTCGGCTACGTCTTCCTGTACCTGTTGGCCCTGCTCACCATCCTGACGCTCACCAGTATCTGGACGGACATGGCGACCTTCCGGGAGGAGCGGCAGCTCTGGCCCAGCCGTCCCGCCCTCCTGCTGTCGGTCTACCAACTGCGCGGCGTCTCCGGGCAGCTCGCCTCGCTTCTCGCCCAGGTGTCGACCGCCGTGACGATCTGGTACCAACTGGCACACGGTTGAGCCCCCGTCCCGCGTCGTGAGGCGGATGAGCCGTTCGTGGCGACAAGCAGGCGCCGGGGTGCGCGAGGTGCACGACCGCCGCCGCGCGCTACGCGCCCCCCACCGCCGTCAGCAACGCCAGGGGAGCCGCCGCCGAGCGTGATTCGAGGGTGCACGTGTGGGGACAGGGGACCGGCTCGGGGTGGGTGCTGCGGGGGTAGCCGGCGAGGACCTCGGGGAGGCGGTGGGAGGTGGAGAGGGAGGCGGTGAGAAGGGCGTGGGCGATGGCGCGGGACTCGTCGTGCAGGCCGTAGCGGGAGAGGCCGAGGGCGAGGAGGGCGTTGTCGTGGGGCCAGATGGAGCCGCGGTGGGGGGAGAGGGGGTGGTAGGCGGGCTGGCCGGAGGCGAGGGTGCGCACGCCCCAGCCGGAGAAGAAGTCGGGTTCCAGCAGGCGGCGGCCCACCACCTCGCCGTACTCCTTGTCCAGGAGTCCGGTCCACAGCAGGTGCCCCGCGTCCGAGGCCAGCGCGTCGACCCGGCGGCCCTCGCTGTCCAGGGCCAGCGCCGGGAAGGACGCGTCCGGCATCCAGAAGTCCCGCTGGAAGCGGTCCCGCAGGTCGGCGGCCGCCTGCTCCAGGAGTGCGGCATAGGTCTCGTCGGCCCACACCGTGCGCGCCACCCACGCCGTGCGCCGCAGCGCGTCGTACGCGTAGCCCTGCGCGCCCGCCGCCATCACCGGCCCGCTCGGCCGCGTACCGTCGGCCCGGCAGATCGCGCCGGGGGAGTCCTTCCAGTTCTGGTTGGCGAGGCCGCCCTCGTCGGCGCGGTAGACGAGGTAGCCGCGCGAGGCCAGCCCGCCGTGGTCCAGCATCCAGCCGACGGCGGCCCGGGCGTGCGGTTCGAGGCGGCGGGCCGGCGCCAGGTCACCGGTCCGCTCGGTGTACGCGCCGAGCAGGACGAGGAAGAGCGGGGTCGCGTCGACCGAGCCGTAGTAACGCGCGTACGGTACCTGCCCGAAGTGGGCCAGCTCCCCGTGCCGTACCTCGTGCACGATCTTGCCCGGCTCGGCGCCCTGTCCCCGGCCCCCGCCGGTCGCCTGGGTCGCGGCCAGCGCCAGCAGCGTCGCGGCCGCCGAGCGCGGCCGGTACGGGAGCGCGAACAGGGAGGTGAGCAGGGCGTCCCGGGCGAGCAGCGTCAGGTACCAGGGGGCTCCCCCGGCCGGTACCCGCAGCTCCTCGCCGTCCGGCCCGGTGGCCGGGATCTGGAGCGCCGCCAGGTCGGTGAGGCCCCGCGCGCAGGCCGCCGCCAGCTCCGGCCACCCGGTCGGGAAGGCCACGCCCTCCACGAACTCGGCCTCCTGCGCGTCGAGCTGGGCTTCCACGGCAGCAGGGTCCCGGGGCACCCGCAGCGCCCGCCTGTCCCCGTGCGGCCGCGCCATCACCCGCAGGACCAGTTCCCGCGTGCCGTGTGCCGGCAGCTCCAGCGTCCACACCAGGCGGCGTGCGCCCGTGCCCGTCTCCTCCACCGCGTCCGGCGCCGGGTCCGCCGTGATCGTCGTACACGAACGCCATTCCGCGCGCCGGTACGTGAACTCGATCCCGTCGTCCATCACGATCCGGGAGCGCAGGGCGCCCGCCTTCACGTACGTGCGATGGTCCGGGCGCAGCTCGAACTGGTCGGCGAAGTCCGCGTCCGCGGTGATCGCCAGCCGGATCGTCGTCGGCGCCGGGCGATTGCTCGTCACCCGTACCGTCTCCACGAACGAGCTGTCCCCGACCGCCTGTTCACGGAAGAGCGTGTGGGCGGGCGGCTCCGGACGGGCGCCGCGCGGCACGAGGACGCAGCGCGCGGTGGCGCCGTCCGCGACCGGCGTGAGCACCTCGGGCACCGCCCCGTCCACGGTGAGCTGCCAGCGGCTGAGATGCCGGGCGTCGCGCACGAACAACCCGTCCGGGGAGCCGCCGCCCCGGACCCCGCTGATGTCGCCCCGATCGCCCACGGCGGCGAACGTCGCGCCGTGCACGAGCAGATGATGCCGGTCGGTCATCCCCGGTCCCTTCCCTCGTCACTCCTGTCGAACGTGCCGGTGCCCGCCTCGGACACGCCTCGCGACGGGCGCTTGAGCTCTTTATGCAGGTCGCTTGAGAAGCCCTTTATGCGGGCCGGTCGAGCGGTTCTTGGTGCAGGTCGAGCGCGAGCGCGGCGGTCCAGCCGAAGCCGGTCGCGCCGCACGCCTCGCCCGTGTACGGATCGACGTACTCCGCGAAGTCGGTCGCCTCGGCCAGTTCCAGCACCGCCGACCGCAGCGTGTCGGCCGGCGCCCGCTCGCCGTGCAGCCGCAGCCCCCGCTCCACCAGCCAACTGATGTTGAACCAGGCCGGACCCCGCCAGTACCGGTGGGGATCGAAGGCCTCGCCGAGCAGGTCGTAACTGGGCACGAGCCGGGTCGCGCCGCCGAGCCCGAAGTGGGGGCCGGCCAGGGTGCGCACCAGCGTGGTGACCAGCTCGCGGGGGAGCGTGGGGAGCAGGAGGGGGACGAGGCCGGTGACGCCCCGCTCGGGGATCAGCCCGCCGCCCCGTACGTCCCGGCACAGGAACATCCCGGACTCCGGGCTCCACAACCGCTTCACCAGCGCCGACGTCAGCCGCTCGGCCCGCGAGCGCCGGGCGGCGGCGCGGGCGCCCAACTCGGCGGCGATCTGGGCGAGGGCGTGCTCGGAGGCGATGAGGAGGGCGTTGAACGACGGGTCCTCCACCGCGAACTCCCCCTGCCCGTCGGCGTACCGGGCGTCCCGGTAGTCCACGGCCAGGCGCACGTACCGCCCGTAGTCCAGATCCGTCGGCCGGTCCTCGGGCGCGCCGTGGTCCAGGTCGGCGCGCCGGAAGGAGCGGGTCGGCGCCGGGGTGATCCGCGCGAGCGGCATGTCCCAGCAGGGGCTGTTGTCCATCCCCTGCTCCCAGGGGTGGACGACGGACACCAGACCGCCGCCGCCCAGGTCCCGGCACCGCAGCAGATAGCGGTGCCAGGCGGCCAGCCTCGGATACACGCGGGCCAGGAAGCCCCGGGCGTGCGAGAGTCCGGGGTCCGCGCGGTGCACCAGCCAGGCCGCCAGTGCGTGTACCGGTGGCTGCACGATGCCCGACGTCTGTACGGTGCGCGGAGCGCCCGCCGGGTGTCCGGCGGTGCTGGAGCGCCAGAAGTCGGGGCCGGGGAAGTAGGCGCCGAGCGGGACGGAGGGGTTGAAGACGATGTGCGGCACACGCCCGTCCGCCCACTGGGCCGCCAGCAGCGTCTCCAGCTCGGTCTGGGCGCGCAGCGGCGAGACGTGCCGCAGCCCGATCGCGATGAACGCCGAGTCCCAGGACCACTGGTGGGGATACAGGCTCCGGGAGGGGACCGTGGAGCCGCCCGTCCAGTTGGCGTCCAGCACCCGCGCGGCCCTCACACGCAGGGCGGACGGGGTGTCGTACGGCGTTGCGTGGGCGGTGAGTTGGGCGGTGCGGTCCACTCGCGGCTCCCCCGGGGCGACGACGTCCGGACGGACGGCCGACGGGGTTCGGCCCCGACCGCCGTAGAGTTACGTCTATTTAACACGCAAAACCCAGTATGTAATGCACGCTTGGGAAACACAAGGGGGTGCGCATGACCGGACGTCCGGGGAGGAACGGAATGAACTCCAGGAGCGGCAGTCAGGCAGGCGCCGGGGACCTGCTCGAACTGGTGCGCAGCGGACGGGCGGTGACGCGCGGCGCGCTCCAGCAGGCGACCGGGCTGTCCCGGGCGACCGTGGGCCAGCGCCTGGACCGGCTGTTCCGGGCCGGCTGGCTGCGCGAGGGCGCCGGCGGTCCGGTCGAGTCCCCGCTCGGCGGACGCCCCTCCATCACCCTGGAGTTCGACGGCTCCCACGCGGTCGTCCTCGCGGCCGACCTCGACACCCGGCATGCGCGCGCCGCCGTGCTCTCCCTGACCGGCGAGATCCTGGCCGAGCACTCCGGCACCCTGGTGATCGAGGAGGGCCCGGCGCCGGTGCTGGCCGAACTCGGGTGCTGGTTCGGGGAGTTGCTGGAAAAGGCCGGACAGCGGCCGGACGAGGTGTGCGGCGTCGGGCTCGCGGTGCCCGGCCCGGTGGACACGGCGACCGGCCGGGTGGTGCAGCCCCCGATGATGCCCGGCTGGGACGGCTACGACATAACGGACCGCCTCTCCCGCGCCCTCACCGAACACACCGGGGCGCCGCCGGTCCCGGTCCTGGTGGACAACGACGCCAACCTCATGGCGTACGGCGAACAGCGCGCGGGCCATCCCGACTGCGCCGCCTTCGTCCTGGTGAAGGTGTCCACGGGCATCGGCGCGGGTGTCGTCGTCGACGGCTCCATATACCGGGGGATCGACGGCGGCGCGGGCGACATCGGGCACATCCGGGTGGGCGCGGACGCGCTGTGCCGCTGCGGCTCGTACGGCTGTCTCGCCGCCGTCGCGAGCGGCGGCGCCGTGGCCCGGCGGCTGGCGGCCTCCGGGGTGCCGGCCGCCTCCGGCTCGGACGTACGGGACCTGCTGGCGGCGGGGCACCCGGAGGCGGCGGCGCTGGCCCGGGAGGCCGGGCGCCGGGTCGGGGACGTCCTGGCGACCGTCGTCACGCTGCTCAACCCCGGGGTGCTGATGATCGCGGGAGATCTGGCCGGAACACCCTTCCTCACCGGCGTACGGGAGCTGCTGTACCAGCGGGCGCTGCCGCGTTCCACGGCCCACCTGGACGTGGTCACCTCCCGGCTCGGGGAACGGGCGGCGCTCATCGGAGCGGGGGCGCTGGTCGTGGAGCATCTGTACGCGCCGGAGCGGGTCGAGGAGCGGCTGCGGGCCCTGGGTGTGTGACGATGGCGCGACATCCGCTTTGCTCCGGTACGTCCGGCGGCAGGGTCGTCCGCGCGGCGATCCGCCGGAGGTCCGGATGGTGAAATCCGGGGCGCTGTGAGAGCGTGATTCTCGCCACCCCTGATAAGGGTTGCGCTCAAATGAGCGGATGGTGGCCCGGATGCACTTCTCCAAAGGGTGGCACTGGGTGCCACCCTTTGATCGTTCATCGATCGAACTCAATCGTCGCCGTTGGCGCTCACATGAGCGAAAAACCCCCTCTCTCGGGGGGTTTGCGTTCAAGAAATGAACACATAATCGCGCTGCGCCTTGCCAAGCTTTGACTTTCGATCCGCTGGCGGACGGGTGGTTACATGCACATGACCCGCAAGTGGACGTACCCATGAGCCTTCGATCTGGGTATGTTCCTCGCCGTCAGGGCAGCCACCGTGGCCTCAAGGAGTCGAGTCCCGTGTCGGAAAACAAAGCACCCCACGTAGCGAAGTTCGTTTACGACTTCACCGAGGGAAACAAGGACCTCAAAGACCTCCTCGGTGGCAAGGGCGCGAACCTCGCCGAGATGACCAACCTGGGTCTCCCGGTTCCTCCCGGTTTCACCATCACCACGGAGGCCTGCAAGGTCTACCTGGAGAGCGGCGAGGAGCCGGCGGCACTGCGTGACGAGGTGAGTGCGCACCTCGACGCCCTGGAGTCCCGGATGGGCAAGAAGCTCGGCCAGGCGGACGACCCGCTGCTGGTGTCGGTGCGCTCGGGCGCCAAGTTCTCCATGCCCGGCATGATGGACACGGTCCTCAACATCGGCCTGTCGGACAAGTCGGTCCAGGGCCTGGCCAAGCAGGCCGGCGACGAGCGCTTCGCCTGGGACTCCTACCGCCGCCTCATCCAGATGTTCGGCAAGACGGTCCTCGGCGTCGAGGGCGACCTCTTCGAGGAGGCCCTGGACAAGGCCAAGGACGCCAAGAAGGTCAAGGTCGACACCGACCTGGAGGCCGCCGACCTGAAGAAGCTGGTCACCGCCTTCAAGAAGATCGTCAAGAAGGAGGCCGGCCGGGACTTCCCGCAGGACCCGCGGGAGCAGATGGACCTCGCCATCAAGGCGGTGTTCGAGTCCTGGAACGGCGACCGCGCCAAGCTCTACCGCCGCCAGGAGCGCATCCCGCACGACCTCGGCACGGCGGTCAACGTCTGCTCGATGGTCTTCGGCAACCTCGGTCCGGACTCCGGCACCGGCGTCGCCTTCACCCGCGACCCCGCCTCCGGCCACCAGGGCGTCTACGGCGACTACCTCCAGAACGCCCAGGGCGAGGACGTGGTGGCGGGCATCCGCAACACCGTCCCGCTGGCGGAGCTGGAGCAGATCGACAAGAAGTCGTACGACCAGCTCATGCGGATCATGGAGACGCTGGAGAACCACTACAAGGACCTGTGCGACATCGAGTTCACGATCGAGCGCGGCCAGCTGTGGATGCTCCAGACCCGGGTCGGCAAGCGCACCGCGGGCGCCGCGTTCCGCATCGCCACCCAGCTGGTCGACCAGGGCCTGATCGACGAGACCGAGGCGCTCCAGCGCGTCACCGGCGCCCAGCTGGCCCAGCTGATGTTCCCGCGCTTCGACGAGGGCGCGAAGGTCGAGCAGGTCGGCCGCGGCATCGCGGCGTCGCCGGGCGCGGCGGTCGGCAAGGCGGTCTTCGACTCGTACACGGCCGTCAAGTGGTCGCGCTCGGGTGAGAAGGTCATCCTGGTCCGCCGGGAGACCAACCCCGACGACCTCGACGGCATGATCGCGGCCGAGGGCATCCTGACCTCGCGCGGCGGCAAGACCTCCCACGCGGCCGTGGTCGCGCGCGGCATGGGCAAGACCTGTGTCTGCGGCGCGGAGGAGCTGGAGGTCGACACCAAGCGGCGCCGTATGACGGTCCCCGGCGGCCATGTGGTCGAGGAGGGCGACGTCATCTCCATCGACGGCTCCACGGGCAAGGTCTACCTGGGCGAGGTCCCGGTGGTCCCCTCGCCGGTCGTGGAGTACTTCGAGGGCCGGATGCACCCGGGCGCGGACGACGCCGACGAGCTGGTCGAGGCCGTGCACCGGATGATGGCCTTCGCCGACCGCAAGCGCCGGCTGCGGGTGCGGGCCAACGCGGACAACGCCGAGGACGCGCTGCGCGCCCGTCGCTTCGGCGCCCAGGGCATCGGCCTGTGCCGCACCGAGCACATGTTCCTCGGTGAGCGCCGCGAGATGGTCGAGAAGCTGATCCTCGCGGACACCGAGGAGGAGCGCGAGGCGGCCCTGACCGAGCTGCTGCCGCTGCAGAAGAAGGACTTCGTCGAGCTGTTCGAGGCGATGGACGGCCTGCCGGTCACCATCCGCCTCCTCGACCCGCCGCTGCACGAGTTCCTGCCCGACATCACGGAACTCTCCGTCCGCGTGGCCCTCGCCGAGTCCCGCCAGGAGCCGCACGAGAACGACCTGCGCCTGCTCCAGGCCGTGCACCGGCTGCACGAGCAGAACCCGATGCTGGGCCTGCGCGGCGTGCGCCTCGGCCTGGTCATCCCCGGCCTGTTCTCGATGCAGGTCCGCGCGATCGCCGAGGCGGCCGCGGAGCGCAAGGCGGCCAAGGGCGACCCGCGCGCCGAGGTCATGATCCCGCTCGTGGGCACGGTCCAGGAGCTGGAGATCGTCCGCGACGAGGCCGACAAGGTCATCGCGGAGGTGCAGGCGGCGACGGGCACCGAGCTGAAGCTGGCGATCGGCACGATGATCGAGCTGCCGCGCGCCGCGCTGACCGCCGGCCAGATCGCGGAGGCGGCGGAGTTCTTCTCCTTCGGCACCAACGACCTCACGCAGACGGTCTGGGGCTTCAGCCGGGACGACGTGGAGGCCTCCTTCTTCACGGCCTACCTGGAGAAGGGCATCTTCGGTGTGTCGCCCTTCGAGACGATCGACAAGGACGGCGTGGGCTCCCTGGTGAAGGCCGCGGCGGAGGCCGGCCGGCGCACCCGCCCCGACCTCAAGCTCGGCGTCTGCGGCGAGCACGGCGGCGACCCGGAGTCCGTCCACTTCTTCCACGAGGCCGGACTCGACTACGTCTCCTGCTCCCCGTTCCGTATCCCGGTCGCCCGCCTCGAAGCGGGCCGGGCGGCGACCCAGTCCGCGGGCAGCGACCACCGCTGACCCCTGCCGCGGTCCGTATCCCGGGTCCGCCGTCGGTCCCCGACCCTCATCCGATCGACGGCGGACCCGGCGCACGAAAGAGAGGCGGCACCCTGTGCGGAGGTGCCGCCTCTCGGCGCATCATCTGCGGAAAGTGTCAAGTCAAGCCGCTGACCAGGCTGAACGGCGTTTGTCGGCGTTGATTGCCGTTGAGTTTGGCTGGAGCTGTTGTGCCCTCGATGTGCCCTCCGCGTGGCTAAGCCCCGTCACGTGCCGTCACCGCAGGGCCCGGGGGCTGATTGAAGCTGAGCTCCTACGCATTGCGAGTTGGCCGACCTCGGTCGGAGGCGTCGGTTCTACAGGATTGCCCGTCGTTGCCGCGCGGGCTGTGCACCTCAAGTACTTCGGCGAGACAGGCAATGTGCCGGACCGCGAGCCGGACAGCATGCTCCGTGACACCAACGAGGCCCTGCGCGAGATCAAGGCGATCACTAAACGGTTGGCGCAATTAAGACCGACGTGAAGCATGACGACAGGAGCGCCAAGTCTTCTAGGGGCGGCAGCGCCATGACGGCCTCGGCAGGACGGAGAATCGGCGTCAAGTTCAATGGCGACGAGAACCACCCGGACTTGTCGAACTGCGCCGTAACGGTCTGGCCTGCAGCATCCCGCAACAAGCCGGGGGCTGCACCAACTGCGCAGTGGCTGGCCCTGGCGGAGCGATCCACCACCCAAGGTAACGATTCGCTAACGACAGTGACCTGTCCCGCCGCAAGCAGTGACTCGACCGTCCAAAAGCAGTGACTTGACCCTCCGGAGTCACTGATTGCCCTTCGGCTCAGCCGAGCGTGTCAGTTCCGTGCCTCAGAATGGTCGACGCGG
Source organism: Streptomyces sp. NPDC001056 (assembly GCF_053598955.1). Classification (NCBI taxonomy): domain Bacteria; kingdom Bacillati; phylum Actinomycetota; class Actinomycetes; order Kitasatosporales; family Streptomycetaceae; genus Streptomyces; species Streptomyces sp. NPDC001056. Next base: position 16,679 of record NZ_JBSFLI010000040.1, on the reverse strand, counting down.
CCACGGCCCCCGGCAATGACGGCGGTCACCTGGTCCTAACGCAGGGCTTGGGCCTCTCCGGAAACGGTGACGGCCCCCTGGTCCTACGCAGGAGGCCGCCAACACCGTTAGGAACGCCAACCGAAGGAGGTCGACATTCCCAGCACTGAGAAGTGTAGGCACCGCCACTGTCGGCGACCCACACACAAGATCACTCGTACTGCCCGGGGAGCCCGAAGGATAGGTGCCCAGCTTGCGGAACACCGTGCACGGCGCCATTTCCGCCGGCTCTTGAGTTCTGCCTCGGAAGAGATCATGCGGGCGGGAGTGAAAGCCAGCATGAGTGGAGCAGCGGCCTTGGCTTTCTATTGGTGGCACCACCACCGCTAAGGCACGCCGGTGGTGGGCTGTCGATGATCGGGCGGTTATGCGTTCCTTCGGCAACTCACCACCTTCGCCGTGTCAAGCTTCGTGGTGGGCGTTGACCTTGGCGCGTAGGCCGCTGCGCCCATGCATGTGCGAGCTCCGAGCTTGGGCATGGTGGTACCGGTGTCGCAGATCGAATTCCGTGACCTGCGACCGCAGGTTCGGATGGTGGTCGTCGTCATCGGTCGTCCCCGGCCGCCCTCGGACGGCCCACAGACGGCCCGGCCTCCGGGGAGTCATCCCAGGTGGCACGGCCGAGACCGTGCCACACCGGGTCAGTCTCGCGTGGCAGCGTCCGGGACGAGTCGGCTCGTGAAGCCTGCATCACGCAGCCGCTCGTATGCTGCGGTCACGCCATCGGGGATGTGCTGCTCGATCATGAATCCTTGTTGCGGGTAGATCATGAGCCGCTGCTGAGCACCCACCAACATGTCGATCACTAGGCGCGCGTCCTGGATCGACTCGACGTACTCAGTCAACGTCATGGGCGTGGACGCACTGACCCACTCGACTCCGGGCCACAGTTTGCGAGCCGTCGCATAGGCCCGCCGTTCCTCGTAGGGCTTGCTGACCAGCAGGACCGATGACACCGGGACGTGCCGCTCTTCAAGAAGCACACGAGAGAAGCGGATGTTCTCCCCGGTGTTCCGGGCCCGCGGTTCAACCAGGATCACCTCTGGAGGAACGCCCAGCTCCACCGCCCGTTGACGGTAGTGCTCCGCCTCACCTCGCGGCATGCGGTCACGAGTCGTGCGGCTGGTCGCCCCCGTGAACACGATCAGCGGGGCCATGCCGCGGCGGTAGAGGTCGGCGGTCGTGTCCGCCACCCCGAGATCATGGCTTCCGAGTCCAATCGCGACAGAGCACGGGCGCACTTCATGGCCCATCTGCTGGAAGTCCCAAAGCCGCTGGGCATCCGCCCATGCCTGCGCCGAGATCACTTACCCTCGCCCTCCGTCTCCGTCTCCGTCTTCGCCGAGTCGGGCACCTTGAAGTCGTAGCTCCACGCGAAGCGCGTTGCCGCGTGGACGCCGATCGCGAACTCCACCACGGTCCCGTCTGCGGTGTAGGTGGTCCGGTGCAGTTCCACCACCCATTCGCCCGGCGCGAGCTGAAGGAGCTGGGATTCCTCCGCGGTGGGGATGCGCGCAAACAGCGTCTCTCGCATGTGATCGATCTCGTACCCGGCGTCGTAAAGGACGCGGAACCCACCGCCACGCCCGGCAGGCCCAGGGGCAGGGTCGACAATGCGCGTACCTTCAACGTGCTCGGGACGGTAGTAGCTGGTCAGCGTATGGGTCGGCTGTGAACCCTCCTTGACCAGACGCGCACGGGCGTAGACGTCCGCACCTTCCGGCAGGCCATGTGCTTCGGCGACCGCGGCCGGCGCCTTCACGCGACTGACGGTCTGTGTCTGCTCGTTCCGCTTGTACGTACGTCCGGACGCCACGCGGTCCGCGATGAACGCGACTTCATCTCCATCCCGCCACTTGGCCTTGTCGTACCGCGCGATGCCGAGCCGCTTGAGGGGTGCTCGCTGACGGACGACGGTGCCGTGTCCGCGCGATGACGTGACCAGCCCCTCTGCTTCCAGCGCCTTGTACGCCGCGTGAACCGTGGATTTCGACCCTTCGCCCGCGTCCACCAGCTCCCTGATCTGCGGCAGCTGGTCGCCCGGCGCGTAGTCACCAGCCCTGATCTTCTCGGCTAGCCGGTCCGCGAGCTCCCGCCACTTGGGCGCCATGTAGCCCTCCTCTCGACAGCACCAGTGAAGCACAGTCCCAGGACTGTTGACAGTCCCGGGACTGTGCGTCATTCTCTTGCTCAGCGGTTCGCAGTCCTAGGACAGCGGACGGAAGGGCCTTCGTTGGCCTGCGCTGAAGCGCCCGGTGGGTCCCGTGGCAACGGGAGCCGCTCTGAGCAAGGGCTACCGCGCTCACCGGGGAGTGGTCGTTGTTTGAGAACTGCATAGGTGGGCCCCGTCTCCCCGAGTTGAAAAGGCGGACCGTGCGGCTACGCCGCACATCGACCTTCGCGGCGTGGCCGCGGCCGGTTGCCTCCGTTGCTCGACTCGTACGAGCAGCGCTGAGGGGAGCCGGAGAGTCCGGCCCCGAGAGGGGGAGTTCGATGGAGATCGCCGCCGCGGTTGTCGCGGTCGTCGGCACCGTGCTGGGTGCCGGCGTCGTCGGTGTCCAGCAGTACTACACGGCCCGCACCCAGCGTCGGCAGACGCTGCGCGACCGGGCGCTGACGGCCCTGTCCGAGCTGAGCACCGCGCTCGCGGACCACCGCCGTGCGATGTGGGTCCGCGAGGAACTGCGCCTGTCCGGTGCGGCCCCGGCCGACGTCGCCGCCGCCCGTGAGGCGAGCCACCTCACCCGGTCCGCTATCACCGCCCCGCAGATCGCCTTGACAGTGCTGCTCCCGCAGCTCCGCCTCAACGTGAACAACGCGGTGCGGGCCACGTACGACATGCGCGGCGCCGGGAGCACGGAGGTGCTGGCGTCGCGGCGTGAGTCGGCCATCTCTGCGGCCGACAGCCTCGCCGCCTCGGCGGCCTACCTGCTGTCCCGCCCCTGATCCGCTCCCACAAACGGCCGCACCCCCCGGAGGGCAATCCGGGGGGTGCTCTTCGGGCCGTTCCAACCCTGCGAGAGGAACAACGACCCATGAATGCCATCGCTGCTGTTCAGGCGGTTGTTACCGCCGACGAGTACGACCGTGAGCCCACGGCCGCGGAGCTGGACGCGATCGAGAACGAGATGCCCCTCATCCGCGCGGAGGTCGAGCTGCTGGACGTGCAGATCGCCCTCCTGGACCAGGCGCCGTCGGAGCTGAACACGCGCCGGCTGCGGCGGGCCCGCCGCCGAGTGCTGGCCGCGCGCCGTGCGCTGACCAACCGGGCCACCACGACCGCGGGGGAGGCGGCGTGATCCGCATCGTCACCACCGGCCGCCTCCAGCGGCTGGAGCAGAACGCCGAGCAGATCCGCACTCGGGCACGGGAGCTCCAGGAGCAGTCGGACGCCGCGTGGGTCCGGCACGTTCGCGAGCTGCTGGACCTGACGGCGCGTGCTGAGACTGCCGAGAGTGACGCCGCGATCCTGCGTAAGCACATCGGGGAGTCGGAGGCCGCGCTGGAACGGGCGGAGGCCACCACGACCGAGGTGAGGGCACTCCTCTCCGGTGCCGTGAAGGAGCTGTCCGCCGCGCGGCAGGAGCTGCTGCTGAAGGACATCGAGATCCGCCGGCTCCGCGAGGAACTGAAGGACGGGTCGATGGATGGGCGGTCGCTGACGGTGCTGCTCCACCACGGTGAGCCGCACACGATCTACGCCTCCCGCGAGGATGCCCACGCCGACACCGCCACCCACGGCATGCCGGCGGACCACGTGTGGAAGCCCTGCGATGAACGCCCGGCATCGGCGTTCACGTGGCGGTGCGAGGCGTTCATCTACAACTCGGCCTCCAACGGCTTCCGCCGCTTCCCCATGCCCGCCCCGAAGCAGATCGAGGGGGCGGCGTGAACGGCGTTCATGTCCGTTCAGCGGAGAAGGCCCTGTCGGTTGGTACGTGGGCGATCGTGGCCGGGGCGGTGCTCTACTCGGTCCTCACCGTGACCCCGCTCGCCGCCGCTCACACCCCCGCCAAGTGGGCGTGGACCGCCCCGATCCTGCCCCTGGTCGTGGACGCCGCGGTCGTCATCGTGGTCCGCTTGGACGCCGTCCTCGCCCGCCTCGGAGGGCACGGCGGCCGGTGGCCGGTCGTGCTGCGGTGGATGACCGGCTGCATGACCCTGGCGCTGAACGTCGCCGACTCCGCCCTGAAGAACGACCTGGTCGGCGTGGCCGTGCACGCGGTGGCGCCGCTGCTGCTGATCGTCACGGCGGAGACCGGTCTGGCCTACCGCCGCGCCATCACCACCGCCGTCAAGCGGCTGAACGAGGAGCAGCAGGCCGAGCGCGAGCGGGCCGAACAGGCGGCCCGCGAGCGCGCGGAGGCCGCCCGGCGGGAGGCTCGGGAGGAGCGCGAGCACGCGGCGACGCTGGCTCGTGAACAGCGTGAACACGAAGCCCGGTTGGCCCGTGAAGCAGCCGACAGGGAAGAGCGCCGGCAGCTGCGGGAGCAGGAGGAGCGCGCCGCCCGCGAACGTGCCGAGCAGGCCGAGCGTGAACGTCGTGAGCGCGAGCGTGAACAGCGGGAGCGGGACCGTGAACGCATCGAGCGGGAGGCCGCCGAGCGCCGCGATCGTGAGGCCGCGGACCGGGCCGAGCGTGAACGCCGTGAACGGGCCGAGCGTGAGGAGCGGGCAGAGCGTGAACGCGCCGCGCTGCTGGAGCGCGGCCCGGCCACGAGCAAGCTACCCGAGGACGAGGCCCGGCAGATCGTGGCCGCCGCGTTCGGCGCCGGGCTGCCGGTACGTCAAGCCGCGGAGCTGTGCGGCTGGTCGGTCGGCTGGGTCTCCTCCCGCTACGCCGAGCACCGCGACCCGGCCGCGGGCGGGGCTGAGCTGGCGATCGCGGGCCGCTGATGGCCGCCCTCCCCGTCTACCCGTGGCGGCTCGCGCCTGACGGGCTCGCCACGGTCCGACAGTTACGTGCTCTCGGCCTTCGGCCGGGCGGTCAGGACGTGGTCGCGCAGATCGAGCGCCCGCGCCGCCGCCGCGGCCCGCTGGTCGCCTACCTCTACTCCATCGAGCTGGCCAAGCCGGTGCGGCCCATGACCCCGGCCAAGCGCGCCGCGCTGGCGAAGGCGAACCAGGCCCGCCGTACCTGCCCTGAATGTGGGCAGGACGCGGGCTACACCCTTCCCACGTCGCTCGGCATGTGTGTGGCCTGCGCGGACGCTTCCGCGCAGGCTGCCTGACTCGCCTCCCAGATACGCAGAGCGCCCCGGCCCGCTTCCTACGGCCCGGCCGGGGCGCTCTCGTGCACTCCGAAGGAGCTGTACCAGTGTCCGACACCACCACCGAGGCCACGACCTCCTTCTCCGAATCCGCGGCCGTTACGGCTGCGGACGGCACGTCGGTGCCGATCGAGTTCACCATCACCCAGGCCGCAGCCGAGCAGGAGAAGACCTCTCGGGCGCGCTCCGGGCCGGGTCTGCGGGCGCTGCCCGCCGCGGTATTCGGCGCCGAGGCGCTGTCCACCGGGGCGGCTGCCCTGTACTCCGCGACAGGCCTGGTCGGCACGATGACTGCGGCAGGGGTCGTGGTCGGTACCACGGCGCTGGCCGGGGCGGGGGCCGCGGTACGGAAGTCCCGTCGCACCCGGCGGGCGGGCGGTATGCCCGGCGCCCTGCGCAACGGCGGGCGCGGCTCGCACGGGGCGCTCGGCCTCGGCGGTGGGCGTCCGCACCGCTCCGGGTCTGGCAGCGCCTCGTTCGCCGGAGGGGCCCGCGGGTCGCGGGGCGGCGTCGGCCACGGCGCGTCCGGCATTGGCCGGCAGCGTGGTCACGGCAACCTGGGCTCCGGTTCGGGCAGCGCGAGCGGGCTGTCGCTGGCCAAGGGCCGTGCCCAGCGCGCCATGTCCGTCGACACGGGACCGGCCGCGCCCGGAGCGGGCAGCCCTCAGCGCAACCACACCAGCGGCTCGGGCGGCAAGCGGGGCCTGCTGGACCGCATCGCCCGCCGCAAGGACGGGGCGTCCGGGGGCGCTGGCATGTCTGGCCGCGGGGCTGGTGGAGCCGGGCTGCACAGCAGTACCGGGAAGACGCCAGCGGGTGGGGCGCGGTCCACGGTGGCCGCCGCTACCGGCCGTGCGGCCCGTGCAGCTGCTCGCGGGCTGTCGGCGGTGGGGCGGAAGGCGTCCGGGCTGTTCTCGTCACCGTCCGGTCAGGCGCTGCGGGAGCGGATCCGTTCGGCGCGGCGGGAGTTGGCGAAGAGGGGGAAGGCGGCCGTGCCGTTCCTGCTGCGCGCGGCCAGCGCCTCGCTGGCCGCCGGTGCCCTGGGCGCCCTGGTCTACATCCCCGGTCTGCTGCTGCGGGGCGCGGCGGCCGCGTTCGGCGGTCTGCTGCGGTGGCTGCGGCTGGCGCCCCGCAACGGCAAGAAGTGGGGTGCCCGGTTCACCCGGTGGGCCGTGACGGTCTCCAAGTGGGTGTTCGTGAAGCTCATGCGGAAGGCGAAGGCGAAGTACGCCGACGCGGTCCGCCCCGATGTCCTGACCGACTTTCCCGAGCCCGGCCGCCGCACCAAGAGCGACTGGCCGTCTGATCACTTCGGAGGGAACCTGGTGTCCGTCTTCCAGCGGGAGACCGAGGGCATGCGCGAGGCGTACGCCCACTACGAGCCGCCGATGATGCTGGCGGTGGCCGCCGAGTACTGGGGCCTGCCCGAGGGGCTGACCTCCACCGGCGAGGCCATCCGCCAGCTGGCCATCAACACCTCGGACAAGTACCCGGCCGATGCCCGGATGGCCGACCTGGTCGCCCAGGTCTACGCCCTGCTGCACCAGGCCGCGCAGAAGGCCGCCGAGGTCGGGCCGCTGTTCGCCAAGGTCCACGAGCACGACCTGCGGCGCTACGAGGAGCCGCGGCCGGGCGAGCACATGTGGAACATCCTGGAACGACGGCAGGACGGCAGCTTCAACCAGCACCAGCCCTCGCACTTCGTGGCCGTCACCCAGGACATCGCCCACGTCTACGCCCGCTACGAGCCCGGCCACATGTCCCAGGTCGCCGCCGAGTTCGAGGGCATCCCCGCCGGCATCGAGAACGTCGCCGCGGCCGTGGAGCAGCTCCAGGTCCGCAGCAACGACAAGTACCCGGTGGACAAGGCCATCGTGGACGCCCTGACGGACGTGCACACCCTGCTGCTCCAGGCCGCCTCGGCCGCGCAGGACCTGATGCCGAACTTCCGGCGCCTGCACGCCCCGGACATCGCCCGGCACGAGGCCCCCCGCAACGGCGTCGAGGCCGAAGGCATGTGGGACGTCTGACCCTCTCCTGAACCCCTCTCGTGGGCCGGGCACCTTCGGGTGCCCGGCCCACGGCCTTCCCCCCTCTCGACTTCCGGCGCGACGCCGAAGGAGTTTCCTCATGGCTTCCAGCAACGCTCCTGCCCTGGACTGGTCCTGGGGCACCACCCCCGCCACCGCCGCGGCCCTGGTCGCCGGGGGCGCCTACAGCGCTACCGCTGTCGGCGCCGCCACCGGACTGCCCGCCTCCTACGCCCTGCTCGTCGGGGCCGCGGGCGCCGCCGCGCAGGCCGGGGCCGACCTCTACCAGCGCCGCCCCACCGGGCACATCGCCACCCGGTGCGCGGGGTGGCTGGCCACCGGCGGCTGGGCCGCGGTGGCGCTCGCCGAGCACACGGTGCTGACCTGGGCGGCCACCGGCTGGTGGGCGGCCGGCACCGCGGTCGGCATGACCCTCGCCCGCGGCCTGGTCCGCGCGGAGGAGACGGCACGGACCGAACGCGCCTCCCGGCGCCTGCAGAAGTGGGCCAACGGGCAGGCCAGGGACTGGCACGAGCGTCTCCACCGCCTCTTCCGCCTCGACGGCCACACCGTCGAAGGCGTCAGGCCCTGGACAGGGGACGTCGGCTACACCGTGCGGGTCCTCATGCCGTCCGACACCCCGGAGCTGCCCGGGGATGCGATCCGCAAGCTGGCGGTGGACCTGAAGCTGCCCAAGGGCGGCAGCATCCAGATCCTCGACGGCGAGATCTACGGCCAGATCCTCATCCGCGTCACCGCCAAGGACGTCCTCGCCGAGACCATCGACTTCCCCGAAGAGGTCACCGAGACCAGCATCTACCAGCGCATCCAGCTCGGCCTGCTGCCCGACGCCGAACCCGCCGACTTCCCCCTGACCGACGTGTGTGCGCTGGAGATCGGGCAGACCGGCTCGGGCAAGTCCAACACCATCAACGTCACCAACGCCCAACTCCTGCGCACCAACGACGCCGTGGTGTGGCACCTGGACGTCACCGGCGCCGGCATCAGCCTCCCCTGGCTGCGCGCCTGGGCCGTCGACGGCACGGTGGAGCGCCCGCTGATCGACTGGACCGCCGACACCATCGAAGAGGCCCACATCATGCTGGACGTGGCGATCGCGGCGATCAACACCCGCAAGGCCGCCTACCAGGACCTGATGCACGACGCCGACGACGACAAGATCCCCGTCAGCCCGCAGGTCCCCGCCATCATCATCGTGGTCGACGAGATCGCCGAACTGCCCTACGACATCCTCACCAAGCTCGACACCGTGGTCGACACCGGCCGCGCCGCCCGCGTCCGCACCGTCATCTCCGGCCTGCGGGCCACCCAGGACGTCATCACCGCCGCCATCAAGAAGCAGTCCCGCGTACGGATCGGCATGCGCGTCTCGGACCCCGAGGAGCTTTCGCACCTGTTCCCGACCGGCGGCGCCCGGCTGAACCCCAAGGCCGCAGCCCACAAGGGCTCCGGCTTCCTCTCCGCCCCGGACCAGGACGACGTCGACTCCGAGCCGACCCCGTTCAAGTGCTTCCGCATCAAGCCCAAGACCATCAACACCATCAGCCCGAAGCTCGCCACACGGCGCCCGGCCGTGGACGCGATCTCGCTGGACACCGCGCCGGGCCGCTACTACGCGAGCCGCTGGGGGCGCATCCTGCCCCGCCTCTACAAGGACAAGAAGCTGTCCGCCGCGACGCTGCCGTTCACCGACCTGGAGATCCTGCGGCCCCCGCTGGACGACGTCAACGGCACCCCGATCACCGGCAAGGGACAGCCCCGCAGCTCCGGCAGCCCGAGCCCGGCCACCAGCGGCGCCCCCGCCGGGCGGCCCGCACGGTTCGGCTCGGAAGCACTGGCCGCCCTGCTGAACGCGCCCGCCTCGACCGTCACCGACACGGTCCCCGTCACGGCGGAGGAGGAGGGACCGGAGGTGATCCGGGCAGAGTTCGGGCGCGTCCTGGAGCAGGCCGGCAACCTGACCGACCACCCCAACCCCATCCCGCAGCTGCTGGCCGACGCACACCAGCACGTCGTGGCCGCCAGCGGCCGCATGCACACCGCCGACCTCGCCGCCCGGCTGGACATGGACCCGCTCCTGCTCGGCACCGAGCTGGGACGGCTGCTGCGCGCAGTCGGCATCGAGCGCCCCGGCAAGGGCACCGTCCGCGCCGGAGAGACTGGCGAACCCAAGCCCGGCTACCTCCAGGAGACCCTCGCCGCCGCCCTCCGCGCCTACGCCGACCGTCACGCCGCGTGACCCTCGGGTGGTCTGTGGGACTCCCACAGACCACCCACCACAGCCCCCACCACGGCCCGTGGGACTCCCACACCCCTGTGGGAGGCACTGACCTGCATGTGTGGGCGTGGGACTCCCACAAAAAACATGCCCGCAAAGCCCCTCAGCCGCCCCCTGACAGCCCCCCGGCGCCCTTCTGCTTCCCGGCGTGGGAGTCCCACGCCGGGCCCTCCTGCCGCTCTACAGAAAGTGACACTCGTGGTTCTTTCGATCAGCGGACTCGTCCTCGCCCTCATCCTCACCGCGGTGATGCTGCGCACCCGCTACCTGCCCGCCGGCGGCGCGCTGACCGCCGCGTCCCTGGGCTACTTCCTCGCCGCCAGCGGCGCCGCCCCCTCGATCAACGCCTTCTTCTCCGCCTTCGCCGCCGGCATCTCCAGCCTCGGCCACTCCTTCGGATAGGACCCGTCATGACGCTGACGCCCTGGAGCTACACCGAGATCTCCGACCTGCTCGACCACACCGACATCTCCCGCCTGCTCGACGCCGACACCACCCGCCTGCTCAACGCCTCCAACCAGCCCACTCCGGCGAACCCGGCTGCGCCCGAACGGCCCGTGGACGACGCGGCGTACATGACGGCCGTGTGGCAGCACATCCGCGAACAGCAGGACCAGCGCCCCGCACCGGCCAGCACCACGACGGCCCCCGCGTACGGCCCCACGCCACCCGTCCCGCAGCCGGACCGGCGGATCGTCCCCGCCTGGGCCATGGGCACGGCCGTCGCCGGAATCGGCGTCGGCGCCACCTGCGTCGGACTCGGCTGCGGCACCTGGCTCGCCTGCCAGGGATTCGCCGCCGTGTCCCTGACGTCCGTCCTGTTCGTCACCCTGCCGATCGCCGCCCTGGCCGCCGTCGCCGTCGCCGTCGGCTCCGCCGTCCGCTCGGCCACCACCGCCCGCGCCCAGACCCACCACCACTACACCGGCCCCGTCTACCAGGACCAGCGCAACCTCCACACGTCCACCCGCGGCGTGTGGGCCAAGACCAACAACCAGCAGTGACGAAAGGAATCCCGCACGTGGAAGACGAGATCTACTGCGACGACTGCGCCGACTACGGATGCCCCGGCCACGAGATGTGCGAGGAGTGCTCCGGCGACATCTGCAACGAGTGCGGCGGCTGCGACTGCCCCGACAACCAGTGCCCCGGCTACGTCGCCCACTACACCGGCACCGACTTCTAGCTACGCCAAGGGCGGCCCCCTCACGCCAATGAAGACGGGCCGCCCTTGTCATCCAGCACTGTCAAAGAGAACTGGAGACATCCAGCATGACCCAACCCACCGACATCAGGCGAGTACCCGCCCTTCCGGGACCGTTCCGGGTGTTGGACGCCTACTCCTGCATCGGGGGCGGTACTGAGGGCTACCGGCGCGCGTTCCTCGGATGTCACATCACCGGCGTCGACATCCAGGCGCAGCCGGACTACCGCGGTGACGCCTTCCACCAGGGCGACGCGATCGAGTTCATCCGCGCCCACGGCCACGAGTTCGACTTCATCCACGCCTCGCCCCCCTGCCAGGGAGAGGGCGCCCCTACCAAGGGCACCAACGCCGCGCGCAACGCGGCGATCGGCCGGACCTACCCACGACTCATCGCCCCGACCCGCGCTGCCCTGGAGACGACCGGCCGGCCCTACGTGATGGAGAACGTGGCCGGCTCCGAGGTCCGCAAGGACGTCCGCCTGTGCGGGGAGATGTTCGGCCTCGCCGTGATCATGCACCGCTACTTCGAACTTGGCGGCTGGACCGCGGTGCAGCCCACCCACCCCCGCCACCGCGGGCGGGTGCGCGGCTGGCGGCACGGCGAGTACCACGACGGCCCGTACGTCGCCGCGTACGGGCAGGGCGGCGGCAAGGCCACCGTGGAGGAGATCCGCGCCGCCAAGGGCATCGACTGGTCCACCGACCACCTCCGTCTGCGCGAGGCGCTGCCCCCGGCCTACACCGAGTGGATCGGCCGCGCCTACCTCGCCGCGTTCCCCTCCGCCCTGGCGGTGGCTGCATGAGCGCGAGTGTGCTGCCGCTGCGGCGGCCGAACGGGCTGCGGGTGCTGGACCTGTGCTGCGGAGCCGGCGGCCTTTCCATGGGCTACTACCTCGCCGGGTTCGACGTCGTCGGCGTGGACATCAACCCTCAGCCGAACTACCCCTTCACCTTCGTCCAGGCCGACGGCCTTGAGTACTGCGCCGCCTACGGCCACACCTTCGACCTGGTCCACGGGTCTTGGCCGTGCGAGCGCTACGCCACCGTCACCCGCTGGCGCGGCAACCCCGACGACCACCCCGACCTGATCGGCCCCGGCCGCCAGGTCATGCAGGCAACCGGCCGGCCGTGGGTGATGGAGAACGTGCCCGAGACCGCCGCGGCAGGGCTGCTGCGGCCGGACTACCTGCTGTGCGGGACCCAGTTCGGGCTCAGGGTCCGCCGCCACCGCACCTTCGAGACCTCGTGGGACGGAGGCGGGGACCTGGTCCCGCCGTGCTGGCACCACAAGGGCCTGCTGGCCTTCGAGCACAAGGGCGAGCGCGCCTACGCCGACGCCATGGGCTGCACCTGGATGACCAACCTCGAAGCCCGCAAAGCCGTACCCCCCGCCTACACCCACTGGATCGCCACCCAGTTCCTCGCCCTCGAAGGGAGGACCGCCGCATGACCCCCCATCTGCACACCGCGCTGCACCTCGCGGCGGCCGGTGTCCCGGTGCTGCCCCTGCGGGCGGGAAAGCTCCCGTTCGGGAACTGCCCGGCGTGCGCGCGCAGTGCCTGCGGTGACCGGCCGAACATGAAGGTCCCCGGCCCCTGCGTCTGCCCGGCGCCCTGCCACGGCTGGGCCGCCGCAACCACCGATCCCATGGTCCTTCGCTCCCCGGCGTGGGCGCGGGCATGGCGTGAGGCGGCGGCGGTGGCCTACCACCCCGGCGGCGCCAGCCTGACCGTGGTGGACCTCGACAACCTGGCCGCCATCACCTGGGCACGCGAGGCCCTGCCCGTCACCCGAACGGTGGCCACCACGCGCGGTGAACATTGGATCTACCGGGGCACGATGCAGTCCGCCAACGGCGTCCGGCCCGGCGTCGACATCAAGTCCCGGATGCAGTACGCCCGGTGGCTAGGCCCCGGCACCGGCACCCTCACGGAGCTGCCGGACGTGGTGCGCGCACTGATCGTGAAGGTGCCCGCCCCGGCCCGGCCGGCGCCGCACACCGTCATCGCGCCCGCCCCGGCCGGGGGCGGGGAGTGCCGCCACCGCACGCCCGCCTACCTGGAGCGTGGGATCGCCATGGCGGAGCAGCGCATCACCGAGGCTCGCGAGGCGATCCACGCCACCGTCTACCGCACGTTCCTCGCGGTGCTGTCGACGCACGGCCGGTGCGGCTGCCTCACCGCCGCCCACGTTGCGCGGCTGTTCACCGCGGCGCAGGCCAAGGGCGAGTCTCCGCGGCACTGCACCGACGCCTGGGCCAACGCCCGCACCGCACTGGGGATGTGAGTCGTGTCCGACGACGAGAAGACCCCAGCTCGCCAGATCATCACCGACTACGCGCAAGCGCACTTCCGGTACTTCCGCACCGTCGACGGCACCGTCTACGCGCAGAAGAACGGCCACCCCGTGGCCCGGCCCATCCGCTCCCAGGGCACGACCGGCAGCCACCGGCAGGAACTCATGGTCGGTCTCTTCAGGGACGGCATCGGCGTGTTCAACGGCACCGCACTCAAGGAGGCACTGGACTTGATCGAAGCACTCGCCCTGACCGAGGACGTACAGCCCACCCACATCCGCGTCGCCCCCGGATTCGACGGCGCGACCTGGCTCGACCTGGGCCGCAACGACGGCAAGTCCGTCCGTATCCACCCCACCGGCTGGGACATCCTCACCCCCGACCCGCAGGAAGTCTGCTGGCGACGCACCCAGCTCACCGGCGAACTCCCCCTGCCCGCCCGGGACACCGACGGCAAGGGCATCGACCTCCTGCTGCGCCTGTGCAACTTCGCCAGCGCCGAGACCGAATGCCTGGCCCTCGCCTGGCTCATCGGCTGCCTGGAACCCTCCGTGCCCGTCCCCGCCCCCTTCCTCACCGGGCCCCAGGGCGCCGGCAAGTCCACCGGCGGGCGGATGCTCGTGCGGGTCATCGAGGGCATGAGCGGGGACCTGCGCCGGGCCCCGAAGGACGAGGAGAACATGATCACAGCCGTCGCCGCCGGATGGGTCACCGCCCTGGACAACCTCTCCCACCTTCCCCCCGACCTGTCCGACCTCATGTGCTGCATCGTCACCGGCGCCGAAAGCATCAAGCGCGCGCTGTTCACCGACGGCGACGTCGTCCGCTCCCGCTACCGGCGCCCCATGCTCCTGACCGGCATCGACGTCGGCGTCATCCGCCCCGACCTCGCCGAACGCCTCCTCCCGCTCCGCCTCGTACGGCCCCGCGTGCGGCGCACCGAAGCAGAGCTGTGGGCCGAGTACGCGGAGATCCTGCCGGTCGTGCTCGGCTCCCTGCTGGACCTGACCGTGAAGGTGCGGGCCGCCCAGGCAGACACCCCCACCGACCTGCGGATGGCCGACTTCGCCCACCTGTGCGCGCAGCTCGATGCGGCGACCGGCTTCGGCTCGCTGGCCGCGTACCGGGCCAGTCTCGATGACCTCAACGACGACGTCATTGAGGGAGACCTGCTGGCTCAGACGGTTCTGAAGCACGCTGCCGGGCTCGACGCCGGCGCGGAAGTCCGTATGACGTCGTCGGAGTGGCTGCACTGCCTCACCACCCTCTACAGCGGCGAGGAGTGCCGCCTCCTGCCCAAGGGATGGCCCACCACCGGCAAGGTCCTCTCCGACCGGCTCAAGCGTCTCCAGCCCACTCTCGCCGCCCGCGGCGTCCTCATCGACTGGGGCCGCACCAGCGCCGCCCGCTATATCGAGATGACCCGCCTGCTCCCGCCGTCGGACGAGCAGGAAACAGCGTTCTGACCCGCGCCACCGGCGCCGCACCGAACAAGCAAGAGGAGCACGCGCTGCCCCGTGTGCTCCTCTTGCTGTCCCGGCGGCGTGCCGCCGCTGCGCAGGTCGCGCCGCGGAGCGGCTCCTTCTTCTCGCTCCGAGTCGCACCACACCACCACAGACCCCAACCCCTCTCTTTTTCCTAACAAGGGAGACGCTGCGTCACCCACGTCACCATGGACCACAAAACGGCCCCTGGCCTGCGGATAGACCGGTGACGAAGACGGCCGACACCTGCGTCATCTCGCGTCACCCACGTCACAGGTGACAGAGCCCCGCCTCGCCCTGTGACACGCCCCGACCGGCCCGCGTCACCACAAAGCCACAGGTCAGAGCCACAAATGACGTGCGTGACGCGATGACGCAGAAATCCGAACCTCGGAAGCACACGGATCTCCGATCCGAGACCACGCGCCTCGGGGTGGTGACCACGCGAGCAGACGCCCGTGCCACAGGAAGGACCTCATGAGGAAGTACCTCACGACTGCGGAAGTCGCCGAGCGCTACCGCACGTCGCCCACGACCGTCCGCTACTGGCGCTACGCCGGCACCGGCCCGCAGTGCTTCATCAAGCGCGGCCGACACGTTCTGTACGACGCCGCCGCGCTCGACAGGTACGACGCTGAGGAGATCGGAGGCCACCGCGCAGCATGACCCCGAACAGCAACGGACTCCACCTCCTGTTTAAACCGACCTGCTCAGAGGAGGGGCACTGATGGCTGACGTCTACGACCGCTGGCACCTGTCCCGACCGCCGGCCGACGCCGAGCCGTGCAAGGTGCACAGCAGCAAGACCCAGACGGTCTACCCCAGCGGGGAACACGGCACAGGGAAGCGCTGGCAGGTGCGCTACCGGGACTTGTCCGGCAAGCAGTGCAAGGAGAACTTCGAGAAGAAGACCGCTGCGGACTCCCGGGCCGCCAAGGTGACGACTGAACTCGATGACGGCACCTTCGTGAACCGGGAGTTGGGCAAGCAGAAGTTCAGGGACATCGCTGAACGCTGGCAGGAGACGGCTGTACACCGCGAGCGGACCGAAACGAACGTTGAGCGGGCCCTGCGGTTGCACATCTACCCGACGTTCGGAAACCGGGAGATTGGCCGTATCCAGCGGGCCGACGGCATGAGGTGGATCAAAGAGCGCTCGGCGGTCATCGCTCCCTCGACCTTTGCGACGCCCTGGAACGTCTGCACCAGCATCCTGAAGATGGCCCACCAAGAGGGGGTCATCTCGAAGTACCCGTGGGAGGGGCTGAAGCCGCCGGAGGTCTTCTATCCGGAGATCCACCCGCTCCATCCGGAGGCGGTGAAGGCGCTCATTGCGACCGCTTCTCCCCGGTACCGCGCCCTGGTGAGGCAAGCCGCATCGACGGGCCTACGGCAAGGCGAGTTGTTCGGGCTGGAAGACGAGGAACCCGCCGAGATCGTGGCGGTCAGGCAACAGTTGATCGGCCCCGACAAGGGGGTCCCGTACCTGGGGGAACCCAAGACCAGGCAGAGCTATCGGTCTGTTCCTCAGGGACGTTCGGTCGTGGACGAGATCGAACGTCACCGGGAGGAGTTCCCGCCGCGGGTCGTGTACATCGAGGATCGGACGAACCCCAGAAAGCCCACATGGCGCCACGCTCGGCTGCTGTACACCAGCGAGACCGGTGGGGCGATCCGGCGGGGTAGCTGGGCGAAGATGTGGGCCCGCAACGTCAGGCGGGCCAATGCCTACCTGGAGAAGACCGGCAGCAAGGTCCGTGTACCCGAGGGCACGACGCTTCACGACCTGCGGCACTTCTATGCCTCGGTCCTGATCAAGAACGGGGCAACGCCGAAGCAGGTGCAGAAGCGGCTTGGTCACGCTAAGCCATCGATCACTCTGAACGTCTACACGCACCTGTGGGAGGCGGAAGAAGACCGGACTGCCGACATGATGGAAGCGGCGCTGAACGACGTGCCCTGAGTGGTCGGTTCGTGAGTTGATGTCCGTTCCGGGCTTGGTTACTACTTCCTGCTGAAGGTGCCGGGCTCGGCTTCGGTGAGGATTCCTATTG